>CAYXAD010000001.1:0-58970 GCA_964462965.1 uncultured Salinivenus sp.
CGGGCATCTTGCCCCAGAGCGAGTTCTTGCCGTGGACGACCTCGTCGTGGGAGAGCGGAAGGGTGTAGTTCTCCGAGAAGGCCCAGCTGAGGGTCCAGGTCAGGTCGCCGTGGTGATACTTGCGGTGGACGGGCTCCTTGGTGACGTAATCGAGCGTGTCGTGCATCCAGCCCATGTTCCACTTGTAGAGGAAGCCGAGGCCGCCGTGCTCGGTGGGCGTGGTGACCCCGGGCCAGGCCGTCGATTCCTCGGCCAGCATGAGGGCTTCGGGAAAGGCCTCGTAGACCTGCTCGTTGGTGTCCTGGAGCAGGCGAATGGCCTCTAAGTTTTCGCGTCCGCCGTGAACGTTCGGCGACCACTCGCCTTCGCGCGAGTAGTCGCGATAGAGCATCGACGCGACGGCGTCCACGCGCAGGCCGTCCACGTGGTACTTGTCGAGCCAGAAGAGGGCGTTGGAAATCAGAAAGTTGCGCACCCCGGGCTTGCCGAAGTCGAAGACACGGGTGCCCCAGTCGGGGTGGTGGCGCATGCGCGGATCCTCGTACTCGAAGAGGTGGGAGCCGTCGAAGTAGGTAAGTCCCTGGGGATCGGTCGCAAAGTGGCCGGGCACCCAGTCCATGATGACGCCGATGCCCCGCTGGTGGAGGGTGTCGATGAGATACATGAGGTCCTGGGGCGAGCCGTAGCGAAAGGTCGGGGCGTAATAGCCCAGGATTTGGTAGCCCCAGGAGCCGTAGTAGGGATGTTCGGCCAGAGGGAGAAACTCGACGTGGGTGAATCCGAGCTCTTCGACGTGATCGGCCAGGGGGGCGGCCACCTCGCGGTAGCTGAGAGACTCGCCGTGCTGCTTGTGTCGCCAGGAGCCGAGGTGAACCTCGTAGATGGACAGCGGCTCGTCGAGGCCACTCGGGCCTCGTCGCTCGTCCATCCAGTCGTCGTCCTCCCAGGTGTAGTCGTCCAGGTCGGTGATGATGGAGGAGAGCCCTTCGTACGTGTTCTGTGCGGGCGCTTCCATCTGAAACGCGTACGGATCGGTGCGGTCCAGCTGTTCGCCGTTGGCCCGGAGTCGATATTTGTACTTGTCTCCGGGAGAGGCGCCGCGGACGTATCCTTCCCAGAGGCCGCTCTCACGGCGGTCCAGGACGTGTGCGTCAGGGGCCCAGTCGTTAAAGTCGCCCATGACCGACACGCGATCGGCGTTGGGAGCCCACACCGTGAACCAGGTGCCACGTTGATTCAGATGGGCCCCCAGCTGTTCGTAGCTGCGGGCGTGGGTGCCTTCGTTCCAGTAGTAGATGTCTTCGTCCGTGAGGCGGGGCATAGACGGGAGAGGCGTCGACCAGAGAACAGAACAGGGCGAATCAAGCCGATGCAGGAGGGAAAGACCGGCCGAAGGAGGCTAGAAAGCGGCCGGTTTAGATTGTGGGTGCTGCAGGAGTCGGTGGAGCCCGCGGAGGGGAAGCCAGACCCAGTCGGGACGGTGATTGAGCTCGTAGCGAACCTCGTAGAGGGCCTTGTGGAAGAGGTAGGCCCAGAGGAACGAGTAGCGGGCCGGAGCCGGGGGAAGAAAGGGAGCATCCTCCGCCGTGTCGGCATAGGCATCGAGGAAGGTGCGTTCGGACCAGCGGAGGAGAGCGTCGATCCAGGGGGTGTAGTCGGGATCCAGCTCTGCGTGGGTTTGCCACGCAGACAGGATGGCGTATTCGAGCGAGCGCACCATGCCTGCCACGTCACGAAGGGCGTTCTCCCGACGACGGCGTTCTTGGAGAGGGCGGGCCGGTTCGCCTTCGAAGTCGAGAATGTAGATGTCTCCTTCGGCACGGAGAAGCTGGCCGAGGTGGTAGTCGCCGTGCATGCGGATTCGCTGGTGGGGCGCCTCGACCTGCCGGAGCGTTTCGATCTGCTCGTGGGCTTCCTCCCAGGCGGAGTCCGAGGGGAGGTCGTCGGACTCCACCTGATCTTGGCGGGCGAGGAGGGCGCGCGTGGTCTCGAGTTCGGACTCGATCCGATCGGCCAACTCGGTGCTGGCGTCGGACGGGGCGTCGATCGGGTGCAGGTCCTCGTCCTCAGCCCGGGCCAGGGCCAGGTGCATCTCTGCCGTGCGCACCCCGAGCACGCGGGACAGCGACAGCATTTCTGGTGCCACGTCTTCGAGCCACACCGGAACGGACGCTTCCGACGACGATCCCGCGGGTCCTTCTTCGGGTCCTCCTTCTTTGGGGTCGTTGGACAGCGCCTGCTCGCGGGGAAACGTCGTATTTTCGATCCGATTGAGAAATCGGTTTGTACAGGTCAGCGCATAATCCCATCCGTCGGTTTCTACCGGAAGCGCCTCCTGCATAATTCCCAGTGTATAGCGACGATTGCGACGGCGGAAGCTAATGGTTCCGTGAAGCTGGGGGGTAAACTTGAAGCCGACGTTGGTCAGGTGTTCGAGCAATTCCGTTTCGGGGTTGGTTCCTTGCTCGAGGCGACGGTAGAGTTTGATGAAGTAGTCGTCGTTGATGATGGCGGCCGTGTTGCTCTGCTCTCCCCGGAGGAGGTGAACCTCGTTCGGTACGACCCCCTTCGCGGCCCGAGAGGGATCGGCCTCGTAAACGCCCTTGAGCGACCGTCCTTTGCTGCCCCCCTGCCACCACCGAAAGAGGGTGGACCAGAAGTCGGGATTGACCGTCGCGTCGTAGACGAGCTGACGACTTCCGGTGCCATTAATCTCCAACCATCCCAGGGCCGCCGACGGATGTTCGCTCAGGATGGAAGAGGACTCCTCTTCCGACGCTGCCATCAGCGGAAGCGTGTAGAATGTAGAGTCGTTTTCGAGGGTAACCTCAATGATTGAAAGGTAGACCACCGGATTGGTCTGTAGCCGCACGGCATCCTCTACACATGCGGACTCGAGTACCTCTGCTTTCCCCCCAAACCATCGCTGATCGCGGATGAAATCGGGGAGCACAGACTCAAGCTGCTCCGGGCCCCGGCCGCGGGCCATGGTGGGGACGAGCACATTCTGCAGCCCTTCGGCCACGGGAAGCACCGGAAGCTTTTGACCGTCCGGCCCGACCTCGGCAATCCGAAGGCCGCTCGGTCGCTCGGGTTCGCGATCCACTTTTTCTTCAGGGATAAGCTTGAACCAGTAAAAGCTGTGAGGGCCAATGACGACATGATAGTCGTCCTCGTCAATGGGAGGAAAGGCCGATTGGCCGAAGAGTTCGACCGGGGCCATGTCCTGCAAGTCCTCCCGGGCCGGCACGTGGACGGACTGGGCGAAGCGAGAGAGGTTGGCCAGCACGAGGATGCGCTCCCCTTCGTATTCACGGATGAAGGCCAGGATGGCCTGGTTGTCGAGAGGAAGGAGCTCGAAGGAGCCGCGCCCAAAGATCTTTTTGTGCTGCTGGCGCAGGCCAATGAGCCGACGCATGACGTGGAGGAGGGAGTTCGGGTCGGCCTCTGCATTCTCGACGTTTACGAACTCGTAGCTGTACGGGCCTCGATTGATGGGCGGCATGACCAGCTTGTGGTAGGGCGCCCGGGAAAAGCCTCCGTTCTTGTCGGGGCTCCACTGCATGGGGGTGCGGACTCCATTCCGATCTCCGAGGAACGGATCGTCGCCCATGCCAATCTCGTCTCCGTAGTAGATGATGGGGCTGCCCTTGAGGCTCATCAGCAGGGCGTTCATCAGCTCGATGCGACGACGGTCGCCATCCAGGAGGGGGGCCAGGCGGCGGCGAATGCCTACGTTGATGCGGAAACGGTCGTCCGCGGCATACTCGTGATACATGTAGTCTCGCTCCTCGTCCGTCACCATTTCGAGCGTGAGCTCGTCGTGGTTGCGGAGGAAGAGGGCCCACTGGGCGTCGTCCGGAATGCCGGCGGTAAGGTCGAGGACCTCCACGAGCGGTCGACGATTTTCACGGCGGAGGGCCATGTACATGCGGGGCATGATGGGGAAATTGAACGCCATCTGCACCCCCGTACTCTTGCCTTCTGCGTCCTCACCGAAGTAGGGAAGGGTGTCTTCGGGCCACTGGTTGGCCTCGGCGAGCAGGACCTTGCCGGGCCCGTAGCGCTCCTCGACGGCCGCACGCAGCTCCTTTACGTAAGCAATGGTCTCGGGCAGGTTTTCGCTGCTGGTTCCCTCTCGTTGATACAGATACGGCACCGCATCGAGGCGAAGCCCGTCCACACCCATGTCGAGCCAGAAAAACATGACCTCCTTCATTTTCTCCCGCACCTCGGGGTTGTCGTAGTTGAGGTCGGGCTGGTGGGAGAAGAAACGGTGCCAGTAGTATTTCTGCGCCTTGGCGTCCCAGCTCCAGTTCGAATCCTCCGTGTCGGTGAAGATAACGCGGACGTTCTCGTACTTGTCGTCCGTTTCGTTCCACACGTACCAGTCGTGCTTGTCGGACTCCGGATCGCGGGCCTCCTGAAACCAGGGGTGCTGATCGGAGGTGTGGTTGAGGACGAGCTCGGTGATGACTCGCATGCCCCGGGCGTGGGCCTCGTCGAGGAAGGCTTTGAAGTCGTCCAGGTCGCCGTGGACGGGCAGGACCTTGAAGTAGTCGGCTGTATCGTAACCGTCGTCTCGCAGGGGGCTTTCCAGGAAGGGGAGGAGCCAGAGGGTGTTTACCCCCAGCGACTCGAGGTAGGAAAGCTTGTCCCGCAGGCCCTGAAAATCCCCAAAGCCGTCATCGTTGGAATCAAAAAAGGAACGGACGTGCAGCTCGTAGATGACGGCGTCCTTGTACCAGCGAGGATCGGTGAGGAAATCGTCGGCCATGCAGCGTTGCTAGTGTGGAAGTTTGGAAGTCTGGAGGTTTGGAAGCGGAAGGTTAGAGGGAGAAGCTTTCGGAGTCAAGACCAAAAGCGTCCACACGTCCACCCCTCCACCCTTCCCCCCTAACAATCAGGCGTGGACGGGACGCTCGTAAACGGGATGGGTCGTTTCGGAGGAAATCTCTCGAGTCAGGTGAAATATGTGTGCGGGTGCGCTCGGAGTTAAGTGGAGGTATTGATGCGTGCCGCGCCAGGTGTAGTGGGCGTCGTTGAGCACGTCGTGCACGGGAAAGGACTCGTCCATGGGAAGTCCAAAGTCGTCGTTGGGCAGAACGAGCTGGCCTTCCTGGGGGTGGTGCGGATTCAGCGTGACGACAACGACGATCAGGTCGTCCCGGCTTTCCTTACTGTAAGCAATCAACTCAGGATTCTTCGTATCGAGAAACCGAACGTTTCGCATCTGCTGGAGAGCCGGATGCTCCGCCCGGATGCGATTGATGCGGCGCATGAACGGTTGGAGGGAGCTCGGGTCGTTCCAGTTCCAGCTCCGAATCTCGTATTTCTCATTGCGAGCGTACTCCTCCCGATCGGGATGTTGCTCGTTAAAGACGTGCTCGAAGGGAGGGCCGTACACCCCATATGCACTGGAGAGGGTGGCGGCGAGGGTAAACCGGATCTTGTGGGCGGATCGGCCGCCGTGCACCAGCTCCTCGTGGAGAATGTCCGGCGTATTGGGCCAGAAATTGGGGCGGAAGTACTCGGCCAGGTCGGTGTGGAACAGCTCCTCGCCGTAGTCGACGAGCTCGTCCTTCGTGTTTCGCCAGGTGAAGTAGGTATACGAGTTGTTGAAGCCGATCTTGGCGAGATTGTACATCGTCTTGGGCCGTGTGAAGGCCTCCGACAGGACGATCAGTTCGGGCGTGTCCTTTCGGAGTTCGCGGAGGCACCACTGCCAGAAGGCAAAGGGCTTCGTATGGGGATTGTCGACCCGGAAGATGGTGACTCCGTGGTCGATCCAGAACTCGAACACGCTCTTGAGCTCTGTCCAGAGAGCCGGCCAGTCCTCCGTCTCGAAGTTAATGGGATGGACGTCCTGGTACTTCTTGGGGGGATTTTCTGCGTAGCGGATGGTTCCGTCGGGCCGATGGTAGAACCACTCCGGGTGCTCTTCGATGTAGGGATGGTCCGGGGAGGTCTGAAAGGCAATATCGAGAGCCACTTTGAGATCCAGCTCTTCGGCCCGTGCTACGAACCGATCGAAGGCCTTGATGCCACCCAGTTTGGGGTGGACGCTCTTGTGACCGCCCTTCGACCCGTCTTCTAGAAAGCCCCCGATGGCCCACGGACTGCCCGGGTCGCCCTCTTCGGCGACTGGGGCGTTGTCTTTGCCTTTGCGATTGGTTTCCCCAATCGGATGAATGGGGGGAAGGTAGACGATGTCGAAGCCCATCTCTTTGATGCGCGGCAGGCGTTCGGCCGCCTCGTCGAGGGTGGCGTGCTCTCCAGGAGTTTCACCAGTAGATCGAGGAAAAAACTCGTACCAGGCCGCTGACTGGGCCAGCGGTGGGTCCACCAGCACTTCATAAGACTCACTGGTGGTCTGTTGTTCGTGGGGAGCATGGCGCCGGACCAGTTGAGCGATCTCGTCACCGAGGGCCGCCTCCTCGTTTCCGTTTTCGAAGGCATCAATGTGTGCGGCAAGCAGCTCGCGGTCCTCAGCGGGGGCATTTTCTGCGGCATCTCGGAGCAAAGAGGCGCCGACCTTCAGTTCACTCTCCAGTTCAGCCTGAGACTCATTTCCGGAGACGCGCCGCCGGAACTGGTCCTGCCACGTGGCAAAGCGATTGATCCACGCGCGGACGCGATACTGGTAGCGGCCGAGCTCGGACACCGGGAAGGCCCCCACGTATTCGTCGTTTGCCCGGGGCGCCATGCGCTCTACGTGCTGAGTGTCCTCCTCTCTGTGATAGTAGACCAGCTCGACCGCCAGCTCTTCGTGGCTGTCCACGATGACCCCGGCCGTCACTTCGACCGTTTCGCCTTTGGCGCGCTTGATCGGCCACCGTCCGTCGTCGACCGAAGGGGCCACAGACGTGATGACGACGCGGGACCAGGACTTTGGCAAGGTCTGTCGATCCGTCGAAGCAGAGGCGTCAGAGGAGGGAGCCATATAGCGAGGGGATGAACCGTCGAAACAGAAAAGGGGCCCGAGGCGCCCCTAGCCATTCGAAAATAAAGCTGGAGGGTGTCGCTACAGCCTACGTACCAATGCACAAAAATCCCAACGCACGAGCCCGTAGATTGTAGCTGTCGGAGCGGATTGTTCTAGGAGTTTGATGGCCCCTCCGGCCATCCTGAGGAGTGAGGTCAGCGTGAGACCTGGAGAGATCGAACCCGTATCCCTGTTTTCAATTCAATGTGGGAGTGTGACGAATCCGGCCAATGGCAGCGTTTTCGTCACGACCCCATGATTGTTGCATAACGTTCGCTCTCTGTATGGAGGAAGCATCTACGACGACTCTGACTCCCGCCGAAAAGCAGCCGCACCGGGGGCTCCACATCCGGCCCGGCAAGCCCTATCCCCGCGGCGCCCGGTGGGACGGGATCGGGGTCAATTTCGCTCTTCACAGTGCGCACGCGGAAAAGGTGGAGTTGCTCCTCTTTAACGATCCCGCCGACACCGAACCCGCCGTCACTTTCGAAATGCCCGAACGAACGGGTCCAATCTGGCACGGCTACATCGTGAACCTGCGCCCCGGCCAGCTTTATGGCTACCGGGTGTATGGGCCGTACGATCCTGCCAATGGTCATCGTTTCAATCCGAACAAGGTCCTCCTGGACCCCTACGCCAAGGCCATAGGGCGACCGCTGCGGTGGGACGATAGCCTGTTTGGCTACGACGTCGAGGACGAGGAAGACGCTGACCTTTCGTTTAGCACTGCCGACAGCGCTCCCTACGCACCGCTCGGGGCGGTGGTCGAGGAAAGTTTTGCCTGGGAGGACGATCACCGGCCCGAGATTCCGTGGGAGGACACCATCATCTACGAGACCCACGTCAAAGGGCTCACCAAGCAACATCCCGAGGTGCCGGAGGCCTACCGGGGGACGTATCTGGGGCTGGCCTCGGAACCGGTCATCGATCACCTCAAGGACCTCGGCGTCACGACCGTATCCCTTCTCCCGGTCCACGCGAAGCTCCAGGACCGTCACCTCCTAGAGAAGGGGCTCCGCAACTATTGGGGCTACAACACCCTCGCGTACTTTGCGCCGGAACCGGAATACGCCTCCGGGGACTCGGTGAGCGCGGTGCGCGACTTCAAGATGATGGTTCGGGCGCTCCACGACGCGGGCCTCGAAGTCATTATCGACGTGGTCTACAACCACACCTGTGAGGGCAATCACCTCGGGCCGACGCTCTCCCTACGGGGCATTGACAACCGCACCTACTACAAGCTCAACCCCGACGACGAGCGGTACTACATGGACTACACCGGGACGGGCAACACGCTCGATCCCGGCGACGCCTACGTCCTACAGCTCATCATGGACAGCCTGCGCTACTGGGTGACCGAGATGCACGTCGATGGCTTCCGCTTTGATCTTGCCTCAGCCCTGGCCCGCGAGCTCTACGACATCAACATGCTCGCGCCCTTCTTTAAGATCGTTCAGCAGGACCCGATCCTCAGTCAGGTAAAGCTCATCGCCGAGCCCTGGGACGTAGGCCCCGGCGGCTACCAAGTCGGCGGGTTTCCCTGGCAGTGGGCCGAGTGGAATGGCCGTTATCGGGATGCCATCCGCCGGTTTTGGCGCGGGGACGAAGGGCTCACGGGTGAAGTGGCGACCCGCATTGCCGGCTCGAGCGATCTCTACGAACGCTCCGGACGCCGTCCTTTTGCCTCCGTCAACTTTATCACGGCACACGACGGGTTTACCCTGCAGGACCTCGTGAGCTACGAACAAAAGCACAACGAGGAGAACAAGGAAGGCAACGAGGATGGGCACGACCAAAACCACTCCACCAACTGTGGGACCGAAGGTCCGAGTGACGATCCTGAGGTTATTGCGTGCCGGGAGCGCCGCAAGCGCAGCCTCATGGCCACCTTGCTTCTGTCGCAGGGCGTGCCCATGCTTCTTGGCGGGGACGAGCTCTCGCATACCCGACGGGGCAACAACAATCCCTACTGTCAGGACAACGAAATTTCGTGGTACGATTGGGATCTCGATGAGCGCGAGCAAAAATTTCTGGACTTCGTGCGCCGTCTGACTGCCTTCCGAAAGGAGCATCCGAGCTTTCGCCGTCGTCACTTTCTTTCGCCGGCCGATCAGGAGAACGGAACGGGCGACGTGCTCTGGTGGCACCCGGACGGCCGTGAGATGACCCACGAGGACTGGCACGACGAAGACTTGCGTGCCTTCGGGTATCTCCTTCGGGGGCTGCAGCTCGAAAGGGATCCCCAGGGAGAGCCCCTGCACGATGATTCCTTTCTCGTGCTCATGAATCAGAGTGGGTCGGACGTGACCTTTACTCTCCCCACAGAAGCAAATGAGCTGGAGGAGGTCCGCGTCGACCGCTGGGACCTCGTCTCCGAACTGGTCGACGAGTGGGACGGCAACGAATCGATCAACTCCGGCGAGACGCTCACCGTGGATCCCCATCGCCTCCTCGTGCTGCGGGCGGAGCTGTGACAATTTCAGGAGAGATGCTGACACTCGGTTTTTCGTTTTCCAACACCGCAGGCGAAGACTTCTTGGACGACCGTCGGTGATTCGCCCCAACGACGGCGTCCTCGAAATCTTGTGGGTCGTACGGTAGCCCCTTCAGCAAACCGTTTTCCCGCGATTGTCGTCCTCTCTGGACGAATCAGTCTCCTCCGTTCCCGAACTGTCGATTGCTCTCGATCTCCAGGTTTGGTGAGAGATCCGTCTCCGATTCTGCGTAGAACCAGACCGCCGGGCGTGGTCCGATGCTGTCTCACGCGGATTCTCCCACTGCCTGTCTGAATGCATTCTAGCTTCGTATGCGCCTCCTGCAGATCTCCGTTTCTGAAGATCAGCGAGACGCGATTGTCGACATCCTTCGTGACCGGCAGTTCGGCTATACTATTCTTCCGGGGGGCGGGGAGCAGGAAGGGCAGTACCTCATCCAGTTTGTGGTGCCCGCGGATGCCGTAGAACACATTCTTCAGGAGTTTGAGGAGATCGGCTATAAAAAGCAAACCTACACGGTCTCGCTAAACGTCGAGTTTGCAAATTTCGAACATGTAGATGAGGTGCAGGACCGGTGGGGGCAAACCCCGAATAGGATTGCCCCCGATGCCCTTCGATCGAAGGCGAAGGACCTCCGCCTCAACACTCGTTCCTATTTGTGGATGATGGTCTTGAGTGCAATCGTCGCCACGGCGGGCATTCTCTTGGGCTCGCCGGCCGTCGTGGTGGGGTCGATGGTGATTGCTCCCATCGTAAGTCCGATGCTTACGGCCAGTGTCGGGGCGGTGCGGAATGATCGGGACATGCTGCTCCGGAGCCTTCACATGCAGGCCATCGGGTTGGGCGTTGCGATCCTGACGGGAGCCCTCTTTGCCTGGCTCATCAAGGAGTTCCAGGCGGTTCCCGTTCGGCTCGCACTCGAACAGATGGCACTCCTGAGCCTGCGGATCTCCCCCAGCATCCTTTCGATCGTGGTTGGGATTTCTGCCGGGGCAGCCGGGGCCTACGGCCTCGCTACAAAGGGAAATGTGACCATCGTCGGGGTCATGATTGCCGCGGCTTTGATTCCCACCGCGGCCGCCGTGGGCATAGGCCTTGCCTGGACCAACTTCATCGTTGCGCTCGGGGCCCTCCTTCTTCTCACGCTCACCATCATCGCGGTGAACGTGGGAGGGATGGCCATGCTGTTTTACCTCGGCTATCGCCCCGACCACGTCAACGAGAGTCTCTTTGCGGTCGACACGCCCTGGCAGGTAGTTCGAGTAGGCGGCACGCTGCTCTCTGTCGCCGCGGTCGTCGGCCTCGTTGGGATGGGGTTTTTGCAACAGAGTTCGTTCGAGCGGACGGTTAATAGTGCCACCACGGATGTTCTCGCCCAGGAGCAATACCAAGGGCTACGGGTCATGGAGGTGACTATCGAGTACGTTGGGCCGGGACTGTTTTCCAACGACACCGAAATCAGTGTCGTCTTGTCTCGGAGGGCGGACCAGACCGCCCCGGAGTTGCCGAATGTTCTCGATCGACAAATAACGGAGCGCACCGGGCAGGAGGTTGTCGTTCAGGTTCAGTATGTCGATTACGAACGTTCTACAGCATCTAAAAGATCTACGCTTCCCTTCGACGGAGAGACCAGGCGGGTGGTGCACAGTCGGGCTGTGGGGGGAGTCGACTCAACTGGGCGCACACCTGGAGTCACGAGGTGGGGAGTCACCAGCCACGAATCATGAGTGGACGAGTCACCAGTCCCGAGTTGACGAGGAACGAGTTTGGAGGCTCCTAAGCGAGCCTTGAAGCATTCTTACCACTTTGGAAATGGGCTACTTATAGAGGGTTTGGTTATGGACGTCGTCTATCTCATCCTGGGAGTGATTTTTCTTGGCGGGACCACCATTGATTTGATATGGACCACCCTCTGGGTCGATGGGGGAGCCGGGCCGCTGACTCGTTATCTGATGAGGAGTGGATGGAACGGGATGCGAATCGTGTCCGGTGACAGCCCCCGGGTGCTTCGACTCGCAGGCCCTTTCATGATTGGGATCACCCTGGCGACGTGGATTGTTCTGATTTGGTTCGGATGGGCGTGTCTCTTCGCGAGTGGCGAGGAGGTCTTAATCAGCACAGAGGGGGAGCCCATTACCTGGGCCAGCCGCCTCTATTTCGTGGGCTACACGATGTTTACACTCGGGATTGGGGACATTATCCCAAGTGGTGGCTTCTGGCAGATTGTGACCATCCTCGTGACTGCGAATGGGATGTTCTTCATTACCATGAGCGTTTCGTACATCGTTTCAGTGCTTGGGGCGGTCACCTTAAAGCGTACCTTTGCGAGTACAGTCACTGGGCTGGGAATGAAGAGTGAAGACGTCGTTCGGAGGGCGTGGAATGGAGAGGAGTTTTACGGGTTGAATGAGCTGTTCTCGGAGCTCTCCTCGGAGATTGGGCAGCTTACGTACCAGCATCAGGCTTACCCGATTTTGCACTATTACCATTGTGTAGGAGACAAATACGCGTCCACGATTGCGACGGTTATTTTAGATGAGGCCCTCACCATTCTCACGCATGGAATTCCAGAGGAGCATCGTCCAGAGACGATCCATCTTGCAAATGCGCGCTCGACGATTCGAGATTACCTCGTCCACGTCCACGCGTCCCTTCTTCCTCCCGCAGAGGACGTTCCCCCTCCGCCGAATCTGGACATCCTCCGGGCCTCCGGAATTCCGACCGTCTCAGATGAAGAGTTTCACGCGGCACTGGATGACTTGAGCCACCGACGGCGGAGGTTGCTTAATATGATCGAGGCGGACGCTCGAGAGTGGCCTGATTGAGGCATTGAAGTCCGAACGCTCGCTTTGGAGACTGAATTGGAGCCCTCAAGTACGGGGTCGAGTCGAGATGAGCCAATCCTCCCTTGCACGGTATTACCGAGTGCTCCGCGCCCACCTCCGAGGGATCGAGTTGCAAATTTTACTGCTGCTCGTCGCTCTCGGGGGCGGAATCTGGATCTTTCTCGAGGTCGCCGACTCGATCTTGGAAGGCGAAGCAAAAGCAATCGACGGACGGCTCCTGCTTGCCATGCGAACCCCGGGAGATCCAAGTGATCCGATCGGGCCGTTTTGGCTTGAAGAGGTGGGGCGGGATGTGACCGCGCTGGGAGGGGTGGCTGCGTTGGTTCTGATTACTCTCGCCACCACCGTGTACCTTCTCCTCATGAGGAGGCGGCGCGTTGCACTCTTTGTGCTCGTCGCCGTGATAGGGGGCAGTCTGCTGAGTGTGCTGTTTAAAACGGGGTTTGACCGTCCGCGACCGGAACTGGTCCCTCATGAGGCCCACGTCTACTCCGCCAGTTTCCCCAGCGGCCATTCTATGATGTCGGCCGTGGTGTACCTGACCCTCGGGGCGCTCCTCGCCCGACTCCATGCTCGGTGGGTCTTGAAGGTCTATTTTTTGGTGCTCGCCATCCTGATCACAGGGGCCGTCGGCATCAGCAGGGTCTATCTGGGAGTGCATTGGCCGACCGACGTGCTGGGAGGATGGGCGGTCGGATCCGTCTGGGCCGTATGCTGCTGGCTGACGGCTCTCTGGTTTCAGCGTCGGGGCGTGGTGGAAAAACGGACAACGGAGGGGACCGATGACGAGTGAGGCGTGACGATCTCTACCACGCGTTGAGTTCTTGCGCCCCCCCGGGGAACGGAAGCGCTTAGAGATTTGCTTCGTGATCTTGGAAGAGGCAGAGCCAATTCAGGGCCTGCTCGATCGATTCGGTTCGGACGGCCTCCTCGAGAACGGCCGAGAGATCTGATTTCCGCCGGTTGAGCGTCCAGGACGGGGGGATCGTTTTCGGATCGAGGCGTCCGGCGAGATGGTGGGAGCCGGAGAGCAAAAACGGATTCGCATACAGCATCGCGAGATCCACCAGACGGCGACTCTCTATCTCCGACCTCTGTCCGTTGGGGCCAAGCGTTTGGGCAAGGGATTCGATCTCGTCTACTCGGTAGTCCTCGGGCCGGAGGCCATGAGGTATTGAGTTCTGGAGAGGAGCGCGAAGCTGCTCTCGAAGGGAGTCGACCGATGGAGACGCATCGAGGGCTGGGAGATCAGGTAGACGAGGCAGAAAAGAAGAAGGAGACGAAGGGACATTGAAAGGGGAGAAAAAGAGAACAATGCGGGGGCCTTCGGTGTAGAGGGAGGCGGCAGAAGAGGGGAACGAGACCGGTTGTGCTCCTGCTCCCGAATAACCGCTCGGTGGCCAAAATCGACAAGTGGGGGAAGGAAACCGGAAAAAAGCCTTCCAGGGTCGTTCGTTTGTTAGAGGTTGGGGGCTTGGCTTTTTGAATTCCTTCCGGGGGAAGGCTCTGGACTCGTTTGAGGCTGTTCTCAGGAAGCCCATCTTCCTTCTGATTCTCTCCGTAGTCGAAGGCCTTTGGGCTGCAGAGTCCTGTATTTCCCCCGGGGAAGGCCGTTCCTCTCGGTCGCTTTTCAGTCTTTAATGTTCGTTTGTAGAGGGGAGCCCTCCATTACGGTCATGCGGATTCAACTTCGCGGAGTGTGCGCTACGTTCTTGGCGCTTCTTCTTTTTTCAACGTCGCCTGCCGTCGGTGCGGTGCTGGTCGACTCAGCATCTGATTATGAAGAGGGGACCGCTGCGTTTTCCGTTCAGTTCGACGAGCAGGTCATCACCCATCGGATCATGACGGTCTCTGTCATGCCGGGGGAAACAGTTGACGTCTCGGTGCAAAGCGATCCAGCCATGCCGTACCATATCGATGCACCGGGGGGACGGTTTGAGTCGAAAGGGCAGGGCGGATGGCGCTTTACGGCTCCCGAGAAGCCGGGCCTCTATTCGATCGAGGTAACCAATACGGTGACGGATGCCTCTGTGCGGCTTCAGGCATTTGTCCTCACCCCATGGACGCACGAGAGGGAGGCCCTGGACGGATATCGGATCGGGGAGTATCGGAAAACCGCCTTGCGAGGCTTAGAGACCTACGAACCCCCTCGAGGGTTCATCAAAGTGACCGAGGAGAACAAAGACGTACGCTTGTCTCCAAACTTTCGGCTCGAACAGTTCTTGTGCAAGCAGACGGAGGCCCTGCCCCAGTATGTGCTCGTTCGGGCACGGTTGCTCCAGCGGCTGGAACGCACCCTGGCTGCGGTCAATGACAGGGGGCATTCGGTCTCGACCCTGCACGTCATGAGTGGGTATCGAACGCCGTATTACAATCGCTCGATCGGAAACACCACAGAGTACAGCCGCCATCTCTATGGGGATGCGGCCGACATCTTTGTCGATGCGGATGGGGATAACGTGATGGATGATCTTGACGGAGATGGTCGAATCACTGAGGAGGATGCCCAGATGCTTGCGGAGATCGTCGAGGACGAAGCCACACCTTCCGGGGACCCCGTCCCTGGTGGCATGGGGGTGTACGGGCCTGCTTCTCATCGAGGGCCGTTTGTTCATGTGGACCTTCGGGGCTACGAGGCTCGCTGGTAGCGCCCGGGGCCTTCCATTGTGGCTCGGGTTTGCCTTAGTCCGGGTCTCTAATCGGTCCCTGGAAGAAATGAGTCGGAGACCCTCTGCCGGTGAATTCGTCCCGACCACGGTCTGTACGTGACCGCGGCGCCGTGACGGGCTGGTGTCGCCGAACATTTTCACGGTCCTCGGGTACCTTCGGGCGGGTGCATTCTTTGCCCCCGTTCTCGACGGTTATTGCTGACTCATTCCTCACTGGCACGCATGGCTTACGAGACCTACGAGCCGGTCATCGGACTGGAGGTACACGTTCAGCTCCAGACAGACTCGAAGATCTTTAGCTCGGATCCCACGGCGTTTGGGGCCGATCCCAACACGCAGGTCGATCCCGTTAGCCTCGGGCATCCAGGGACGCTTCCGGTGCTCAATCAGAAAGTGGTTGAATATGCCTTGCGTCTCGGGCTGGCCACCCACTGTTCGATTGCCCCTCGGTCCGTCTTTGCCCGGAAGCACTACTTCTATCCGGACTTGCCCAAAGGGTATCAGATCTCTCAGTACGATACGCCCATCTGCTACGACGGATACGTTGAGATCTACCCCGGGGAAGACGAGGAGGCCCAGGAAACGTCCGACCAGGCCTCCCGGCGGATTGGGCTGACCCGCATTCACATGGAGGAAGACGCCGGCAAGTCGATCCACGATTCGGAGGGGGGCGCCACGCGACTCGACTATAACCGTTGTGGTGTGCCGCTGCTCGAGCTGGTTACGGAGCCGGATCTCCGCACGCCTCGCGAAGCGTATCTCTTCCTTCAACGACTCCGGCAACTGGTGCGGTACCTCGGCATCAGTGACGGCAACATGGAAGAAGGCTCTCTGCGCTGCGATGCAAACGTAAGCGTGCGCCCTCGGGGCCGCGAGCAATTTGGGACCCGCACCGAGCTCAAGAACATGAATTCGATGCGGCACGTCGAGAAGGCGCTCGACTACGAAATCACTCGCCAGATCGCCGCGCAGGAACGGGGGGACGACGTCGAGCAACAGACCCTGCTCTGGGATCCGGACGCCGGCACCACTCGCGCCATGCGCTCCAAAGAGGAGGCCCACGACTACCGGTACATGCCCGATCCGGACCTCGTGGAGGTTACCGTGGAGGAAGAGATGATTGAACGCATCCGCGAAGGGCTGCCCGAGCTGCCCCGGGCCCGTCGGCAACGGTTTATCGACGAAATCGGAATCCCGGCCTACGATGCCGGCGTGCTAACCGAGGAGCGCGCCGTGGCCGACTTTTTTGAGGAGGCTCTCCAACAGCTTTATAAGCGCACGAAGGGAGGCGACACCGATGCTCAGGCCAAGATGGTCTCCAATTTTATCATGACCGAGGTGATGCGAGTGCTCAACGAGCGATCCGTCAGCATCGACGAGCTCCCCGTCGGGGCGGAGCGGCTCGCCCAGCTCGTCTACCTCCGGGTGCAGGACAAAGTCAATTCCAATGCGGCCCAGGAGGTTTTTGAAGCCATGCTCGAGGAGCACGACAAAAGTGCGGGTCGCATTGCCGACGAGCGGGATCTCATCCAGGTTTCCGACCAAGAGGCCATAGAGCCTGTGGTAGAGGAGGTGTTGGACGATCATCCCGATCAGGTGGAGACGTATCTCGGGGGGAAGGATGGGCTCTTGGGCTTCTTCATCGGTCAGGTGATGCAGCGGTTCGACGGATCGCCGGATCCGCAACTCGTTCGGTCTCTCCTCCAGGAAAAGCTGGAGGCGCGTCGCGAGACCGTCGAAAACGTAGAAGAATAGACGAGAACAGCTTTTTCATGTCAGACGCCGAAGGTTCACCTCTTCCAATGTTTCCCTGGCGTGCGCTTCTCCGAGGAGTTCTGCTGACCGGTGTGTTCCTGGTCGGAATGGCCTGTCAGTCTGACGAGTCGACGGTGCAGAGCTATCTCGAGGGGACTGTAACCGTCCGTCCGAGTGTGGACACGTCCCAGAACTACAGCGGCTTTCGGGTGATGGTGGCCCATGCGCAGGGGCGAACCATCGATACGCTCGGCTATGCCGAGACGGATCGAGAGGGAACGTTTGAACTGACCGTCACGGCCCCTGAGCGCGGCGTTTATCCTCTCATCCTATGGGGGCGTCGGGGACAGGAGCGCCTCGGACAGATTCGCTACGTCGTGGCCCCGGGAGACTCCGGTACGATGCAGGCAGAATTGCCCCTGGAACGGCCGCTTCGCGTCCAATCACCGGAAAACTCTGCCTTTCTTGCGTATCGAAATACGATGGCGATGCATCGGGAAACCCTCGTACAACGCCTGCAGGAGGGGGCTCACAGCTCTGATGCTTTGGTCCAGAGCGTTCGGCAAACGAGTAGTATTCTATGGAGCCTGCAAGATACCTATCCGGAGACGTACGCCAGCGACCTTTCCGTGGTTGAGTCGTTGTCTCTACTTGAAGGCTGGGACGATTCACTGGTGGTCGAGCGGGCCCGTCAGATCGAACCGTCGAATCCTCAGTACGTGGAGGCCGCTCAGATTGCCCGCCGCGCCTCGGCCCGATTCCTTGGGCAGGAAGCTACGTTGGATTTGATTGATGACTTTGAGGCTCGCGCAGCAACCTCACAGCAGCGAGCGGGGGTTCAGGCGATTCGAGTTCGGGCGTTTATGGACAGCCTGCAGTCGGAGGCCGCGCTCTCGGCAGCCCAACAACTTCAATCGGAGTTCCCCGGCACCCAGTGGGCGGAGTGGGCCGATCAGGCCATGTACGAAGCAAAGAATTTGCTGCCGGGGATGAGTGCCCCGGAACTGGAGGCCCAAACGATGGCAGGAGATTCTCTTCGCCTGAGCGACCTGTGGGGTCGCCCTGTGGTTCTCGAGTACTATCAGCCCGATAGTGAGCAGTTTACCCGGCAGCTTTCCTCGCGCAACGCGCTGCACGAAGCGACTCGCTCCGATTCAATCGCCTTCCTGTCCATTTCCGTCGAGCCCGATACGACGCTCAACCGCGCATTTCTCAACAGCCACGCCTTCCCGGGGCATCATATTATTGCTTCCGAGGGGTTAGAAGATTCCCTGGCTCGCCAGTACAATGTGGCAGATGTGCCGACCCGGTTCCTCATTGACGCCGACGGAAAAATTGTCTCTCGCTACGAAGGAAGTAGCTTCCTTGCGTTCCAGGAGGATCTTATTAAGCTCGTCGACGAAGAGGCCTCCGACGTGGCTGCTCTAGAGCAGTGAGAATTCTTATTCCTGGTTCCTTCGTCTCGCCCCCGGGGACTCTCTTGAGGGGGGCTTTACATCTTTGGTCTTGGTGCTTGGAAGCGGCCTCCCGCGGCCGTGAGAGGTTTCTTCGAAGCAGGGGATCGGGAAACTGTACCGACAGAGGGACGGGAACTTTATCGTCCTATTTTCGTGTTGCTACACAGAGTTGCATAGAGTGTCCAATCTCAGACATGGGAGAGATCCTTCGAAACCGGCTCAAACAGACGGCTCCGTTCGAAAACCAGGCGCAGGAGGCGATGTTGAATTTGTTCGTTGCCTCGGCCAATGTGCGCCGGAAGGTCGAGGCCGTGTGTCAGGACTACGACCTCCAGTTCAGTCACCACAATGTGCTCCGGATCCTTCGGGGCGTCCATCCGGATGGACATCCTCGCTGTGAGATCAGTGAACGGATGCTCGATCCGTCCCCCGACGTTACACGGCTCATTGACAAGCTCGTCGATCGAGGGCTCGTCCGCCGAAATCGGAGTGAGGAGGACCGACGCATGATGATTCATACCATTACGGACGACGGGCTCGCTCTCCTCGACGAGATTGATCCACGAATCCGTGAGGTGCAGGACTGGTTTGAACGGCGTGTGTCCGACCGAGACCTTCGTCATCTCTCTCGCATCTGTGAAGGCATCTATGCGGAATCGCCCTCTGATGAATAATGCTTTTTTGTAAGTTTCTGTGTTACAACGAATAATGTTGTAACAGAGTCCCTCGACTCATTCGCTCCCATTTGGTCTCCCTATTTCTGGAAGTGCCAGGTGGAGGGACACCGAACGTCGAATCTAAAATCAAACACCAAACCGAACGACTTATGAGTGATTTGGACCAGCGCGATCAAGAGCTCAACGACATGATTCTCCAGGGCAAGATTCTGGAGGCCTTCGACAAATTCTACGCCGACGACATCGTCATGGAAGAGGAAGATGACCAGCGTGTCGGCAAGGAGGAGAATCGAGAATACGAGGAGCAGTTCGTAGGCGCCCTCGAAGAGTTTCACTCGGCCGAGATTAAGTCTCGAGCCGTCGACGAAGAAAATAACGCGACCCTCTCCGAGTGGCACAATCAGATGACCCTCGAGGGGGTGGGGCGTGTCGATCAGAAGCAGGTGTCAGTACGCTACTGGAACGACGACGGGCAGATTACCCGCGAGAAGTTCTACAAGCTTGGGTAAGTCTGGGAGGCGGTCTTGACGTCCGTCTCTCGCCGTTTGAACCTAAGAAACTGCCAAGAACGAATCGCGACACCGTATGCGCAGATACGTTCCACGAATTGGTCGCTTCCTACTGGTTGTGGCCTACGGCAGCGGCCCCTTGCGGCTGCGTGCTCGCGAGTTCAAAGAGCAGCAGTCAGCCTACGCCTGATCAGAGAAGACCGGTCTGACTGGAAGCCCCCAGCGTCTGCGAGGCGCTGGGGGCTTTTTGTTTTGTCCTCCGCATCGCACGCTCGCACCTCTGGAAGCTGGAACAGCCTCTTCGGGAGAGGGCAGGCCTTCGACAAAGGAGCAAACCACATCGCGAGGTTTCACTGATCGCCTCGGAGCACGGCGGCGTCGCGTTCCGGAATCGAGGGATTGATGTGCATGCCGGTAGCAACCTCAAACCCTGCCTCTACCGTTAATCGGGGGCGAATGCGGAGGCTCCAGTGAAGGTGAGGTGCATCCGATTCGTACTCGAGGGCGGTGCGCACGAAAAAGTTGTAGTCCGGATCGTCCAGGGAGGCATGCAGCCGGCCGAGGACCTCCCGAAGGATTTGGGCGAGCGCATGCCGCTGCGGCTCGGCGAGACGGCCAAACTCGGGCCGGTGCTCTCGTGGGAAAATCCACATCTCGTACGGGACGCGAGCGGCATAGGGGACGAAGACCACAAAGTCCTCGTTCGTCTCGACGAGCCGCGATTCCGTCGCCAGCTCAGTGTCGATCATCGCACAGTAGGGACACCGGTTCAACTCCTCGTACCGGGCCCGGGCCTCAGCTTCCTCGTGCTCGAGGCGAGGCGGAGGAAAATCGGTGGCAATCAGTTGACTGTGCGGGTGCGGGATCGAGGCGCCGGCACTGGGCCCGTGGTTCCGAAAGATAACGGGAAGGAGGGACTCGTCCGCTTGTCGATGGACGTGGTATCGCTGGAGGTAGGTGTGCAGGACCGCCTCTACACCTCGCGTCGGCATCTTCGCCAGTCCCTGGTGGTGGAAGGGGGTATCGACGAGGACTTCCTGTCGCCCGTGGCTCGCCCGAACGCGATACAGGCCGCAGGTTTGCTCTTCCGTCTTCGCGTCTGGGGTGAAGGCCGGATATTTGTTGGGCACGGCGCGAGTCCACCAGGGCCGTTCTCCGTGGGCGTCCAGTTGCCAGATCACGGACGGTAGCATCTCTTCGTGCCCCGGACAGAAGGGACAGCCTTCGACCGGTTCGTCCGTCAGGGAGGCGGGGGCCGGCTCGGTCGGTGTTGTCTTGTGCGGACGGGTGCTGCGGACGGGAGAGCACGCGACCCACTCCTTGGTGATGCGGTCTTGGCGAGTCTCAAGGGCGTAGTCGGACATCTGAAGGGAGAATGTATTGAAGCGCACTCAGGAGAAGGAAAAGGGGCATCTAGCCAGAGACATTTCAGGCAGCACCACCGCTCCACCGATGAGCCCCCCGAAGGGTTGTACATGAGGTGAGAGAAAGGTATTCTATGCTCTCGTGGGGAAATGGGTTGTGGGTCGAGGAGGAGACCTGGGTCACATGCCTTTGAGAGGCCGAAGCGTCGTCACGTACCTGCAGAGGGAGACGGTTGGTTTCATGTCCAAGCTCGAAACAGTCTCTCGCCATTACGATCGTCTCGATCCCTTTTATCGGTCGATATGGGGAGAACACATTCACCACGGGCTCTGGACCGATCCGGAGGATCCCCCCGAAGAAGCCGTGCGTCACCTCGTTCACCGCGTGGCCGAGGATGCACGGATCGAGGCAGGTACGCGGGTGTGTGACATTGGGTGCGGCTACGGGGCACCGGCTCGGATGTGGGCTGAAACGTACGGGGCCAACGTGACGGGTTTTACGATCTCAGAGCATCAGCATGCGCATGCACAACGCCAGTCGGTGGACGGACCTCGCCCCGACCTTCGGCTACAGGATCTCTTCGAAAATGGCATTGCGGGGGATACGTTCGATGCCGTCGTGGCCATCGAAAGTCTCACACACTTCGAGAGGCCCCGGAAGGTACTGAGGGAGGCAGTACGTCTCCTGCGGCCCGGCGGTCGGCTCGTGGTTTGTGCCTGGATGGCAGCGCAGGACTCGTCCCCATGGGCGCAGCGGCATCTGCTCGATCCCATTTGCAGGGAGGGCCGCTTGTCTGAACTGCCCACTGCGTCGGCGCTCCACCGCTGGACCACCGACGCCGGGCTGAAGGTCCGTCACCTGGACGACGTGACGCATCAAGTTCGACGGACCTGGGCCGTCGTACTGCGTCGATTTGTGAAGGCTCTTTTCACCGACCCGTCCGTGCTTCGGATGTTGTTGGACGCCACCGAGCCGGATCGCATCTTCGCCCGGACCATTCTGCGCATCTGGTTGGCCCAGCACCTCGGCGTTCTGCGCTATGGATGGCTCGTGGCCGAAGCCGGAGGGACCGAAGGCTCTTCGGACGGGTGAATGGCTCCAGGTGGGGGCTGGCCTTTTTGGAACCCCTATCTGAGCGCCTCTTCGAGCGCCGTGGCGGCGTCCGTTTTGGCGTCTCTGTATTTGACGATTACGGGCGCGTAGAGCGACAGCCCCTGTTCGCGTCCAAACTCGGAGTCGACCGGCCTGGAGCCGGGGACGACGACGGCCCCTGCCGGGACCTCCAGCGATTCTTCCTCCGAGGCCGTATAGACGGTCTCTTCCACCAGGTCGTACAGCTGGGTGGAGGACGTCAGGGTGACCCCTGCGCCCAGGACGGCCCCTTCTCGGACGATGCAACCTTCGTAGATGCCCGCTCCTCCCCCCACAAAGACGTCGTCTTCCACGATCACGGGGGTGGCGTGCACCGGCTCCAGCACGCCTCCCACCTGTGCCGAGGCAGAGAGATGCACCCGCTTCCCGATTTGGGCACAGCTGCCGACCAGGGCATGGGAGTCGATCATCGCCTCGTCGTCGACGTAGGCCCCCACGTTTACGTACATCGGCGGCATGCAGACCACGCCCGGGGCCACGTAGGATCCCGTACGAATCGACGAACCGCCCGGCACGAGCCGCACGTTGTCGGCCTTGCGGAGGGGCTTTACCGGAAAGGTGTTTTTGTCGTAGTAGGGAAATCGGTCGCTGGAATAGTCGACCATGCGACCGATGCGAAATCCGAGCAGGATGCCTTGTTTTACCCACGCATTCGTTTCCCAGGTGCCGTCGTCGGTTGGGGTTGCGGCGCGGATCTGGCCGGCATTGAGGGCTTGGATTAGGTCGGCGACGGCATTGCCCGCAGCCCCGCGGTCCACGGCATCTCCTTGGTCCGCAAGGTCTTCGATGCGTTGTCGGAGGTCGGTCATTCGAAGACGAAGACAATTGAGTAAGACGGCTGGCGAAAGAGCTCGGTCGTGTCACGAGCTCTCGACACACCCTTGAAGCTCTGGACCGGGGGAGACATTGTAAACCCCCAAACCGTAAAGTCCTGATTCACTCGTGCTCGGTTCCGCCGGTCGACGTCCGGGAAAAATGAAACGAAACCGGGAAGCGATGAGCGGTGTCCCTTGCGACCCGGAGAGGTACCTGCTATTCTGTTGGGCTCCACTCCCTATCAACGATTCTTCGGTGGTTTTATGAGACGTCTATTCCTGTTCGGTGCCCTGCTCCTCTGCGTCGGGATGTCTTCCTGCCAATGTGCCGATCCGCCTGACGTCGGACCGGTCGAAGGGGACGACGAGAGCGCTGCGCTTCCGACTCAGGTTGAGGACGACGCCTCTCCAATTCGTTTATAGACCTCTTTCGCTCCAGACCCTGAGCTCGGGGTGGATCTTCCAGGCACATATACCATACACATGTGTGTCTTGCTGGGAGCATGATCGTGTCTCATTGCTATGCCCATTCCGGACGAAAAGATAGAGGAAATCCGCACGGCGGCTGATCTCGTCGAAGTGGCGGGCGACTACGTCCAGTTGAAGCGGAGTGGGTCGCGTTACAAAGGACTCTGCCCGTTTCACAGCGAAAACACCCCTTCCTTTAGCATCGATCCGGACAAAAACCTGTACTATTGCTTCGGGTGTGGCAACGGCGGTGACGTCTTCAAATTCGTTCAGGAGATCGAGGGGGTCGGATTTTTGGAAGGGGCTCGAATCCTGGCAGAGCGCTACGGCATTCCGCTGCCCGAGGAGGAGGCGGATCCGGAGGCTGCCAATGAGCGGGAGGCCATTCTCCATGCCCTTCGCTTTGCGGCACGGTTCTTCTACGATCAGCTCACCCAGACCGATCGGGGGCAGCCTGCCCTCACGTATCTTCGTGAGCGAGGGTACACCCCCAAGACGATTAAACGATTTGGTCTCGGCTACGCCCCGGACGAGTGGGACGCGCTCCTCTCTGCGGGGGAGGACGAGCAGATCGACCCGGAGACGCTCGAAAAGGCCGGGCTCATCATCGAGCGAAACGACGGGAGCGGTTATTACGACCGGTACCGAGGGCGCATCATTTTTCCGATCTTTTCCCACATTGGGAAGGTGTTGGCGTTTGCCGGGCGAATCCTCGATCCCGATGACAGTCGAGATCAGCCGAAGTACATCAACTCGCCCGAGACGGAGGTCTACCACAAGGGGGAGGTTCTATACGGGCTCCATCAGGCCAAACGAGCCATTCGCCAGACCGATGAGGTGCTTCTCGTCGAGGGCTACACGGACGTGCTGAGTCTCTATCAGGCCGGTGTACGGAACGTCGTTGCGTCCAGTGGGACCGCGCTGACTGAGGATCAGGTGTCGGTCCTCGATCGATATGCCAACCGAGTCCTTCTCTTGTACGACGCCGACGAGGCCGGAGCGCGGGCGGCCATGCGAGGAATGGATCGGGTTCTGGAGAGTGGAATGGGCGCCTATGCGGTTGAGCTCCCGGAGGGGAATGACCCCGATGACTTCGTCCAGGAGAAGGGAGGGGAGGTCTTTACGGAGTACGTGGACGAGCATCGGCTGGATCTTCCTGCCTTCGCCTATCAGCGGGCGCGGCGATCGGGGCAGCTCGAGACGCCGGAGGATCGCGTCGACGTACAGCGAGACATCATCGAGTCGGTAGCCCGGATCCCCGACCCGAATCTGCGGCGCGAGTACGTGATTCGGACGAGTGAGGTGGCCAGTGTCCCTGACACGGATCTCTTCCGCATGCTGGAGGAGGAGCGCGAACGGCTGGAACGGCAGGCGGAACGTCGCCGCAAGCGGGAACAGCGCCAAGAGGCACGCCCGTCCCACGCCGAACGAAGCCAACCGTCTAGTGAAACCGTCTCGGCAGAGGGGGCTCCCCCCCCGTCCCCGCCGCCTCCCTCTGACTCAGAGCGGCGTGCTCCTGCGCAGTCCGTTTTCCAGCCCCTCCCCGAGGAGAAGTTGTTGCTGCGGCTGATGCTGGAGCATGGAGCTCGCATGGTCGAGTTCGTGCTCAGCAACATGGCCCTGGAGGAGTTTACCGACGGCCCGCCCCGCAACCTGGCGGACACGCTCGTCGACATGTATCAGAGCGACTCCGTTCGTCCACAGCAGATTCTAGAGGGGGAGCACGGAGACACGCTCCAGACCCTCGCTGCCGGCGTGATGATGGACGAGTACGAGGCCTCGGAAAACTGGGCGCAGAAGGAGGACATTGCCGTGCCTCGCCCCAATGATCGGCCGTATGAGGCCGCCGAGAGTGCGATGAAGCTCCTGAAGCTGGATCGGGTCAATGAGGCCATTGACGACATTCGTGAACACATGTATGCGGCCACCCAGGACGGCAATGACGAGCAGGTCCAGCGTCTTCAGCAGAAAATGATGTCGCTTCAGGAGCTCCGCAAACACATTCAGCAGGGCGCCTTCCTGGAAGAGCCCGAAATGCGATAGGGAGCTCTTTCGTCTGCCGCTGGGGCTGGAGAATCTCTGTACGGAGTGGGAAGTTCGAGCCAGACGGCGTTCCCCAATTGGGAGCACGAGGCCAAGAGGTTCTTCGCTGACTATAGAGTACACAGAGTCCACGACCGATGTCGAACGCTACCATCGACCGCGACGTCGCCGCTGCGTACCGCGAGCATCTGGCCGGTTTGTCCCTTGGAGACACGGGGCAGGTCGACGTGCTCGTGGAGACCCCTGAGCCCCATGAGCACGTGGAGCGGTCGTCGGTGCGGTTGATTCCGGGGCGAGGATGTGCCGGGGACCACGACCGCAAATCGTTCTACAAGGGACGCTACGTGCCGGGGCGAGAGGTGAGTGCCATGGCGCGCGAGGTGATCGACGTGCTCGACATCGATCCCGTCGTGGTCGGGGATAACCTGATTACGAAAGGCTTTGATCTCGCCGCGCTGGCCCCCGGCGATCGGATTCAAATTGGGGGCGAGGCCATCTTAGAGCGAAGCCGCCGGGAGCATCGACCCTGTACGGTCTTTCGAGATCGCACCTCCCCCGAGGCGTTTGCGGCCGTCAGCGACGATCGGCACCGCGGAGCTCTCTTCGTCGTGCGCCGGGCAGGCGTCATTCGTGTCGGAGATCCGATTCGGGTGCTGTCCGAGGCGCCCTCCGGGGGCGAAGAGAACCCCGACTAATCGAACGAGGGCACCTGGAAGTCTCTCGGGTCGATCCTGTCAAACGAGAGAGAGTCCAGCGGCTGGATTCGCATCGGCAGACGCCCCGTGGCGAGCATCGTCGCATCGGACAGCTCGTCCCATGGATTCGAAAGCCAGATGCGGCGGTGGGTATCGATGATGTCGAGCTGGATCCGTCGGAACCGGGATGGGGACTGCTCGGCGAGCTCTTCAAACTTCTCGTGCAGCTCTAGCAGGCGCTCTCGGTTCGTGGGGGTAAACCCAAAGTCTTTGATGTCGTCGACGAGGCGCTCGTACTGCCGATCCCAGTACGTAATTTGCTCCTCACTGGGGGGAGTAAAGGTCGAGTCATCGAACCGGAACGTTGCTTCCGGGTCGAGGACCTCGAGGCCTGCGTCCTCTAGGGCTGAGGGGGCCTCCAGGGGGAGAAAAAAGCGAACCATCTTTCCGTCAATGGACGAGACGAGATGCACGTCACCGGTGGCGGGCATCTCTCCATCGGGACCGTCCGGAAGGTCGAAGTGGGGGTTGAGGGCTTTAAACCGGTCGTAGGTCGAGGATTCGTCGTTCGCCGGCCCCCAGTCGAAGGACACCTCCGTCGAGTCGAGCACCTGGAGAATCTCGCCCAGGGTGGTGCTCGTGCCCGGTTTCAGCTGAACGCGGGCTGCATGGAGCGTTTCGGACGGATCGACCGGATGATCGTCCGTGGCCACGAGGGCGCCGTACGCCGACGGGACGTATCCCCGAGAATAAGACCCGAAGCTCGATCCATCACTCACCGTTTCGTACCCCTCAGTAAGCGCCCATGCAAAGGCATCGACGACCGTAGAGGACGCCGAGAAGTGCTGCGATTTCGAGTAGAACTGGCGGTACAGCTTATAAATGTTGCCGGGTCCCGTATGATAGGCTGAAAGCCCCGGTATCTCGTGGCCCACGGCATTTACGTAGCCTCGTAGCAGTTTATAGGCCGGTTCGAGGGTTAGCAGCGGATGAAGTTCTTCTTGGACGTGGACGCTGGTTCCTCCCTCTGTATAAAGGCGATACTCGTTCACCCCGCTCCGGCGAAGGATCCAGGGCATCATCTGATATCGGCTCCGCGCGCCGACCGGAGAGACGAGGTCGTCTCGGTTAAACGTCTCGACGGTGGCAATCTCGGTGGGGAGCAGGCTGAGATCGAGGTACCTGGCCAGCTTGATCTCGTAGGCGCGATACGGACGGTCGCGCTCGTGGGCCTTTTCAATCTGGTTGGCCCGTCCCCACCGCACGATGATGTCTTCTCGGGGAACGCCTTGATCGTCGTACTTATCGACGAGCCGGCGCGTCGCTCGTCGGCGGCGGCGGTCTACCTCCTCCCATTCAATGGATTCTCCCCGCTCGTACGAGGACCGAAGAGAGGTTAGCTCGTAGACCTCGAGCGTCTCATTTGAGCGACCGTCGATGACCCGGACGGTAAAGTTGTCGTCTTCACCTTGGCGCTGTACGTACTGGTTGAGGAGGTCGTGAAACTGTCGAAGGATCGGGTCGTCGGCAGTTGTCGAGAGGGGCCCCGCCGGATTCATGTAGGGGGCCAGCTTGGTAGAAGGATGCGAAGGGAGATCGCGAAGCGTGGCTTGGTGCAGGGAGGGGAGGGTCTCCTGGCTCGTCGTGTCGGCCGTGCCTCCCGCGAGGACCGTTTCGGTAATCCAGCTAAATCGGGGGATGACTTCCTGGCCGAATGAATCCACCCGTACGGTGGTGGCCACGAGAATGAGGAGCCCAACTCCACAGAGCATGACGGTGGAGAGCCGTCGAATCATGGATGTGGCGTCGGAAGGGCCCGACCCGGAGGCCTTGTGGGACATATCGGAAGAAGAAAAAGGGTTCATGCAACTCCAACCGGTGAGGCAAGGATGGATTCGCCTGCGCCGAGACTGTTAGGAGGCAGGCGTCGCTGGGGTCGCCTGTTCGATGAGGGTGCGAAAGAGGGGCCGCATGGGGGTGCCCATTCGTTCGGGATGAAACTGTACACCAAAAATCCTTCCGTTTTCGTGTTCGATGGCTTCGATGACGCCATCTGGGGCCGTCGCCGCAACCTCGAATCCATCGCCGAGTGTTTTGATGGCCTGAAGGTGGCGCGTGTTTACCGTTAGGGTGTCTGTTTGGAGGAGACTCCGGAGGCGAGAGTGTTCGGCAAGGTGGATAGGATGAGTGGTCCCTCCCCGTTTTTGGCTGTGAGTTTGTGCCCGCTCATGCTGCTCCTCTACGTCTCCGTAGATTGTGCCTCCGGCGAGTGCATTGAGACGCTGCATGCCATAACAGATTCCGAGGATTGGAAGGCCGTCGGCCCAGCTCCGGTCGATCCACTGCCGGTCAGAAGACGCCCGTAACGGATCGAGGCCGTCGAGATCGTCGGGCAGGGAGCCCACGAGGCCCTCCGTGACGGCAGGGCCTCCAATCACGACCAGCCCGTCAATCGTCTCAGAGAGCCTCTGCAGGGTCTTCTTTGAGTCCGTCACGGGGAGTGGAACGGGAATGCCTCCAGCCTGCTCGACGGCTGTAACGTAGCGACGGTCGAGCGACTGGGTCCCGTCCTCGTAGGAAGTCGTGATACCAATGTACGTACTCATCGAAGCAAAGAACACGCAGCGGGCGGAGAAACGTCGAGAACACCGACCCAGCTACCCCAGAGAATATCATTCTGAGGGACCTGAGTATTACCAGTGGCGGTGTGCGGGTACTGTGCTTTTGGCCTTCGTTTGGGTAAGCGTCTGGAGCATACGCCCGTCCAGCTATGGCCACACGTCTCGGAGGCGGATGGGGGTCTGATCGGTGGTCGCCGTGAGGTCGAGCACGAGGGTCAGGCTATCGCGGGAGCGATGCACATCCGTGGTGTGGGCCCCGAGGTCTCCTTGGTCGAGAAGGTCATGAAGGGCCTCTTTGATGGTGCGCGAGGGACCACTTCCTGTTGTCGAAGACCCGTGGATCAGCGTTAGACGGGACCGTCCGCGTTCTTCTGCTAGGCGAAGGGTTCGATACGTCAGATCAATGGCTTCATCGACCGTCGCACCGTGAAGGTCGAGGGTAACCACCTGGCCGTCGTCTTCTAGATCCGGAGTGCCCATCGCAGGTACAGTATTTTCCGATTGTCCCACCCTCCCGTACGCAAAGGGAGAAAAGAGGGTCCTATGGATCGTGGTCTGATGGAGAACTCGTTCTCCTCATTTTAGCCGTCAGGCTAACTGGCTCGACCGGAAAGAGTTCGTCCCGGGAGGCGCACGTGGAGAGCTGCGATTCCCGTTGAAGGAGGGCGGGAAGAAGATAGGCGTGATCGAGTCCGTCAATACTGGACCCGAATGGCATTGGGGACAATTTCGGCCGTGGTGGGAAGAATCCCTCGCAACTCACCGTCGGCATCCAGAGGGATCGGTTCCGATTGGCAGGGGGTGACGGTAAGCCGACGGCCTCGATACGTGCTCACTCCTTTTTTCTCAGTATGCGTTCCCCAATATAGACTTGGCACGCGTCTGAGGAGGGAGAGGATCGACACGTCGTGGACCACCGTCACGTCGAGCTGCCCGTCGGTAGGAACCGCAGAAGGGGCGATGCGAATGCCGGCCCCGAAGGTGTGGCCGTTGGCGATGGCTGCCAGATGCAGCTTCATCTCGCCGAGAGGCTGGCCGTCAAGTGTAAGCTGGACGGAGACCGGGTGGTGGGACGTCAGGGCAATCAGGGCACTGGTGAGGTACCGGAGGACCGGAGGGAGGGGAAGAGAACGACTCTGTGAAACGTTTTCCGCCACGGTACTGCTTAGGCCGAAAGCGGCGATATTGATCACGTAGCAATGATCCCTCTCTCCGGAAGGGGTTTGATATTCAAGACGGATGAGGTCAAAGGGGCGGATCCGTGAACTGTAGAGCTGTTGAACCCCTTCTAGTTCGATGGGGGCGTTGAGCGTCCGTCGGAAGTCCGTGCCCGACCCGCAGGCAATGTGTGCCAAGACCGCCGAGGGAGCGATCGGACGATCGTCTTCAAAAAAGCCATTGACGACCTCGTGGAGCGTTCCATCCCCTCCGAGGGCCACAATACGGTCGTATCCTTCGTGAAGCGCTTCTTGCGTGAGAGGAGTGGCGGAGCGCGGACCGGTCGTCCACCGCACTGTCAGAGAGGAGCTGGCCGTTTCCAGGCGCGGCTGTAGGCGAGGCCAGAGGTCTTGGACGCACCCATTCCCCGACACGGGATTTGCAATGACGCAGGTCTCAAACGACATAGGAGGGGAGACAGAATTTTGGCTCAGAAACAATAAAAAACCCCGCCCGGCAGGTTTGATTCCTGCCGGACGGGGAAAAGGAGAGGAATGCAGAAGATGTTACTCATCGGCAGCCGGGATGAAGACCGGCTGGGAGTCGAGGTCTTGAATTTGATCGTTGAACCGAGCCACGTCGGTGTCAAAGACCCTCTGCAGCCGGTCCCGGAGTGAGGCCCACTGCTCGTTCAAGTCCTCCAGGCGGGCGCGGGCGCCCTCTGTGGGAGGCCCATCGGGGCCCGAGACGTAGCCGTAGAGGTATGCGTACTGATTGTCGAGCATGGGCGGGTAGTTGAGAGGATCCTGGAAGCTTTCGTTCTTCGTCTGCATCAGTTCCTCTTCAATTGAGGTCAGCTCCTCGGAGATCGAATCTGCCTGGCTGGTAAGATCCTCATGTCCGGCCTTCGAGGCGTGGTCGGCGACGGACTGGACCTGCTCTCGAACGGAGCGGAGCGTCCGGATGGCATCATAGATTGCATTGGTCGTGTCCCGCACCTCCGTGGCGAGGGCGTACTGAGTTTGAAGGTCCTCAGTCGTCACGTTCTCCGCACGGGGATCCATGCGGACCTCCAGGGACTCCGTGAGGGTGGGGCCCTCGGCGACGTCGAGGCGTACGTCGTAGGTGCCGGGGACCACCTTCGGACCGGCCGTAAAGCCCCACAAGACAGCGTCGTCGACGGTGTCGATGCCCTCCCCGCGCAGATTCCAAGAAACCCGGTTGTGCCCTTCGTCGACAGGAAGCAGGCGGTCTTCTTGCTCCTGGGCTGCGGAGGAGTCACTCGTGAAGCGGCGGACGACCGAGCCATTCTCGTCGAGGATCTCGAGGGTCACCGTGGTGTCCGGGACTTCCCCAAAGGTGTAGTTGATGAGGGCGGGGGCCGTCGGTCCTTCCGGTTCCCGGTCCTCGGGATCCCCTCCCGAAGAGGGGTTGACCCGGTACGCCTCGCGGGGTGAAAAGAGATGGGCGTCGGCCTCGGCCACCTGATCGGTCAGTTGATGAAGGGGCGTAAGGTCGTCCATGATCCAGAAGGAGCGTCCCTTCGTGGCAATCACCAGGTCCTTCCGGTGCACCTTCAGATCCGTGATGGGAGTCGTCGGCACATTCTGCTGCAGCGTCTGCCAGGTGTCACCATCGTTGAAGGACACGTAGAGGCCGAACTCGGTCCCGGCATAGAGCAGGCCCTCCCGATCGGGATCTTCACGGACCACTCGGACGGGAGAATCCTCCGGGATGCCGTTGGTCCCGTCCGTCAGACGTGTCCACGAGTCGCCGTAGTCCGTCGTTCGGTAGACGTAGGGCTCCCAATCATCCTGTCGATACCGGAAGACGGAAAGATAGGCTTTGCCGGGCGTGTGCGGGGACACCTCGATGCGATTGACGGTGCCATTGTCCGGCATGTCCGAAGGGGTAATCTCGGTCCAGGCGCCTCCTTCATCCTGAGTAATCCACACGCGGCCGTCGTCTGTACCGGCCCAAAGGGTTTCCTGAGCGTGCGGGGAGATCTCGAGCGAGTAGACCGTATTGTATACCTCTACTCCGGTGTTGTCGCGGGTAATCGGCTCCCCTGCGTAGTCTTGATGCTCCGGGGTGTCGGTGGTCAGGTCGTCGCTGATCCGGTCCCAGCTCATCCCGCGATCGGTGGACTTCCAGATCCGATGAGAGGCGTGATACACCACGTCGGGGTTGTGGGGAGAGACCTCGATCGGAGAGTTCCACTGGAAGCGTTCCTCGAGCTCAGACGGTTTTTGTCCGAGTTGAAGCTGTGGGTAAACGAGAACGTTGCGCGACTGTCCCGTTTTCTCGTTCAGCCGGGTCACGTGCCCCCCGTAGCACCCACTGTATATGAGGTGAGGACGATCTGGGTGGAGCGCCACAGGACCCGTTTCGCACCCCCCAACAGAAGCCCAGTTTGACTTCGGGTGTACGCTTCCTTCGGTCCAGGCCGGTACACGAATGGTCGAATTGTCCTGCTGCGGTCCATAGACCCGATAGGGAAACTCCTCGTCGACGGTAATGCTGTAGATTTCCGCCGTCGGCTGATTGTACATGGTGGACCAGCTCTCCGCTCCATCGATCGAGACCTGGGCGCCACCGTCATTGCCCACGACCATCCGGTCGGGATCATTGGGGTTGATCCAGAGGGCATGGACGTCACCGTGAGGCACGTCGTAACTTTCAAAAGTTTTCCCCCCGTCCACCGACTTCATGAAGGGGACATTGAGGGAGTAAACGGTATTTTCGTCTTGGGGGTCGGCGTAAATGTGGGTGTAGTACCACGCCCGCTGCTGGTGGATGCGGTTGTCGTTGACGTGGGTCCAGCTCTGGCCCGCGTCGTCAGAGCGGTACAGGCCGCCGTTGGGTTCAGGGGCTTCGATGAGGGCCCACACCCGATCCGGCTTGGCGGGAGACACAGTGACGGCCGTCTTGCCCACGACCCCATCCGGCAGCCCCCCGCCGAGCTCGGTCCAGTTGTCGCCGCCGTCCGTGGTTTTGTAGATGCCGCCCTCTTTCGAACCACTGATCATGGTCCAGGGCTTCCGCTCGGCGGTCCAGAGGCCTGCGTAAATCTCACGCGGGTTGTCCGGATTCATGGCGAGATCGACCACACCGGTGTTCTCGGAGATGTAAAGGACCTTTTCCCAGGTGTCGCCCCCGTCGGTGGTGCGATAGACGCCGCGCTCTTCGTTCGGCCCAAAAATGTGGCCCAGGGCCGCGACGTAAGCCACATCCGGGTTGTCTGGATGGACAGAAACGCGTCCAATCTGCCCCACATTTTCGAGCCCGACGAGCGACCACGTCTTTCCGCCGTCGGTGGACTTGTAGACCCCGCGCCCCGTCGAGATATTTCCGCGGGGGCAGGCCGAGCCCGTCCCGACGTAAATGACGTTGGGGTCGGACTTCGCGACGTCGATGTCGCCGATCGATCCCACATCGAAGGCGCCGTCGGAGATGTTGCGCCAGTCTCCGCCGTCGTTGGTCGTTTTCCAGACGCCGCCGCCGGTGTTGCCCATGTAAAACGTGTGGGGCTTCCCCGGGACGCCGGCAACGGCCGTGACACGTCCCCCTCGATACGGTCCAATCATGCGGGCCTCGAGGTCCTCATAGAGGGAGGGGGCATATGCCTGATTGGCGTCGGTTTGAGCCTGGGCCGGGGTCGGACTCCAAGCAGCACCGAGGAGGGCTAGCCCGAGACAGGTGAGAAAATAGAGGAGAGGGGAGTTGTAACGGTTTCTCATCGTGGAGGGACGGCTGTGGGAGGAACGCTAACAGACACGCATCGTCGAGGCGCATCACTCTCTAATAAATCAGGGGGAGAAAAGAATTGCCAAACGCGGCTACGTACCCCTGGTAGAGGTTCCTCCTCGGCGCCAACTGCGACGAAGAGTTGGGGGAGATTGCTTTCCGGAGGTGAAAGGGTTCAGATCAGGGCACTCGACGCTCCAGCTTCACCGTTGCTCGCCTATCGCCGGCAGTCGTAGACGTCCCGAGAATTGCCGACAGAGTAAAAGAGAGGGCCCTGGAGAGATCGCTTCATGTAGAAGAATCGTCTGAAGGATCCCCCGTTTAGCGATCCTCTGCCAGCCGGGCGTACTCCCGCTCAAGCTGGTCAATCAACTGGGGGTTGTGTTCGGCCAGTCGCTCAAGGAGGGTGACGAGGACGTCTCGACTGGAGCCCTCGACGAGATCCCGCACCGCAGCGGCCTCAGATTGGGCAATTTCGTCGTCTTCCAGGGTTTTCAACAGCACGGCCACAATGTGCTTGCACCACGAGCCGTCGTAGTAGGGACAGGAGCACTCGACGGCCGTAATGGTGTCGTCGGCAAATTCAATCGTGACGAGATACGGATGAACGTCGTGCCCACGAACCTGAGCCTTCAGCGTGCAGTCATCAAACTGAGTCAGGGAGTGCACAGCCCCATCGGCGAGGTATTGCTCGCCTCGCTCGAACGATCCGTCGGCCGTATGTTCTCGGATTTGTGACTTCGTCAGTTCAGGGAGGGCCATGGCAGAAAAGGGATGCCTGAGAGGACGAGAAGGGTCGGTCGGGAAAAGAATCGATCCCAGTCCAGAGATTATAGAGCGAAATGCAGCTTTTCTCTATGAGCCCTGGTGGGCCTCGATCACTATCGGTACTCCCTACGGAATGCTATAGGGCTGGTTTTTCCTTCTGGGTGTTGGCGACGTGCTCGAGGAAGTTATCAAAGATCTGTTTTGCTTCCTCAGCAGCCTCCACGTTCTCGTCTGTACAGGTGTCGAGGGCGGACTGAATCTGGTGCTCCGGCAGGTCCTTGGAGTGAATCATGGCTTTCGCCGTTTGTAGGTCGTACTCCGGATGGAACTGAACGGCGTACACCTGCTCGTGCCGAAAGGCTTGCAGCCCCGTCTCGTTGGAGGCCAGGACGGTGGCGTCGGGAGGGGTCTCGACGACGTGATCGGAGTGGGTGGCAAACACGGTGAAGGGGGACGAGATGCCGTCCCAAATTGGGTCTTCCCCCTCTTGTTTCACGTCCACGTAGCCGAGCTCATAGGGGCCGCCTTTGACCGTTCCCCCCAGAATCTGGGCCAGCAACTGATGGCCCCAGCACACGCCGAGAATCGGGAGGCCATCCGCAATTGCTCCCTGGACCCACGCACTCAGGTCTTCAATCCAGGGGCGGTTCTTGTCGTAGACGGAGGACTGCGACCCGCTGATAATGATTCCGTCGAAGGTGGGAATCCCATTGCGGGCAGCCGGGTCGGACTCGCCAATCGGGGGAGGGATTTCTCCCTGGTTGACCTCAAACGTCGTGAGGGAGGCGTCGACGACGCGTTGGAAATTACGCTTGGCGTGAGGGGTTCCGAGAGAGGCGTCGAGAAGGGCAAGGTGCATGGGTCTGCCAGCTTGGTTCAGTAAACCACCACAAACATCACTGCCGGGAGTCGCTCACGTTCCAGTCGGGAACCTCCTACTCGGGCCATGGATCAGCCGGAGCGACCGTTCTGGGGCCTTCAGCTTTTAATTCGGGGGACGTAGAAGCCAACAATAGCCCTCGAGGTTCTTCGACGAAGCGAGTGGGTTACGAAAGCGTCAATCTAAGAATTGACTTTGGCTCGTGCACCTCGGGGCGAGCCTCGTCTTTCAGCAGGGGGCGGCCGTCTACCACCCGGGTCCCGATTGTGCAGCCTTCGAATGAGGCAGCTCGGGGCGCTCCGGAAGAGTCGAGGATCGGGCCGTCGCTCGACGGGGATAGTCAGTTCCCCTTCAGCGCGATATTGTCGGCGCCAAAAATGCGCTGTGCTCCCCGCATAAACTCGGCCGTCGGCTCAATGACGTAAGAACGACTCCGAAGGCGCTCCTGGCCGCGAAGCTCCGGGGCGTCGACGTCGAAGTACAGCTTGCAGGTGCCGCTGCTTTTCTCACAGAGGGCTTTGAATTCGCGGAGCTCCTCGGGCATGATTTCGTCGAGGTCGACGTTTAGCACGACCTCTTCAACCATCTGCTCTCGCACCTTCCACATCGGAATCACGTCTTTCACGAGCACTTTGACCGTCCCGCCTCGCACTTCCACGTTGCCCTTTGCGAGGACGACGTTGTCGACCTTCAGATAGGGCTGAATCCGGTCGAGTACATTCGAGAAGCAGACCATCTCCCCCTGGCCCGTGAAGTCCTCAATGGTGGCGAAGGCGATGGGCTTGCCGGATCGGGTCGTGTTTCGGTTGACCTCAGTGATAATTCCACAGAAGGTCCGCACGGGCCCTCGGCTTTGCCCGTCGCCCCCAACCCGATCGATCAGCTCCTCCAGCTGATCGGCGTGACCGAAGTGGGCGCTTGCAAACGCCTCGGCCTCTGCACGGTACTCGTCCAGAGGATGTCCGGAGACGTAGAAGCCCAGCACTTCGTGCTCGGCCTTCAGGCGTTTTGATTTGGCCCACGTGTCTGTGGAGGGCAGGCCCGGCTCCATGGCCTCATTTCCCGCCTCGCCGTTGCCGAACAACGAGTTCTGCCCGGCGGCGCGATCCGCCTGCACCTTCTGCCCGTACCGAACCGCAGTGTCCATCACCTCCATGAGCTGCGCGCGATGACCCTCCAGGTCATCGAGGGCGCCCGCCTGTGCGAGCGCCTCCAACGTTCGCTTGTTGACGGTGCTCAGGTCGACGTTCTTCGTGAGGTCGAAGATGTTTTCGAAGGGGCCATGTTCGTCTCGCGCCTCGATGAGCGCATCGATGGCCTTTTCTCCGGCATTCTTGATGGCAGCGAGGCCAAATCGGATCTTGCCGTCCTCGACCGTGAAGTTGGCCTTACTATGGTTGATGGAGGGGGGCAAGACCTCGATGCCCATGCTCCGGGCCTCTTCGAGCACCACCGAAAGCTTGTCGGTGTTGCTCATCTCCGTCGTCATGGCCGCCGCCATGAACTCGGGCGGATAGTGGGCCTTCAGGTAGGCGGTCTGATACGCGACCAGGGAGTAGGCAGCGCTATGGCTCTTGTTGAAGCCGTAGCCCGCAAACTCATTGATGATGTCGAACAACTCATTCGCCTCGTCCTCGGGAATGTCATTTACTTCCTTGCAGCCCTGGACAAACTTTTTTCGCTGCTTGCGCATGAGCTTCTCCTTCTTCTTGCCCATGGCGCGGCGCAGAATGTCCGCCTCGCCGAGGGAGAAGCCGGCCAACGTCCGGGCCATCTCCATCACCTGTTCCTGGAACACCGCGATGCCGTACGTCGGCTCCAGGATGTCCTCCAGCATCGGGTGCGGATACTCGACCTCCTCGCGGCCGTGCTTCCGGGCGATATAGGTCGGGATGTTTTCCATGGGCCCCGGCCGATAGAGGGCGTTCATGGCGATGAGGTCGTCGAGCTCCGTCGGCTTCAGCTTCCGGAGCCACTCGCGCATCCCCGTCGACTCAAACTGGAAAATCGAGACGGTGTCGCCCCGTTGGAAGAGCTCGAAGGTTTCCTCGTCGTCGAGCGGAATGTCGTCGATGTGGATCTCTTCCCCGCGGGTCTCCGCGATCAAGTCGACGGCGTCTTCGATGAGGGTGAGCGTCTTCAGGCCCAGGAAGTCCATCTTGAGAAGCCCGAACTCCTCCACCCAGTCGCCGTCGTACTGGGTCGTGACGACCTTCTCGCCCTTGCTCTTGGACACCGAGACGGGGACGTAGTCACTCACCTTTCCGGGGGCAATGATGACGCCGGCGGCGTGCACGCCCGTGTGGCGAACCGACCCCTCCAGCACCTCGGCGTACTGCATCATCTTCTCGACCTCCGGATCGTCCGCGTCCTTGAGGGCCCGGAAGTCCGGGTTTTCCTCGAAGGCCTGCTCCAGGTCGACGCCCGGCCCCTCGGGGATCATCTTGGCAATCTCGTCGGCCCGGTTCAGGGGAATGTCCATCACGCGCGACACGTCGCGGACGACCGTCTTGGCCCCCATCGTCCCGAAGGTGATGATCTGGCAGACGTTTTCTCGGCCGTACTTCTCGACGACGTAGTCGATGACCTCTGAACGGCCCCGGTCGTCGAAGTCGATGTCGATGTCGGGCATCGACACCCGCTCCGGGTTTAAGAATCGCTCGAAGAGGAGGTTATACTCGAGCGGGTCGACGTTGGTGATGCCGAGACAGTACGACACGCAGCTGCCGGCGGCCGAGCCCCGACCGGGCCCGACGCGCACGTCTAGCTCCCGAGCCGCCTCCGTAAAGTCCTGGACGATCAGGAAGTAGCCCGAGTACCCCATGTCGGCAATAATGCCCAGCTCGTGGTTCAGGCGGTCTACCACCTGCTGGGGAAGGGGCTCCCCATATCGCTCTTTCGCCCGCTGAAAGGTCAGGTGGCGGAGGTACTCGTCCATTCCCTCGAACTCGTCGGGAATGGGGTAGTGGGGCATCAAGAGATCCCCCATCGGCAGATCGAACTTGCACTTGTCCGCCACCTTGTTCGGCGTCACGAGGGCTTCTCGCTGGAACTCCTTCGGGAGGCCGGTGAGGGCTTCGGCCATGCCCTCGGGGTCCTTCAGATAAAACTCGTCATTCGTAAACCGCATTCGATCCGGGTCCTTCAGGTCCTTGCCCGTCTGCAGGCAGAGCAGGATGTCCTGGGCGGCGTGATCGGACTGGTCGACGTAGTGGACGTCGTTGGTGGCCAGGACCTCCACGTCGTATTTCTTCGCCCACTTCAGAAGGACCTCGTTGACCGTGTGCTGGTCGTCGATGTCGTGGTCCTGCAGTTCGATGTAGTAGTCGTCGCCGAAGATGTCGAGATAGGTTTCGAACAGCTCCCGGGCCCGTTCTTCTCCCTCGTTCAGGATCGTCTGAGGAACCTGACCCTGCAGGCAGCAGGTGGTGGCGACGAGGCCTTCGTGATACTCGCGGAGAAGATCGAGATCGATCCGCGGCTTGTAGTAGAAGCCCTCCGTAAAGGAGGTGGAGGAAAGCTTCATCAGGTTCTCGTACCCGGTCTGGTTTTTGGCCAGGAGAACCTGGTGGTAGCGGGTCGGATCGGATTGATCGTCGATGCCGCTGGGGGTGAGGTAAAACTCACACCCGATGATGGGTTGGACGTCGTGCTTTTGCGCCGTGGTGTAGAACTCGGGGACCCCGTAGAGATTGCCGTGGTCGGTGATGGCGAGCGCTGAGATGTCGCGCCGCTCGGCCCCCTTAATCAGGTTTTCAATGCTGGCGGCGCCGTCGAGGAGGGAGTACTGTGTGTGGCAGTGGAGATGGGAAAACTCGGGCATACGCGAAGTCCTTTGAGTCGACGGAACCGTGGGACGAAAGGGGAAGGGCAGGGTCAGACAGACATGTAACTAAACGGCAGTCTGCATGAGAGTCAATGGGCTTTTCTGTTATTGCAAAAAAAGATCGAGAGAGCGTTTCGTAGACTCCTGGTGAAACGGACCGCATCGTGTGCTCCTTTCCGAGAAGGTGTGGCGGGCATAAGGGCCGAAGTTAGGGCGCAGGCATGGAATGACGGTCGACTTTTCAGCTTTGAGGGGCAACGTCAGACTTCGACTGCGACCATATTGCCCGGTCGCCTCAAGAGAGGCTCTGTACCGAGGAGCATCCAGGAAGGCGTCGAGAGTAGAGCGAAGCTATCCGTCAGTCAATACCGTTATTGCAAAACGGTCAGGAAAAATCTTGCAACCTGTTGTTGTGCATTCTTAGCGCCGATGAGGCCTGCCACTTCTTCGAATGTACTGCCTTTCAAAAGAAGGATCGTGCGTGGATGGGAAGGTAGAGGCTACAACCCCGCGGCCACCAGGCCGATGAGCCAGCTACACCCGAGGGCGGCGTAGATCCCGAGGATGTATCCGGCCACGCCCATCAGCAGGCCGACAGGGGCCATGGCCGGCAGATAGACGCCGGCGACGATGGGAGCACTGGCAGCACCCCCGACGTTGGCCATGCTTCCCGTGGCGACGAAGAACAGGGGGGCTCGGGCCAGACGTGCCGCCATGAGGAGGAAGGCGATGTGAATGGCAATCCAGAGAACCCCGGCAAGCAGATAGAGGGGCACGTCGAGCACCGCAGCCAGATCGGCCTTGGCTCCAATCGACGTCAGAAGGAGATAGAGCGCAAAGTAGCCGACGCGAGAGGCGCCGACCTCTTCCATCGACTGTAGGGGCGTAAAAGAGAGGAGGAGCCCGAAGGTGACTACGAGGAGAATGGCCCAGGTGCCCGTGCTAATGATCGTGGGATCCCCGAACTCCGGGAGGGAAGCGCCGAGGGCTTCTGCGCCGACCGTCGCCGCAAGGGCAAGGCCGATCATTACGGACAGGTCCCGCAACGTCACCGGACGGCGATTGTCTTCTGCATTTTTCATCTGTTCATTGAGGCGATCCATGGCGGACGTATCCGCCTTGATCCAGCGGTCGAACCGATCCTGGTAGGCGCTGAGGAAGATGAGAACGCCCATCCAGCCGTAACCGGCCACCACATCGACCACCAGCAGTGGGCCGAGCGTGCTGTCCGGGGTCCCGACGCTCTGCTTCATGGCCATCATGTTTGCCGTGCCGCCGATCCAGCTCCCCGAGAGGGCCGCGAACCCCTTCCAGGCCACTGGATCCTCGAAGAAGGAGCCGAAGAGGCCAAAGACAATCGGTCCCCCAACGACGATTCCGAGCGTCCCTGCACACATCATGAACAGGGCCATCGGGCCGAGGCGGAGAATGGCCTTGAGGTCGACCGTAATCATGAGGAGGAAAAGCGAAAAAGGGAGGAGGTAGGTGGACATCCAGTCATAGACAGGACTTTCGGCAGGAGTGATGCCGAGCGTCGTGCACAGCATGGGGACGAAGTACGCCCAGATGACCGGAGGGAGGTATTTGAAGACCGGTTCGAAGGCCGAAAAAGAATTCAGCCAAAAAACGAATCCCAGGATGGCACAAAAGAGGGCAATGAGCGCCATCGATCCAGTAATGAGGGGGGAGGTGAACAAGAGACGTCGAAGCGATGGATGAAGAAGGGAGACGAAAATCCACCTACAACCTGGCTTATTGGACGGAAACGGTCAACTATCACTGCGATCACTCCCCCCTATGGACCGAGGGCGGCTCGGGGTTGAATCGAGAGCTCGATTCGTGCATTGTATCCGAGACCGGGTCGGCGCATCTCCGGTGGAAGCGATCCTCTTACATCTACTGAGTCTTTCCTCCACGCTCCATGCAGTCCCTGTACGTTCTCTATCTCGACCGGCACCACCTAGGCGATGGTCTCTTTTTGAAGTCCTTGGCGCAGCACATGGCGTCCGCGCAAGGGGAGGGGCCGGCTTGTCTGCTCGTTCACGGAAGTGGAGAAAAGGTCGAGCGGACCCTGGAAGCTCAGGGTCACTTTCCGGAGCGGGAGAAGGGAGTACTCAAAATCGACGGAGAAGATCAGCGTCGTCTTGTGGAGCGGGCGGTTCGGGAAATGAATCAGGAGATCGTCGCAACCCTCACGGACGAGGTCGTCTCTACCGTTGGGATTCAAGGCGTGGACCGAGGGCTCTTCCAGCAACCGGAGGATGGAGTCATCCGAGCCGAAAACGCAGGGTGGGTGTCTGCGCTTCTGAAGCAGCACGTCGTGCCTGTGGTCTCGGCACTCGTGGAGGATCCCTCGTCGGGACGCGTGCGTGAATTTTGGGGAGTGGAAGCGGTCGTGGCGATTGCTGAAGCGTTGGCACCGTCCTTTGATCCGGTAGCGTGTCTCCTTACCACCACGGATCGTGCGGGACTTTCAGCCCGGGGATCCGTTCAGGAAGAGATGGCCGTGGAGGCGATCCCCGACGATGCTGTGCCGGAGCCCACTGCCGTGCGGTACCTGTCTGAATCAAATATGCCTCTCCTCGTGACGACCCTGCAGGGCTTATTCAGCGACGAAGGGCCGAAGGGCACCTTCATCCGCTCCTAAAGGCCTGCGAGGGGATGTTTACGCCTCTACAAGGGGACACCTTCCTGAACCTGTTACTTTTCGGCCTCTGGGGTTTCAGATGAGGGATGGTTTTAATCCGGTGTCAACGCCCACGTCGTCCTTGAACCTTTTGGCAAATTACGCTCGATGGCCCATCTTGACCCTTCTCCCTCTAACATCCGGCTTGACAGCGGCTCAGGGGCATATTATGTTCTCTTCACGCTTAAGAGTTTTGCTATCATAAGATTAACGGAGGCAATCGCATGAGCACATTCGAAGAACGCTACAGTCAACTCACCGACCTTATCGATGGAGCTGAAGAGGATCTCATGAAGTTCTATGAGAAGGGCAACAAGGCCGCTGGCACTCGAGCCCGGAAGAGTCTAATGGAGTTGAAGAAACTTGCCCATGAGATCCGTCAAGAGATCCAGGATATCAAGAACAACGAGCTGTAAGGGTCCAAGCACGTTCGTTCTCTCATCGTTCGTTTCCCCCGCTAACTTCTTCCTTGCAAAAAGGGGGGGCGTGGGAGTTTTCAGAAATGGTACGGGCCTTCTTTTCCGGTCCCCTGCTGCCAGTACGAGTATGGGGCTCCCACAAGGACGAAGCACTTTCACTGAGGAGCTTGCCTCCTCTGGATCCAAGGGCTATGTCGGTAGGGGCATAGCCTTTTTTCTTTCTTTTGGTTTGCGAAAGGGGCCTCGTAGGAGTTTGCGGAGCGAATTTTGCCCATCCCATAGATGTGTTTCCTGGTCGTACAGACGGCGTTGCATACGGGCTGCGCCTTTATGATATGAGCGGTTATGACGTATGTCGACCCAGAAGAAGAATGCTTCGTGTATGAGAGCGGCCTGGGTCCTCGATCTTTTCCAATAGTTGACTCCCTACCTGCCGCAGTGGACTCTCCGCTGTCGGTTCATAGAATTTATCCGATTGGGTGCTTCACTGGTGTTGTTGTTTCGAACGTTTTTACGTCTCGTCCTGCTGGTTTTTCTCGTTTGCCCTGGGGTCCTGTCGGCACAGACGACCGGGACCTTTCCCTCTCCGCCCGATCCCGATGACGTTGGGCCTTCCTCCGACTCTGTAGAAACCCGCTGGAGTTACGAAACGATTGGGAAGTTTTCGTTTTCCCAGGCTGCCTACAAGGACTGGAAAGAGGGCGGAGGAGTAAACTCGTTGGCGTTTACTACGAGCCTAGGCGGCACCGCAGAGCGGGGAGGAGAACACTGGGCGCAGTCACACGAGCTCCGGCTCGTCCTCGGGTTTCTGAATCAGGAAAATCGAGACCTTCGGAAGTCTGAGGATCTGATTCGTCTTCAGTCGGCTCTGCGATACCAGGGAAGTGACTTCTTTCGAGTCTTTAACCCCACCTTGGCGGGCAACCTGCGGACTCAATTTGCGTCCGGGTTTAACTATTCTAGCAATCCGTATCCTGAGCCGGGAGAAAACCCGGCGTATCCCGTCGGGCATCCGAAGGCCGACGAAGAGCCTCCGGTACAAACGTCCGCGTTTTTTGCCCCGGCGACGCTCACGGAGTCGCTCGGACTCACGTATGAGCCAACGGATGCATTTCAAATGCGTATCGGAGGGGCTTCAAAACAGACGGTGGTCGTCGAGCCGCATTACCGAGTCATATATGGCGTCGACCGAGACAACGTGGCCCGCGTGGAAGCGGGCACCGAGTTTGCCTCGTCTCTAGACTATCGGGTCATGGAAGATGTCCGGTATCGCGGGCGTCTCAATGTCTTCTTCTCCTTCAATCAGACCGAGAACCCGCCCGACATGATCTGGGAGAACGTCGTAAACCTGCAGGTGAATGATTGGCTGAGCACAGACCTCGAGTTTGTGGCGCTCTACGACCATAACACGACGCGAGCCATTCAACTGAAGGAGGTCATCTCGGTGGGCATTTCCTTTTCTCTGCTCTAGGAATGCCATCTCTGCCATGCGTCGCGTTTACGGTGTGTACCTCGGGCTGGGGCTTTGTCTCTGGCCGGTTCCCCTGCTAAATGTGTTACAGGCGGAAGCCGCGGCGGTCGTGGCGCTGGCCGCGTTCTTTATAAGCGGAATTACCTCGATCGGCGCTCTTCAACGGGGCGCGTCTGTTGTAACAGTGCTCGGTCGTCAGGAAGCCGCATTGCTCCTTCCCCTGGGCCTGCTGACGATTGCTCAGCTCTGGGCGCCCAACTGCACCTTCGGACAGGGGCTCCTCTTCTACGGGTTGTTTCCGGGCATAACGGTCATCTTTTCGGTGGCGCTCGCGTATGTGTTGGACGGATTCGATCTCCGGCGTCCCCGGACGGTCCTCGCTGGAATCGGAGTCCTACTCATCGTGGCCGGTCCGGTGTATGACCTGGGATTCCACCCTCAGTTTTACACCTACAACCACGTGTTCGGGGGAATTCTGGGGCCAATCTACGACGAACAACTCGCGGTGCGATCAGGACTGTTTGTGTTTCGGGGGCTGACCCTCCTTTGGGCAGGGGCCGCCTTCCTTCTGGGGATGCGCCTCCGGGGGAGAGGGCCTCGATGGGCGTTGCCTCTCTGTGCATTGGCTATTGGGGGCATTTATGCCTTTGCCGGCCCGCTCGGGATCAATACCACGGAAGGGGTGCTCCAGTCTCACCTCGAGGGGCACGTCCAGACCGCTCACTTCGACATCTACTATGATTCGGAACGCCTCGATCGTGCCGAGGCGCAAGATCTGGCCAAGGCCCACGAAGATCGTTATGCCTGGCTTGAGCGACGGTTGGACGTTCGTACGACCCAGGCCCCTTCTCGCATACAAAGCTACATCTACCCAAATCCAGACGTAAAGGGGCGTCTCACGGGGGCGAGAACGACCAGTGTGTCTCCCGTCTGGCTGTCCCAGCCCCAGGTGCACCTGCTGAGGGAGCGTGTCGCTTCCAGTCTGGGACACGAGCTTGCTCACGTCTTCAGTCGTCCCTATGGTCTTCCCGGCCTCCAATCCTCTTGGGCGCCCGGCTTGGTCGAAGGATGGGCCGTGGCGCTGGAGCCTCCCAGTGCCGAGCCCTCTCCACATGACCTGGTGGTTACGGGAATGGCGTCCGATACCGCCTCGACCCTGCGGTCGGCGGCTGACGCGGTGGCGGATCGCCTTTCGCCCTGGGGGTTCTGGACGGCGCGCGGAGGGGTTTCGTATGCCACCATGGGCTCATTCGTGCGCTACCTGCTCGACGAATACGGGGCCGAACGACTAAAACAGGTGTACGCCCAGGGCAATTTTCAGGCGGTGTATGGGCATTCCCTCGAACACCTGGCGGCGGAGTGGGCGCGCCGGCTGGCGAAGCGCCCCGTGGTTGCATCGGCGGCCCACGATGTGGTTGCACGGGTCTTTACCCGTCCTTCCTTGTTCGAGGTCGAGTGCCCCCACTACGTTCCGCCGCATCGGCGGCACCTTCAGAACGCGCAGCGGGCCGCTCGCCGGCGGGACACTGTTCAGATGAAGCGCCACCTTCACCGGGCGTTGCGACACGAACCTCAATATGCGGCTGCACACCGCTCCCTTGCGCGGCTCCGGCTGGCACAGGGGAAGACGGCAGCGGTTCTACAACAACTCGACAGCCTCTCGGAGGAGACGCGAACCGCCGGCCTTCGAGTGGCGTTGGCTGATGCGTACGTATTGAGCGAGGCCCCCACGCAGGCTCGCTCTCTATACGTCGAGGCCCTAGCTCACGTCCCGTCGTACGCCCCCGAGACGCAGGTCCAGCTTCTTCTCCGAGAGGCGGTGGCCGACCGTCCCGAGGCGGTGCGCATTCTCGTGAGTGGCGATTCGGCACACGTGCAGGCCCGTCGCCTCGCCGGCCTCGAGAAGCGCGGCGATGCCATCGAGGCATGGCGAGGCGTCCGGCTGATGGAGGCCCGATCGTATGACGCAGCCTTCGACGTGTGGCAGCGTCAGCTGACGCCCGTACGAAACCAGCGCCCCCAGGGATGGCATCGGGTGTGGGCCTTGCAACAGACCGCCTGGCAAGCAAAGGCCGCAGAGCATACGGGCCGCTGGCGAGAGGCGCGGCAGTTGGCTCTTGAAGCCGCCCAACAGGCCCGACGTCTCGGAGATCGAAACCGAGCGGCCGTCTTTGAGTGGTGGGCGGAGCGCACTGCTCCACAGATCAATGCGGCTGCCGCTGGATCCAGAGAGAAGAAAATCCAGGAGGAAGAGGGAGAACCACGTGGCGGCTCATCCGGTTGAGTCTGCAAGAGACATTTGGGGCTTTCCATACGCTCCTGAATAGACCTGGTCCCTCGCTTCCTGTTCGTTGTCGTTCCTGATTGCATGCGTATTCCTTTCTGCCGATTGATTTTCCTCCTACTCTGTGGAGGAATGTTGATCTTCTCAATCGGATGCAAATCCTCGGAGGAAGCCGAGGAATCCTCTTCTTCGTCCTCGTCCGTTCGGGATGCGGCCCCGGACCTTGCTTCGCCGAGCGAGGACGTACGGACCATCCAGCTGTATCGTGGAGAGGATGAACGGCAGCTCCCCGTCACCTCCTTGCAAGGGGGAGATCCTCTCACACTAGAGTTCGATCTGATGGAAAAGCAGGGCCGCCCGCTTTCAATCTCTTTCCATCATGCGGACCGCAGGTGGCAGCGGGATTTGTCGGCGAGTGAAGCGATGGAGTCCTTTCAGGACGACAATCTCGTCGACTATCGAGCATCGCGGGGGACGGATGTCCCGTATGTGCACTACACGTACCGCTTCCCGAATGATGACATTCGCTTTCGGGTGAGTGGAAATTTTGTGGTACGCGTGACCGAGCGAGGCCGTCGGGATTCGGTTCTTTTTGAAAAGGCATTCTTTGTCACCGAGGGGGAAGGAGGACTTCAGATCGGAGCGGAGACGTTTGTCGTTCCGGATCAGCGACAACCTTCTGTGCAGCCCATCGCCCGCTACGATCCGCCTACGTCCTTACCGGGAGACCCCTTCGGGTACAGCGTTTGTTTTGTGCGCAACGGGCGTCTATCTGACGGGCGCTGTGACGAGCGTCCTCGCCTGATGGACCAGCCGCAGCTCAGATTTGAGCTGGATCGACGGCAGTCCTTTTCCCCTACTACCGCCGACTACGCACTCGACCTGGGAGCCCTCGAGCGGGCCTCAAAAATTGAGCGAATGGATCGGACGGTATCCCCGATTCAGGTGTTGCTTGCTCCCGACTATGCGCGATTTGAAGACGCCGCTCCGGGACAACCCCTCAACGGTCAGATCGTCGTCCGGAATGCGCTTCAGAGTCAGGCCGATCCTGCACTCACTGCTGAGTACGTGCGGACGACCTTTGCCTTTGTCCCTCCGGATGCGCAGCCGTACTCCGACGAGGTGACCGTAGCCGGTAGTTTTAGCGGGATGAACCCCGCCCGCGGCACCTATATGGAATGGGTTGATACTCGCGATCGGTACGAGGGTGAGGTGCTGCTCAAACAGGGTCTGTATCAGTACTTTTATTCGACCCCCGACCCGTCCCTCCAGCAAGAGATTCGCCGAAGCCGTCCTCGTACCAGCAGTACCTACATGGCCTTTGTGTACTACCGGGATTCGAGCCGGAATACCGATCGACTGCTACAGGTCAAAGGTTTCTCCCGATAATCGGGCCTGGCCCCAAATAATCTGATCCCAAATAAAAAAAAGCGCCTCATCCCTTGCGGAATGAGACGCTTTTTTCGGAATGGCTCTCGGACGTTTAGCCAATGACGACGACGTCCTGAGCATTGGGTCCTTTGTCGGTGTGGCCGACTGTGAACTCTACTCGGTCATTCTCATCGAGGCTCTTAAAGCCATCGGTGTCAATTTCACTGTAGTGGACGAAGAGATCCTCGCCGCCTTCTTCGGGGACGATGAATCCGTAGCCCTTTTCGTTGCTGAACCACTTAACGGTTCCGGTTTTGCGCTCTGCCATGGTGCTGCGATGATGTTTCCAAAATGAGAACAAGTGCTACGCGGCAGAGCAACCGTTCTCTCTCACACACGCCGGATGGAGTGAGTTCAAGATCTTGATCTGCCACATTTGGTATATTTTACATTATCAATTCCCCTTTGTCAAGTTCTTGGTGTATCCTTTATCAAGAGGAAGGAAAATATGAGGATGCTGGTAGAGCTGCTAATGGGAGAAGAAGAGAACATTCGTTGAGCACTAAGGTAGATTTGCTCGTCGTCAATCATGAGGAGGAGTTGAGTCTCATCATTCACCGATATGCCTTTTGCTCTCACCAGTCTTGTTGACGATTCGCCGACCTTTCGGTCGCATAGCGAAGTGCGCGAAGCAATTGAATCTGCCTGTCGTCAACATCCTGACGTCGCTTCTTACCAAGAGATCGGAGAGAGTGAAGGCGGGAGGAAGGTATATGGGGTCGTGCTCGGCACCGGAGCACAGGCGGTTAGCCTCATCGCCGGCAATCACGCCGACGAACCGGTAGGTCCCGAGACCCTACGCTCTTTTGTGCTCAACGGGCTGTCGAATCGTCACAAGATGGCACCGTGGTTTCGGCGGTTCCGCTTTGTAATCGTTCCCCATACGAATCCAGACGGAGAGGATCGAAATCGCCCCTGGATCGAGCAGTGGCCGGATCCGGAGGCGTACCTTCGTCATGCGGTTCGCGAAAAGCCGGGTCGGGATGTGGAGTTCGGTTTTCCGGCCATGCGGACGGAGAACGAGCTCGTATCGGACTTTTTGCGGGAGCACGCCCCCTACGCGTTTCATGCGAGCCTCCATGGAATGTCGGCCGGGGAAGGGGCGTTGCTCTTGATTAATCGACCCTGGACGTTTCGAACGCAGTCTCTTCGGGATCGGTTTGTGCAGGCCGCGGCCGCACACGGACTGCGGATGCACGACCACAATCGGAAGGGGGAAAAGGGGTTTTTCTGGATTGAACCGGGATTCCAAACCACGCCGCGGGGAGACGCGATGCGGACCTATTTTCATGCCCAGGACGATCCGGCGACCGCGCAAAAATTCCATCAGAGCTCGATGGAGTTTGTGGCGTCTCTCGGAGGAGATCCCCTCTCCATTGTCACCGAACTGCCCTTGTTCGTCGTTCGCAACGAGGATCCAACCCCGGGACAACCGGCCAAGTACCTTGAGCTCCGGCAGCGGCTTCCCGAGGTTCGGGCTCGACTGGCTCGAGACGAACCGGTGGAAGATTTGCTTGCTCCCTTTGATCTACGTCCCCTCCCTCTGGATACGGCCATGCGTCTTCAGTTTCGAGCCCTCGAGCTGGGACTGCACGCCATTGCCCCGGAAGGGGGAAGCAAAGGGTGACCCTCGGACATAGGTGGGGACAGAGAAGGCCGGGGCGACTCTACGTCACTCAAGGGGCATCGCGATTCAGCGCGAAAACGCATCCGTTATGACGAGCGGAAAAGATCCATTGGGGGCGACATGGACTGCTGGGCCGATGCAGACATTCGATCATCGGCTTTTTTCGCAATTGGATACAAGGACCGATTCAATCGTTGGTGTAGGAGACGGCTCTTCCCACTCTTGGCCCATGGCTCATGTCCCTGCTCATTTACGGTGCGTACGGATACTCCGGGCGTCTCATCACCCGTGAGGCTGTGGATCGAGGCCTGCGTCCTCTTCTGGCAGGCCGCGACCGCGAGCGTCTCCGGGAGTGGGGGGAGCAGATGAGCCTGCCGACCCAACCTGTCGCGCTGGGAGAGTCAGAGAAGCTACGCTCGATTTTGGACGACGTGTCTGTCGTCCTGCACTGTGCAGGTCCGTTCGTTTACACGGCGCGCCCGATGGTTGAGGCGTGCCTTGCCACGGGGACCCACTACCTCGACATTACCGGAGAACCCGACGTCTTTGCCGACATCCGCGACTATGCGACGGAAGCATCGGAAGAGGGCGTCATGCTCCTTCCGGGAATGGGGTTCGACGTGGTGCCCACCGACTGTTTGGAGTGTCATGTGGTCGACCGGGTGCCGTCGGCGACAACCCTCGAGGTGGCATTGCTTCTTCAGAGCGGTGTCTCCCGCGGAACCCTCAAGACGTTGATCGAGCAAATGGGCAAGGGGGGACTGGTGCGCCGAGACGATCAGCTCGTCTCCGTTCCGTCCGCTTGGACGTCGCGGACCGTGGATTTTGGAGATGCCCCTCGCACCGTCGTGTCCATTCCGGAGGCCAGCGTAGTGACCAGCGGAGTGAGCACGAACGTGCCCAACGTCACGGTATACGTCGCTCTTCCGAAGGTCGCTCACGCCCTTCTCTCTGCCAGCCGATACGTTTCCGGCATTCTGACGTGGCGTCCCCTAAAGCAGTTGCTTCACCGATTGGTGGAGTGGGGCCGGTCGGGACCGTCGCCTGCGGCGCGTCGCCGAGGACGCACCGTCGTTTGGGCCGCGGCTCGAAATGGAACGAATCCCCCACGAATTTCCCGACTCTACGGCCCCGATCCCTACACCTTTACTGCCCGAGCGGCGCTCAGAGGGGTTGAAGAGGTGCTTGCCGGAAGAGCCCCGGCGGGCGTTCAAACCCCGGCCACCGCTTTTGGACCTGAGTTTGTGCTCGACATACAGGGCGTAGAGCGAGAGGACCTGGGGCTCGAATGACTCGGGAGGTTCGCGAGCAGGTAGCCCGAAAACAAAAGTCTTTTCTCGGTCGTTTGTCTACTCGCTCTGTGTTCGCACCACACCGACGTCTACTACCACCTCACAATTTCATTCGACACCATGGCTTTTGAGCTTCCCGAACTGCCATATGCGTATGATGCCTTGGAGCCGCATATCGACGAGCGCACCATGCGTATTCACCATGACAAGCACCATGCGGGCTACACTCGCAAGCTAAACAACGCACTCGAAGGGCACTCCGACCTTCAGCAGCGGTCCATCGAGGAACTCCTCGCAGGCCTCAAGTCATTGCCGGCTGATATTCAGACGCCGGTTCGTCAGAACGGAGGAGGCTTCTACAACCACCGTCTCTTCTGGAACGTCATGTCTCCGGAGGGAGGAGGTACCCCAACGGGAGACGTAGGAGACGCGATTGACGAGCACTTTGGCTCTTTCGAAGCCTTCCAGGACGAGTTTAAGGAGGCCGCCACGGGTCGATTTGGTAGCGGATGGGCTTGGCTCGTGGCTCAACCCAACGGAGGGCTTACGATTACCGACACCCCCAATCAGGACAATCCACTGTTGGACGGAGACACTCCCATTCTTGGCATCGACGTGTGGGAGCACTCCTACTACCTCAATTATCAAAACGAGCGAGGGACCTACGTTGACGAATGGTGGAATGTCGTGGACTGGGACGCCGTGAATGACAACTACAACGACATTGTCACCGGCTAATTTCGCACCGGTGGCACCGCAGGTTCTTTGCGCTGTTACATTGAGTCTCTTTGCAGGGGGTGGCCTCAAGCGGGTCACCCCCTGCTTTTATTTTGGAGGTTCGACGAAAAACCCGCAGGACCGGGCGAGGGGACTGTTCAGCAATGCATTTTCACGCTCGATTTTCGTAGTTGGATGGACTCTTTCGGCCCCTGTCATTACTCTTTCCGTTGAAGGGAGGTAGGAGAGTAGTTGTTGTTTCTTCTGTCCAGTACTAGTATTTCATGGACCTCGTCGAGGGACCTCTGCTTTGGGCGTCATACGTCGCTTTAGCCATCCTCAGTCTGTCGATTCTGGCAGCCCTCTTTCGCGTGCTGCGCGGGCCGAGCCTTGCCGATCGCGTGGTGGCCCTCGACCTCGTGGCTTTTCTGGCCATGGGATTTCTCGCAACCTATGCGATCCTCGCGAATGAGGATACTTTTATCGATGCAGCCCTCGTCCTTGGGCTGTTAGCGTTTCTCGGTACGGTCGCCGTGGCTCGCTACATCGAACGTGTTCGTTCTGGTGAAGCTCTGGTGGATTCATGATTTCCATTCTCGCCGCTCTCTTTTTGCTCGGAGGGACGGCTTTTATGTTCGTGGCTGCTATCGGCCTGCTCCGGCTTCCGGATCTCTATACCCGAACCCATGCGGTGACGAAGGCGGGTACCCTGGGAGTCGGCCTCGTAGTCGTGGCGGCGGCCCTCGCGTTTGCAGACCTCAGTGTTGCCGCTCGGGCCTTCCTCGTGTTTCTCTTCGTCCTTCTGACGGCTCCTGTGTCTGCTCACATGATTGGCCGAGCCGGCTACCTCGCAAATGTTCCCCTCTGGGACAACACGGCCTTCGATCACTGGCAGGTCGGATACGACGAACTTCGCCGAGAGGGGGAGGAGCCTCCCCTTGAGGCTTCTCCGCCTTCCCAAGGAGGGAATGGCGAGCCAGCGGAAGCGTAACTGGCATTTGACGTAGGTTCCTGTCTCTCAGGCAACGGTCTTCATGCTCTTTGCTGTTCTTAGCATCTTTGTCGGTGCGGCCCTCGCTCCTCTTGTGGTTCGCCTCTTCGGGCGAGCGGCGGGGTGGGTCCTTGGTCTCCTTCCGCTCGGGGTGTTTGTCTTTTTTGCCCGACAGGTGCCCGAGGTGGCCGAGGGGAACACCTTGCGCGAGGCGTACTCATGGTTTCCCTCTCTCGAGGTCCCGCTCTCCTTTTACCTCGACGGCCTGAGTCTGCTCTTTGCCCTGCTGGTGACGGGCATCGGGAGCCTGATCGTCGTGTACGCGGGAGGGTACCTCGCCCATCACGAGTATCTCGGGCGCTTTTACGTGCAGCTCCTGGCCTTCATGGGCGCCATGCTCGGCCTCGTCGTGGCCGACAATGTGATCGTCTTCTTCATCTTCTTCGAGTTGACGAGCCTGACCTCCTATCTCCTCATCGGGTTTTACCATACGGAGGAGGCCTCTCGCGTGGCCGCACGGAAGGCTCTGATCGTGACCGGAGGAGGGGGGCTGGCGCTGCTTGCCGGGCTGGTGCTGCTGTACCAAGTCACCGGAACGCTCGAGTTTAGCCAGATGCTCGCCCTCGGGGACGTAGTGCAGGGACACCCCTACTACCTCGCCATCTTCATTCTCGTGTGTGTCGGGGCGTTCACAAAGTCTGCCCAGTTCCCTTTTCACTTCTGGCTGCCCGCGGCCATGGCGGGTCCAACGCCGGTCAGCGCGTATCTTCACTCGGCCACCATGGTGAAGGCGGGGGTTTTTCTGTTGGCGCGCCTGCTCCCCGTTCTGGGGGGAACGGCCGTCTGGACCGGTACGCTCGGCCTCTTTGGGGGCTTTACGATGCTGATGAGTGCCTGGCTGGCCCTACACTATACGGATCTAAAGCAGATTCTGGCCTACACGACGGTCATGGTGCTCGGCCTCCTCACCATGCTGCTGGGGGTGGGCACGACCGAGGCCATTACCGCCATGGTGACCTTTACCGTGGTCCACGCCCTCTACAAAGGAGGGCTCTTTATGATGGCGGGGAGCATCGACCACGAAACCGGCACCCGCGACGTCCTCGAGCTGGGAGGGCTCCGGTCGGCCATGCCCTACACAATGGTGGGGGGAGTGGCCACGGGGCTCTCGATGGCGGGCATTCCTCCCCTCTTCGGGTTCATTGGAAAGGAGGTGACCTACGAGGCGGCGCTTCACGTCGAGTCCTGGGGGCTGTTGCTGCTGGGCGTGAGCATCCTGGCCAACGTGGCATTGGTGGGGGCGGGGCTCGTGGTTGGGCTGAAGCCGTTTTTCGGGGAGGTCAAAGGGGCATTCACGCGGGAGCCCCACGAGGCACCGGTCAGCATGTGGCTGGGCCCCCTCGTGCTGGGAGGGCTCGGCCTGGCCTTCGGCGTCTACCCGGCCCTCGTCGACCACTCGGTGCTGCAGGCGGCGCAGGCCGGCATCCTGCAGGAGAGCCACGAACTTCACTTGGCCCTCTGGCACGGCATCAACCCCGCGCTGATCGCCAGCCTCGTAACCTTTGCTCTCGGGTTTGCCCTCTACGCCACGTGGGAGCGGGTGCAACCCAGTGCCGTGATGCAAATACTCGGACGTGCGTTCGGAGAAGGACCGGGGCGTGGATTTGAACGAGGCTTGTACGGCACCGCCCGATTGAGCAAAGGGGTCACTCAGTTTTTTCAGAACGGGGAGTTTCGGAGGTACCTGTTCGCCATTTTCACGGCCTTCATCGTACTCGTCGGAGGGGGGCTCGTGGCCGAAGCGACCGTGGGATGGCCTTCGATTCAGGGCACAGTTCGATACTATGAAGGGGCGCTGGCCGGGCTTATTATTCTCTCGGCCCTCGTGGCCGTGCGGACGCTCAATCGCTTCGTGGCAATTTTGGCCCTGAGTGTTGGGGGCTACGGCGTGGCACTCTTGTATCTCCTCTTCGGGGCGCCGGACCTGGCGATGACGCAGTTCGCCGTAGAGACGCTCACGCTCATCCTGCTGGTCATCGTCATCGTTCACCTGCCGGGCATTGGGCAGGAGGAACCCCTCTCCGTCCGACTGCGAGACGGGCTCGTGGCCTGCGGCTGTGGGGCTCTGCTGACCGTCCTCATGAGTCTGATTGTGAACATGCCGATGGATTTACGGGTCAGCGAGTATCTCGCGGAGAGCAGTTACGTGGAAGCCCAGGGCCACAACATCGTCAACGTCATCCTCGTCGACTTTCGTGCGGTAGACACCATGGGGGAGATTACCGTGTTGGTAATTGCTGCCCTCGGTGTCTATGTACTCATGCGCATGCCACGGCAGGTCTCCTCTTCTGCGCAGGATGACGTTCCGGAGGAGGCCTCAGAAGAAGTGGAGACCTCCCATTGACCCTACCACTCCCTTGGACGTGCGTCTGACTCTGTATCCTCTCTGGCAGGCGAATCGAAGCCGATGATTTATTCTCTTATTTTACGAGTGGCAACCCGCGTGCTGGTGCCTCTGCTGCTTCTCTTTTCGCTGTTTATGCTCCTGCGGGGGCACAACCTCCCAGGGGGAGGCTTTGTAGGGGGGCTTGTGGCAGCAAGTGCCTTTGTCCTCTATGCGCTGGCCGCCGGGGTGAAAGATGCTCGGACGATGCTTCGCGTCGAGCCTCACTTGCTGCTGGGCGTTGGGCTCGCCTTTGCATATGGAGCCGGGCTCCTCGCCCTGGCACTGGGCCGACCCTTCCTGACCGGGTTGTGGGTGGATCTCCATCTTCCGGCCCTCGGAGATCTTCACCTCGGATCCACTCTCATCTTCGACATCGGGGTGATGTTTGTGGTCGTCGGGACGGTGTTGCTCATGATCTTTTCGGTCGAAGAACGGCTCCCCGGTCTCGTGGAGGAGTAATCGGCGCCTGTTTGTACTGCTCATTTGTCGCTCGGACCTATGGAATTTGTAACGGCTCTCGTGGCTGGAGCACTGCTGGCCGCCAGTTTCTACTTGCTGATGCGGCGCAACCTGCTCCGGTTCGTCATTGGGCTCATCATTTTGGCCAATGCGGTGAACCTGGTGATTTTCACCATGGGCCGTCTCACTCGTGCCCAACCGCCGGTCATTCCCTACGGGGCGAAACTCCCGACGGAAGGGTATGCAAACCCGCTTCCTCAGGCCCTCATTCTGACCGCGATTGTCATTAGTTTCGGGCTCCTCGTGTTCACCCTCGTTCTCGTGTATCGAAATTTTGCGGCCAATGAAACCATCGAGTCCGACGAGGTGCGAACCTCTGAGCCCGACGAAGAACTGGAGGTGTACGAAGATCCCAAGCGGCTTCCTGCCTGACCTCGTCCCTTCGACGTCACCGTCTGTCCCACCGGTACTCTCTTTTTCTGTATGAACACGCTGCTCGTACTTCCCATCATGGTTCCCGCGGTGACGGGAATGCTGGCCCTCCTTGCGCGGGGATCAAGATCCCTGCAGCGAGGCCTCAGCGTGCTCGGGGCGACTACCCTGTTTGGGGCCGGCTGTGTGCTGGTGTATCAGGTTCAGGCACACGGCATTCTGGCCGGACAGATGGGAGGCTGGCCTGCTCCATTCGGCATTACCCTCGTGGCCGACCATCTGAGTGCCGGGCTCATCGCCGCAACGGGATTTGTTGCCCTCACGGTGGCCGTCTATTCGCTGGCCGGTATCGATGAGGCCCGGGAGCGATTTGGCTTCCACCCCTTGTTTCATTTCCTGCTCATGGGGATCAATGGAGCCTTCATTACCGGAGACCTCTTCAACATGTACGTCTGGTTCGAGGTGCTCCTGATCGCCTCCTTCGTCCTGCTGGTGCTGGGCAACGAACGAGAGCAGCTGGATGGGGCGGTAAAGTACGTGGGAATCAACATCGTCGCCTCGGCGTCCTTCCTGACGGCCATCGGACTCCTGTACGGAATGACGGGAACCTTAAACCTGGCCGACCTCGCCGGCAGCATGCAGAATGTTCGCGACGCGGGGCTCGAGGCGACGGTTGCCATGCTCTTTCTCATTGGCTTCGGCATCAAGGCAGCTCTTTTTCCGCTGTACTACTGGCTGCCCGCGTCCTATCATACCCCGCCGGCCCCAATCGCTGCCATCTTCGCCGGCTTGCTCACCAAGGTGGGGATTTATTCGCTCCTCCGCGTGTTCACGCTCTTGTTTCCCGATCCGAGCGGCTACACACAGGCTGTTCTTCTGGTGGTGGCCGGGGCGACGATGTTGGTGGGTGTGTTCGGGGCCCTCGTCCAGCGTCACATCCTTCGGCTACTTGCTTTCCTCGTCATCAGCGCCATGGGCTACGTGGTTATGGGGCTGGGGTTCTTTACGACCCTCGGCCTGGCGGGCGCGATCTTTTACGTCTTCCAGGACGTTCCGGTAAAGGCCACGCTCTTCCTGATTGGCGGACTCATGGAACGGGAGACGGAGACCTCTTCGATTGGAGAGATGGGCGGGCTTTATCAGCACCGCCCGTTGTTGGCGACTGCGTTCATCGTTCCCGCCTTTTCCCTCGCCGGGTTTCCGCCGTTCCCGGGCTTTTGGGGCAAGCTGACCCTGATCCAGGCCGGCCTGGAAGAGGGACAATGGGTCATCGTCGGGGTGGCGCTCCTCGTGGGACTCCTGACCCTATTGGTGGTGGCCCAGGTCTGGGGGCGTGCCTTCTGGCAGCCGGTGTCCACTGAGAATTTCAAACGTGTGGATGCCTTGGGAACGAGAACCCTCCTGCAGGGGCCGGTCGTCGTACTCGCCCTCGTTCTCTTTGCCATTGGGTGTTACGCGGGGCCACTGTTTGACTTCGCACACCAAGCAGCGGTCCAACTGACCGATACCGGCCCGTACGTTCAGGCGGTGCTGGGGGGCTGATCGAGGCGTACCCGTTGTCGTTTTCTTCCTAGGACCTTTGCATGGGAGTATCATGACCGCTACACTGGTTCGCATTCTGCTTCTGACGCTCATTTGGGCGGGTCTGCAGGGAACGTTTGGCGTCGGAAACCTTCTGTTGGGCGGCCTCTTTGCCTGGGGCGTTCTCTGGATTTCTCGTCCTATGTTTAACCCTAGAGAGCGTCGTCTGCGGGAGGGGGCCCGGCCGTTGCGTCGATTCTGGCGCACGCTCGTCCTCCTGCTCGTTTTCCTGCGGGAGTTGGTTCTCTCGGCCCTGGAAGTGGCTTGGTACGTTCTCCAACCCGGGCTTCGCATTCATCCGGCCATCGTGGCCCTTCCCCTCGACGTACAGACGGATCGCGAGATCACTCTCCTCGCCAACCTCATTTCTCTTACTCCGGGAACGTTGAGTCTGGATGTGGCTCCCGACCGGTCGCACCTCTATGTGCATTCGATCACAGTGAAGACGGAGGACGGTGCGGATGTAATCGACGACATTAAGAGCACCCTTGAGAAGCACGTGAGCCGTAGTTTTGGGCCGCACACGTGAACCTGTGTCGTCCTCGCGCGTGTCGGCAGCAGTCCGTTTTTTCCATTCCCGCTGCTTCTCATGAACGCTGACGCGCTTCTTCGAGGCCTCCCGGACGGGGTACGGCTTCGAAGGACGAAGTATGATCCGTCCTCTGCATCGACGTGGGAGGACTGGCTTTCCGAGGAGGAGCAGGAGTGCGTTTCTGAATTTGGGGCCGCCGTACGGCGGCGGGAGTTTGTCGCCGGTCGCGCTGCCGCTCGCGCTCTTCTGGCTGACGTTCTGAAGGTTTGTCCGGGCTCGGTCCCTCTTCGGCAGGCAGCGGATGGAGGGGTCGATGTCGAGCGGGACGAGTGGCACGTGTCAATCAGTCACTCGGCCGAACATGCCGTCGCAGCCTGTGCTCGTCATCCGATTGGCGTCGACCTGGAGCAAATCAAATCCCGAGATGAGGGGATTGCTCGCTTTCTCCTCCACCCCCAAAACCGAGAGATCGGATTGCTCGGGGATCTCCCCTACGACAAGGAGGAGGCGCTTATTCTGTGCTGGACCCTGAAAGAGGCGGTCCTCAAAGCTCGTCGATCGGGGTTTCGGCGCTCTCCCAAAACGCTCCGTCTTGAGGTAGATCCGGATCGGCAACGGGCGACGGTCCACGTGCAGGACGGGCGGCCCTGGGCGGCAACGTACAGGCGGGTGGGGGACCTCTTCCTTTCCGTCGCCTTTCCCGAAGGCCTGTCGGCTCGGGACTGACCCTTCGGCCGAAGGAGAGAGGAACGAGGTTGGGCCGGCTCGGGAACGGAAGGCCCAGAGGCGCGGTCGCGAACGGATCCGGCGCGGGTTCTCAGGTCAGGAGGTTCTGGCTGCGCGAGAAGGCCTCGTTTCCTTGGTTCTGCGTCCCAGTCGACGCCAGAGGCCCGCCATCCCAAGCAGCAGGAGGCCCAGTACAATGAAGAGGCCTCCGACCAGGGCGATCAACCGGGTGATTTCGACAGGAAGGTTGGTCGAGTGAAGGGCATTTTGGGTTTGTGCGACTTGGGTACGCACCTGCTCGAGCGTCACCCCTGCATTTTTAAGTTCTTTCTGGAGCCGATCGGCTCGCTCGGACGCACGGGTCAGATCGGCGGCCACGGTATCGGTCTGCTCGTGCATTCGATAGAGCACCGGGGACAGGCCCCGCAGGCTTTGTGCAGAGGTCGCAAGGGCTTCGGCGTTCTCCTGGAGGGCATTCCCAGGGAGAATAATTCCCAGGTCGTTCTCGATCTCGCGCAGGGTCGTGGCACTGCGGTCAAACGTTTCGGCCGCGTGCTCAGTGACGTTGGCCCCCTGTTCCAGAGCGGTGGGCAGGGCCTGCATCGTCGCGAGCGTGTTGGATTGAGGCGGGTTGAAAGGGGCCATCGCCTCAGAATGAGTGTTTAGCACGTCGAGGCCCCGCTCGGCCAGTTCGATCCCTTCCAGTCCACGGTCGGTGAGTTCTTCGAGGTGAGGCTTAATCACCGTCGTGGCGTAGATGATCGTGCCGATGCCGACCAGGACGGCCAGTATACCCACCGATGCGAGTCCCCACGCTATGACGGTGTCGAGACGATCCAATGGAAGCGTCGGGGGCTATCTCGGGAGGTCGTACTTGAGGTAGGATACTCAGAACCTGTTTGGTGGATGGATACGAAGCCGACACGAGCGAAGCGACTGACGAGG
>CAYXAD010000002.1:0-44549 GCA_964462965.1 uncultured Salinivenus sp.
CTTTCTGCACGAGATCCACGAAGTCACAGGCCGTAGACAATCCGCCAAACAGGTTTTCACACACCTATCCGGACGTTATAATTCCGGCGTCTGTGTGTCTTGTCTACACACCTCACGCTTCACTTCGATATCGCCGGAGCATCTCTTATGTCCGAGTCCGAGCCCCCCTCTGCGTATCGCCAGTACAGCATTGGAGATCGCACCGTCGCCGTCTCGCTACACGAACCCGCCCCCGGCACCGCGGACGTCCCGGAAGCCCTCGTCCAGGACCTCTGGCAGTACCAGCGGTTTGATCGCAAAGACTTGACCACCACGGGCGGACATGACGTTCAGGTGCTGGATCCGGGACACCCCAATACGGACGCCGGGCCCGACTTCCTGAATGCGCACGTCCGAATCGGTGAGATGGACTGGCGCGGCCACGTCGAGATTCACCTCGCCTCGAGAGACTGGTTCGAGCACGACCATCACACCGACCCACGCTACGACAGTGTCATTCTCCACGTGACACTTCACGCAGACATGTGGACGGGCGGATTGCTGCGAGCCGACGAGTCGCCCCTCCCCGAGATCGTTCTCTTTCCCCGATTGGAAACGTCTCTCCGCAAGCTGCTCCACGCTTTCCATGCGCGAGGAGATGACGAAGCGCTGCCTTGTGCTCCCCGCTGGGAGGAGGTCCCGACCTCCCGGCGGAAAACGTGGATTCACACCCTGGCGAAAGAACGACTCACCGCCAAGCGTGAACGCCTCAAGACTCGTGAGGGCGCCTCCCTCGACACCCTCCTGTACGAACGACTCTTTGCCGGCTTGGGGTACTCGAAGAACGACGATCCCATGACCACCCTTGCGCGTCGTGTATCGCTGGAGGACGTGAGATCCCTTCACCATCCGCGAAACCGGGAAGCCCTGTTTCTGGGTGTCGCCGGCCTCCTTCCCGAGCCTGGCGACCTTTTGGAAACCGATCGCGCGACTGCGGATTACGCCATGGACCTTCGCGATCGATTCCGGCGGCTGTGCGTCCAGTTAGACGTGCCCCAAATGTCGTCGACCTCGTGGACGTTCTTCCGGCTCCGCCCCAATAACTTTCCGCCACTGCGTATTGCCCAGGGCGCAGCATGGTTTGATGAAGGAGCCCTTTTAGCGACCGACCCGATTCCTATCCTGCGAGGGGCCCTGAAGGAGGACGAACCCACCACAACCCTTCGTGAAGGGCTGCGAGCACGTCCCTCGTCCTTCTGGAATACGCACTATCATTTGACGAAAGCAGCCTCGGAGCACGATCCGAGTCTCGGCCCCTCTCGTCGAACCACCCTGTTGGTCAATGCGGTTCTTCCAGTTCTCCTTCTGGATGCCGACCGTCGGGGCGACGACAATCAAGCCGAGCGGGTGCTCGAAGTGCTCCGTAGCCTTCCCTCGGCTCAAAATCACGTCGTGCGTCGGTTCAAAGATCTCGGCATGGAGGTCCACTCCGCCTTCGAGGAGCAGGGGCTTCATCAGCTCTACCGATCATACTGTACCGAGGGACGGTGTCTACAATGTGACATCGGGCAGTACCTGCTGGCCGATTGAGTCCACGGCATGCATTCAGATTCTCAGGATCAACTCCTAAGTTGGAGGGCTCGCTCTCCTCTTCCCCGATCACTACGAGCCGTGCTTGTCCGAATCGTCCGCCTGACCATCGACCCCGAGGAGCTCAACACGTTTCTCGAGAAATTTGACACCGCAGCGCCGAAAATCCGACGGTTTCCGGGCTGTACTCATCTAGAGCTGTGGCAGGACCTAGACACTCCAAACATTTGCACAACCTGTAGCCACTGGGCGGACTCAGAGGCACTCAATGCATATCGAGACAGTGAGCTCTTTCGGTCGACCTGGACCACCGTCAAACCCCTCTTTGCAGCCCCACCCGACGCGCATAGCTACACGGTCTCCCGACCCGCAGCATCCATCGACCGCGCTGCGAGCAACCGAAACGGCGAAAATGGGTAGTCGGCGTGTGCCGCCAGGAGGAACGGAAAACGCGTCTTATATTTGGTCTACACAGGATTGTCCTAGCGGCGCCCTCCCTCTAGGGATGGATCCTACCAGCAACGAAACTGCACCCAAGGATCCTCCTCCAGCACACGGACCTCGCACGACCCTTCGCGGTAGCAGACGTCACCCGTAGAATCGACGGGGATCCTAGCTTCAGGCATTCGATACCCGTATCCCACGGCAGGACCGAAGCCTCCCCCACTCCACAGACAGATGACGCCCGCCCTCCTGTCGTACCGAACGTAGTCGAGTCCCAGATCAAGCATCAGGCGGCGGGCCGCAGGCGTCTCATTATTTCGCAGCCAGAGAAAGGTTGAATCGCTCCGCGCTCGCGCTTCTGCAGCAGAGAGACGAACCAGCCGCTCGTACGACTCAGATGCCTCGGTGGGTGGAGTCGGAGCTTGACACCCAGAAAGGCTGAGAGCCACGACCCCTCCGACCACAATAAAGCGCCTCCCTATCAAGGCGATAAAGCGATTCTGGTCCCAATAAATGAAGCCTCCCATTTTCTAGGACGCCTCTTCCTCTAGAGCTGTTAACATGGGTTGGAGGACATTCTCCATGGTCAAACTGTCGGCCGACTGAGACTTTGGAAAGCCCAGAGGCTCAATGACATAGCGACTCCGGTCTTGAATTCGATTCGGGGCCGGAGGCATACCTTGTTGCTCCTGCACTATTGTACGTACAGTGCGGAGTGCACGCCGATACTGCTGCTGGAGAACACTCTGCTCCTTCACCATCCCTCGATACGATCTGCTGAGGGTCCGATATCCCTCCTCCGGAGAGAGCTCATCCAGTTCTGATCGTTGATCTTCCAGGAGCAGTCGGTGCTCCTCCGTAAGATTATGATACCGATTCGCTACGGGTTGAAGAGACTCCGATTCGGCCGCTGCTTGTTCTAAGAGGCGAAGTTCCTCCTCAGCATGCTGTAGGTCCTCCGAAAACTGCTGGACGGCCTGTTCCATTTCGTCGTACACCTTGGCCTCTGACTCGTACTCTCCATAGGTTCGGCACCCCACAAAGACGATAACGACCACAAGAAGTAGAGAGAAGGGGAAAGACGACCGCAACATAAGGCAGAGAACTGGTTTCACAGAATACGTTCGATGGCCTGGTAATGGGGCTCTATGAAGGTGCCCCCTCTGACGGAGTCTTTCAGGGTCAACCCACCATTTTCTGTCCTTTTTCACTCCTCTGGGCAGACGCATTGAATGAACGTTTGCCCTTCGGCCCCCATTCGGAGGAGAGTAGCCCAAGAGAGAAACACCCACTATCGCAGGGTGGTACGCACTAACAGCCGCATCTTTTCCCTCCCCAGGGGATGTATGTCGCTCACGATGCCGGTTCCCCCTTGCTCGGTGCGTCTGCTTCCGTTTCAGATACCTGCCCTCTGATTATTTATGAGTGAGAAGACCTCCCGTCTCGTCGCGCACCTCCGTGAGCGGCTCCAGCGCACCATTCGGAAATTGACGTGGGCCGATCTTGCCGTGGGCGGAGCGATTACGCTTGGAAGCTTTGCTGCTCTCTGGACACTCGCGGTAGGGCTAGAAGCCAGTCTCTGGCTCGGAACGCAGCTTCGAACGGGGCTGGTCCTGTTTGCCGCCGCCGTGCTCCTCGGTCTCACGGGAACGTTCGTGGCGCGGCCCCTGGCCCAATTGGTCGGATTGGCCGCCGGACCGTCCGAGGAAGAGGTCGCCCGAACGGTGGGCGAACACCATCCCGACGTGGCCGATCGGCTCGTGAATCTACTTCACCTTGCAGAGGGGCGACGGACCCATGCCCCGGCTCCCTTCGTGGACCGGGCCGTCCAACATCTCGCCGAACGGATTGAGAACGTACCTTTTGAGGACGTCGAGGATTTCAGTCGAGCGCGCCGGGCCGCCCGCTGGGCCTCCCTCCCTCTCGTGGCCGGACTGGCGTTTTTGCTCGTCGCTCCCTCTACCTTCCTGAACGCATCGGAGCGGCTTCTCGCTCCTCGTACCGAGTTTGAACGGCCGGCTCCCTTCCAGCTCTCCGTCACCCCCGGCGACGTACGGCTTGTAAAAGGCGACTCGCTTCAGGTCACGGTGCGAGCATCGGGAGAGGGACCTAACAATGCCACCCTGCTCCTCCGAGGCGCTGAGGAGGAGTCGTCGCCCGAGCGTATTGCGCTTGAGGCCGACGCCGGAATGTTTCGTCATACCGTCCGCAACGTGCGGGACTCCTTACAGTATCGAATTGTGGCGGCCCCGGTCCGCACGAGCTGGTACACCGTCGAGGTCGTAGACCGGCCGATGGTTCGTCAAATACAGCTCGAGGTGATCCCTCCGGAATATACGGGCCGTCCGGCCCGCCAACTCGACCCGAACGTAGGGGACGTCACGGCCCTTCCCGGTGCTCGCGTTCGGGTGAATACCCACCTGGGTGGACCTTCCATCGAAGAGGCTTCCCTCGTCTTCGACGACGAAACGGAGCATCCGTTGGAGCTCAGCGGCGACACGGCGTCGGGCTCCTTCGTCCTCGAGGAGGAGGGATCCTACGTCATCCGCCTCCAAAGCGGCTCCGGAGTCTCCAATCGGGATCCCATCCGCTACGAAGTATCCCTCCAGTCCGACGCCCGACCGACAGTCTCGTTTTTGGAACCGGACGGAACTGCTGAGCTCACCCCCGATCTTACTCAGCCCCTCCGTGTTCAGCTGAGTGACGACTACGGGTTTCGAGCAGTTAAGCTCTATTATCGCCGCATCGAGGGTCAGAGCAGTCAATCCGACTCCTCCTTCGAGTCCATTGACCTCCCCCTCGACCATCCGACTCAGACCGACCAAGAACTCACACACCGATGGCTGCTCGCTCAGGAAAGTGGCCTTGACCTCGAACGCGGGGATCGAGTGGCCTACTACGTCGAGGTGTGGGACAACGACGTGGTTCGTGGCCCCAAGAGCGGTCGCACCGACATCCAGCACCTCCGCTTTCCCTCCCGTTCCGAACAGTACGATCAGCTCGACGAGGCCCAGGACCAAACGCGGGAACAGATGGAGGAGCTCCAGCGCGAATCGGAGTCTTTTCGTCAACAGTTCCGGGAGCTCCGAGATGAGTTGCGTCGCACCCGAGAAGCCGACTGGGAGGACCAGCGACAGCTCGAACAGTTGAAGCAACAACAGGAACAGCTGGATCAAGGGGTGGACGAGCTCTCCCAGCAAGTGGAAGAACAAAACCGCCAGATGCAGCAAAACGATCTGTCGAGCTCCGAGACCGCCGAGAAATTCCGGGAGCTCAAGCGGTCCATTAATGAAATTAAGTCTCCGGAGCTTCAAAAAGCCCTGCAGCAGTTGGAGAAGTCCATGCAAGACATGGACTTCCGTCAGATGCAGCAGTCCCTCGAAGAGGTCAACACCAACCAGGAACAGTATCAGCAGCGCCTGGAACGGACGCTGGACCTTTTCAAGCAACTCAAGGCCCAGCAGAGACTCGAAGAGATGGCTCGCCGAGCCGAGGACGTACGGAAACAGGAGGAATCGATCGCCCAAAAAACGCGGGAGCGGATGGAATCGTCTTCAAGCGCCGAGTCCCCGGACGAGGTGCAGAGAGAGGAGGAATCGTCGGGGGATTCTCCGTCTGACACGTCTGCTGAAGACACCACGCAGGCCTCCCGGCCCGAAGCAGCCGACACCACCTCGACGGAAGAGTCCTCCGTCAACGACACGACGACCTCCGACGACGAGCGTGCCTCAGAACCTTCCGAGGATCCCTCCTCTTCCGACTCGACGGCCCACGAGGATCTCGCTACCGAGCAAGAGCAGGTGGCCCAGCAGATGAAGGAGCTGATGGATCGGATGCAAGAGGCCCAGAAAGACATGCAAGAGGCCCCTTCGGCCCCTTCGGAGCAGTTTCAGCAACTCAACGAGCAACTGCAGGAGCAAAATCTCCCCGATCAAATGGAGCAGACCAGCGAGCAGCTCCGAAAGAATGAGCTCCAGAATGCCCAGCAGCAACAGCAGCAGATGCAACAGAATCTGCAACAACTGCAGCAGCAGCTTTCAAACATGGAGCAGGGCATGCAGGGACAACAGCGCTCGCTGAATATGGCCGGCCTCCGCAGCGCTCTCGAAAATACTCTGCGTCTCTCCGAACGGCAAGAACAGCTACACGCTACCATCCGAGATCTGGCCGCCGAAGGCCCGACCGTTCGGCAATACGCCCGCGACCAAAAGGCGCTGTCCGATGGCCTACAAGGTGTTGCCGACTCCCTGCAATCGATTGCCCGTCAGCTCCCCGAGATGTCGCGTGCGGTACAACAACAAACGGGCAATGCGTTGCGGGCCATGAACCGAGCCACGAGTGCCCTCGACGAGCGCGAGGCCAACTCGGCCACCGGCCATCAGAAAACATCTATGATGCATCTCAACGAGTTGGCCCTGCTCCTCGCCGATCTCCTCGAGCAAATGCAACAGCAGCAGGGCGGAGCGGGCCAAATGTCGGCCCAGCAGATGATGCAGCAGCTCCAGCAAATGTCGGGCGACCAACAGAAACTCAATCAGGAAATTCAGAACTTTCTGAACGAAGCACAGGGGGAGCGTCTGTCCCAAGACATGGAAGAGCGTCGGCAGCAGCTCGCCGAACAGCAGCGAAAGATCAAACAGCAACTTGAGGAAATGAACGTAGGAAGCGAGGCCCAAGAGCAAATCCTCGGGGACCTCGAACGGATTGCCGAACAAATGGAGGAATCCGCCGAAGATCTCGAAGGGGCTCGCCGGAACCGCGAGTTGTTGGACCGTCAGCAACAGATTCTCACTCGCCTGCTCAACGCCCAGCAGTCGCTGCGCACGCAAGGAAAACAAGATCAACGACAGGGCCAGCAAGCAGAGGACGACTTTGACCGGCAACCGCCCGATGAGCGCTCCGCTCCCGAGGAAGCCGATCAACTCAGGCGCGACCTGATTCGGGCCCTGGAAATGGGATACAGCTCTGACTACGAGGAACTCATAAAGCGCTACTTCGAGCTTCTGCAGGAGAGCGACGACTAGCTCCAAAGAGACGCTTCCCCAAAACAATGCAGGAGAGATCATCCTCCGCCCTCAGTGGTCCATCGCCCCCCGCCGAAAGGAGACGTGAACGGAGGGAGCCCATGCGCCCCGGCGTCACGAGTTGACGAGTAATGAGGACGCCCAATCGAGCCTTGAGGCCTCTCTGTATCGCTTTGCTCCCCCTAGCCGGGCCTCTGCTCCCCGAGAACATTGCCTTCGAAGGATTCGAGCCCCCTAGGCGACCTCCTCTAGAAAACGTTGCCTGAGTTCTGGGGTCGGACGGCGGCATTGATCCCGCTGGCCAAACCACTCGTAACGGTGGGAAGCGACGCCCTCGTAAATCCAATCCCGTAGGCCCTTTGGGACTAGAATGAACCCGTACAGTAAAGACCAGGGCATGTTGAGCCGCCGAAGGACCCGCAGGGCTGCACTCGACCGCGTATAAAGTTTGCCGTCCTCAATGAGCACCATCGTGTCGAGCCCCTGGAGGTCCTGTTCAAAAGCGTCCAAGTACGGACGGGCGGCATCCGATTGCAAGGCCCCCAACTTGAAGTAGCCTTCAGGGTCACGGTCAATCACGAAGTTGACAAATCCATTGCAGAGGCTACAAACTCCGTCAAAGAGCAGTATGGCGTGGCGAGAGACGCGTCGGTCTTCCAAGTCTTCCGCCGACGGAGGGGATGGGAAAGCCGAGGAGTGAGCAGTCATACAGAGGGCGAATCAGCAGATCAAAAAGAGGGGCTCTATGGACCTTCCTGCGGCTCCTAAGAGTCAAGGGACGGTCGTAGTCCTTCTCTCCTCGTCCTTTCTCTCTTCAAAAAAATTTTCACGGTCTTGACGATGAACTCTAGGGATTTGTCTCTGCTCCATTGATTCCCGGTCTCCCTCATAGTACATTTTAATGCTGGCCCTTTTAAGATTCGTTCCCGTATCGTCATATTGTATGATCGAGGTGTCTCGGGAGTGAGGCTCTTTTATTTAATTTTCTCACCTCATATGTCGGAGGTTTTCAAAGGGCTTCGTTTTCCAAACCATTGTTAACAATTTTTCCTAGTCGTATGGCTCAATCCAGACGTATTCTCTTCGTCGCCGGTGCCGTGTCCCCCTTCGCCGACCACACCTCCACTGCCGCCCTTGTTCGATCACTTCCCGAACAGCTGCAGAAAGCCGGGGACTTCGAGGCGCGGATCATGATGCCATGCTATGGAAACATAGACGAACGCAAGCACAACCTCCACGAAGTCATCCGACTTTCGGGAACGGAGGTTCCTATGGGCTCCGAGACCGAGACAGTCACCGTAAAAGTGGCCTCCGTTCCAGGCGTTCAGCTCCAGGTCTACTTCATGGACCACGACGCCTACTTCGATCGGGATGGACAGTTCTCGGCGTCCGATGGGACTCCCTTCGATGATAACCCTCGTCGGGCTCTCTTCTTCAATCGTGCCGTCTTAGAAACCATTCGGAAGCTTCGATGGGGCCCCGATCTCATCCACGGATTTGGATGGGTTAGCGGATTTGTCCCGTTCCTGCTGGAATCTACATACGCCAGTGACGACCTATTAAGCAAGACAAAGTCAGTCTTCACCCCCGACGGGAAAGATCTCAAGACGGCTCTGCCCTCCACGTTTGCAGAGGATCTTGAGCTCGCCCTTGATGGTCACGAGTCTTCCACCCTTTCTGAAATTGGGATTCACCACGCCGACTCATCGGTCTTTCCTCCGAGTCGTACCCCAATTGACGGTGCCGCCCAGTTCGACGAGACTGCGGACGAACGAATAGATCAACTCGTTGAGCTTTATGATCAAATGCTCAATGAAGTCCCTGCGTAGGGGAATGTAGTGGGGAAACACCGGACTCTCATGGGACTTTGACGAAGCGATTCCGTGGACCACGGCGTTTAGTTGTGCGTCAAAAAATCGTTCGGGAGAGTATTTTCCTGAAGCGGAGGCTTGGTCGTGGCATTGGTCTTCGTCCCCTTTCTCTGTTCCAATCGGCCGTTTCTCCTGGTCATCCACCATGCGTATGAGGTTTTCTCTGGTCTGTGCAGTTCTCCTTGCAGGTAGTCTTCTGTCACTTACTGCCTGCGATGATTCATCCGATGTCGGACTGGGTGTTGGACCCGACCCTTTAGAAGGGGGAGAACCCAAAACCCTTGAGGTTTCCCCCGATAGTCAGTCTGTCACTACTGATCCCCCCGTTACAGGTCGATCCCTAGAGCAGGGGACCTGGCGGTTCTTGACGGGACGCGTCGAGGAGCTCCCTCAGACGGAAAATGACTACACCGTCCATGCAGAAGGATACGTGGATTTTCTCGGCCGCACTTCCCTCCCGGACGAAATCGGGACCGCAAACGCTGAAGATTTATCCGCCGAGCTCCGCCTGACGAGGAACTACCTCCATGGGGACACCACCTCCGCGCTCGATGTACGTGTCTACGACCTTACAGAAGAGGCCGAAATGAGTCAGGCCACGGCGGACACGACGTTTTCCGCCGAAGCGGAGCCGATTTTAAGTACCTCGATCTCACCGACGGACTCGCTCGTCACTATTGATCTCCCGTCCGAATGGATCGAGGAACACCTCGACGTTCTCCAAAACACAGCCGATGGGGGTGGGGCGTTTTCCGAGGACTTCCACGGGTTCAAGCTGAACGCCTCACAAGGAAACGTGGTCGTCGGCTTTTCGTCCACCGCGGCCACCCTTCGGCTCACTCACGAGGCAGACAGCGTCTCGACCGATTTTCAAGGAATTAAGTCCTTCACGCACGTCGACCCCTCGAACTTTTCCTTCTCTTCTGACGACTACTGGCTGCTACAGGACGGAATCGGAAGGGGCTTCTCGATGGGATGGAATTTCGACGCCCCTCCCCTCGACACGCTCAAAAACGCTCCCCTGAATCGAGCGGAGATTTTCGTCCCCATTGATTCGACAGAGCTCGCATCCACTGTCGACAACCCCCACTTCGTGCGTCCGTCCGCCCAAGGGTTCCGGATTATCGCCACTCGAACCTCGGAGGCCTCTTCTTGCTCTGAGTTCGGTTCGTTTGCCATCTCCGAGACGGACTGCGTACTTCCTCTCATTCCTCAGGAAGCCCCCAACGCCGCTCGGGTCGGCAATGATATTGCGTTCCCCATCTTTCAAGAATCCCTCCTCGAAGAACCCGTGTTCAGCCAGTATCGAGTTGAAATCGCCGACCGTACTTCGACGAACATAGAGCCGAGAGCAACCATCAATCCGGGTCTTCCCAGCGTACTTCCCGTTCTCATTCCTAAACCAAACCCGGGAGACGAGGGGAGTGTCACCGGTCCCCGTGCCATCCTCACCATCACACAGCTATAGCAGTCCCCATGCCCTTTCGGCTTCCTTCTTTCTGCCCTCAGATGTGTGAACGTGATATGCTGATATCTCGGCTTCGGCCCTTTGTGACCGCTGCGGTTCTGTCGATTGTGCTCCTCCTCACCTCTGCAAGCCCTGCACTGGGGCAATCCAACGGAGAGGGATCCATCTACTCCCGATTTGGGATCGGCATGCTTAAGGACTTTTCCTCCTCCCAGAGTGACGCCCTCGGAGGCGGTGCCTATGCTCTTCGTTCCCTCAATTACAGCCCGAGTGAGAACCCCGCTTTGTGGAGCGACCAAGTGTTTACTCGTCTCACGGGAAGTGCAAACTACCGCCTGACCCAAACTTCAAATGGGCAAGGCGAGTCGGGACGCTTGAATTCAGGGACCGTTCAATCGGTACAATTCAGCTTTCCGTTGTACGAACGCACGCTGGGGGTGAACCTCTCGTTGCAGCCGTACTCCCGCTCGAACTTCAAGGTGATTCAAACAGGCGAGGTGGAAGCAGGACCGACGCCCCCCGATGATACGGAGAGGCCAGAACAACCCTACACAATCACCTTCGAGGGCACAGGAGGGCTCCATCAGCTTCGCGGGGGGCTTGGCTACCGAATCGGAGAGGTTTTAAGTGTGGGTGCAAGTGTGGATCTTCTCTTTGGCCTTCTCGAAAGTCAGCAACGAACCACCTTCGATGGAAATCCCACTGGGTTTCGGGACGCCGTCGTCTCAGACGGCACTCGCCTCTCGGGCTTTGCCGGCACCCTGGGGGGACACCTTGCGTTCGCAGATGTCTTTGCCGAGGACGACGCCTTCTCGATTGGGGCTTCGGTGACCCTCCCGACTCAGTTGTCGGGAAGTCGCTACCGAACCCTCGACGAGGACTTGGCCCGAGATACCCTTCAGACCATGCAGGGAGAGGTGTCTCTTCCCTGGCGGGGCCGGCTGGGAGTTTCCTACCAACCTGACGAACGATGGACCTTTGTGGCCGACGGCCTTTTCGAACCGTGGAGCAACTTTACGAGTGACTTTGGCACTGCTCAAAACCGGCGCACGTCCCCCTCCCGCTTTCCGGTAGGGGGCCCGGAGACCCTCACCGATCGTTGGCGCACCTCGGTCGGAGTTGAAGTCGTCCCCGGCGGTGGAGATGAACTCGCCGGCTATTTTGCTCGTGCCGCCTATCGCTTAGGAGGATACGTCGAACGCCTATATGTGCGTCCCGATCGGTCCACAACCCTTCGAACCATTGCTGCCACGGGAGGAGTTAGTCTTCCTACCTCCCTCAATGGCACGAGGATTGATATAAACCTAACTACGGGAGTCCGAGGGACGACCTCCGGATCCTTCGTACGGGATGCCTTTTACGGGCTCTCCTTCCACGTGAACTTCGGTGAACGCTGGTTTCAGCAACGAAAACTCCGGTAACGACGACTTTATTGGGACCAAATATCCCGCTTGAAGAGGCATTAGCAGGACTGAAACTCGATTCCAACCGTCTAGTCTAATGTCGTAACCTGTTTAAAATATGATACAGATGAGCCTTCAAAATATGCTCTCCGTCCATCGCACTCCTATACAACATTTAGCGTCCGTGGGGGCACTATGCGTGAGTCTGCTCCTGCTCTCGGCAGCCGCCTTCCCCGCTCAGGCCCAGGACAGCGATCCGAGCCAACAGCAAAAGGCCACCCACTACAGCCTCTACCACGAGGACTTTAAGCAGGAAAACTATGAGAGTGCACGGGACGACCTTCTGTGGATTTTAGAGAACGCCCCCGGCTTCCCCGGAGAGGATGAACGCAACTATCGGCGTGCCTTCCGGCTCTACGAAGGCCTCGCCGACCAGGCAGACAGCGACGAGAAACGAAAAGCATATTTAGACACTGCAGCCACGTACCTCACTACTGCCGTCGAAAAGATGGAGGAGCAGGGCCTCGAATTCGACGAGTTTAAGTGGGAGGTCCGCAAAGGTCGCTTTATCGAGGAGCATCAGGACAACCTGCCGGAGAATTCGGAGCTGGAGTCTCCGGTCGTACATTATCGCAACGCTTTTGAGCTTGCCCCCCAAGAGCTGTCTCCCTATTACATCCAGCAGGTCCTCACTCATTATGTGGAAAACAACGAGTCGGAGAAAGCCCTTGCTTTTGCAAATGAGGTAGAAGAAAAGCGAGGAGATGACGAAGAGGTTGCCCAGATGGTTGCTTCCGTCCGGGAGAACATCTTCGGCAAAAATCCGCAGGCTCGCATCTCGTACCTCGAGGACCAACTCGAGCAAAGTCCGGACAGCACTCAGCTCATGACCGACCTGTTCAACGCCTACGTCGAGCGAGGAAATATCGCAAAAGCCTCGGAGCTGGCTCCTCGCCTGATGGAGACGGAGCCTTCGGCAGAAACCGTTCGGCAAATTGCTGAGATGCGACTGGACGACGGTCGCCCTCAAGAAGCCCTCGAGGCGTATGAGCGGGCTGCCGAGCAAGGGGCCGAACTCAAAGCCGAGGACTACTTCAACCGAGGCAAAGCCCACCAGCAGATGGACAACCTCCGTCAGGCCCGTGAAGAGTACCGTCAAGCGCTCGAACTGGACCCTGAATTTGGTCGAGCGTACATCGCCATCGGTGACCTGTACGCACGAGCCGTCAGCCAGTGTGGCGGAAGCGAGATGAGCCGCGGAGACAAGGCGGTTTACTGGGCTGCCGTCGACAAATACCAGCAGGCCAAAGAGGTCGCCCCCTCTGTGGCGAGCACCGCCGACAGCAAAATTCAGACGTACAGCCAGTATTTTCCAACCCAGGAAGACATCTTCTACCGAAGTGACTGGGAGAGCGGTGAGAGCTTTACCATTGACTACGGCTGCTATTCGTGGATCGGGGAATCGACCACCGTTCGTCAGGCGCCCGCTTCCTAGCTTCCAAATGTAAACTCCTTTCGAAAAGGGCCGATGAGTTTTGGAGACTCATCGGCCTTTTTCTGTTCTTTCCCTTCTCCCGTCTTCATCGGCATTCCTCTTTGCTCACCTTCCAAAATGCCACCGAAGACTGGTTCCTGTCTCTGTCGGTTCTTGTGGTTCTACGCGCCGATAACGTAGTTAACGAACAGGGCTTACAGCTCTCTTCCCCCTCCTTTTTCTGCCTGTTTTCCGCTTTACCCCCGGCATTCACTCTTACGAGGACACTTGAAATATGGCTTCCATCGCACACGTCACTGCACGAGAAATCCTAGACAGTCGTGGCAATCCCACCGTAGAGGTGGACGTCAGCACCGAAGAAGGAGTGCTTGGGCGCGCAGCGGTTCCGAGCGGTGCGTCTACAGGAGCTTACGAAGCAGTAGAACTGCGGGACGAAGAGTCTGAACGGTACGGAGGAAAGGGCGTCACCCAGGCGGTGGCGAATGTAAACGGCCCGATTGCAGAGGAACTCCAAGGAAGGAATGTCCTCGACCAGGTGTCCCTCGACACGGCTCTTCGAACGCTCGACGGGACAGAGAACAAGTCGAACCTCGGGGCCAACGCCACCCTCGGCGTCTCACTTGCTGCAGCCAAAGCTGGCGCTGCATCGCTCGGTCTTCCGCTCTTTCGATACGTCGGGCGTGCCACTGCCTGCACCCTGCCCGTTCCGTTAATGAACATCCTCAACGGGGGAGAGCACGCGGACAATAACGTAGACATGCAGGAGTTCATGATCGCCCCCGTGGGCCCCTCTTCCTTTGCAGAGGCTCTGCGGATGGGAGTGGAAGTCTTTCATACCCTCGAACAGGTCCTCCACGAGCGTGATTACAGCACAGCTGTCGGGGATGAAGGTGGGTTTGCCCCTGATCTTCGGTCAAACGAAGAGGCGGTTGAGCTCGTCCTGGAAGCCATTGAGAAAGCAGGATTCACAGCTGGAGAGGACGTGTACGTTGCCCTCGACCCCGCAGCCGCCGAGATGGTCGAGGAGGAGGCTTACGTCTTTTGGAAAAGTGATCCCGAGACGCAACGCTCCTCCGAAGACATGGTTGCCTATTGGTCCGATTGGGTCGAACGCTACCCCATTCTGTCGATTGAGGATGCCATGGATGAGGACGACTGGAATGGCTGGCAGATGCTCACCGAGGCCGTCGGTGAAAAGGTCCAACTCGTGGGGGACGACCTCTTCGTGACCAACACTGAACGTCTCTCGCGCGGCATCGAGGACGATTGTGCCAACTCGATCCTCATTAAACCCAACCAGATTGGCACCCTCACCGAAACGCTCGATGCAATCGAAACTGCTCAGGCACACGGCTACACGGCCATCGTGAGCCACCGATCGGGAGAAACCGAAGACACCACGATCGCCGATTTGGCTGTTGCCACCTCAACCGGACAAATCAAGACAGGCTCTGCAAGCCGAAGTGACCGAGTGGCAAAGTACAATCAACTTCTCCGGATCGAAGAGCACCTGGGTCCCACGGCTCGCTTCCCTGGACTCGACGCCTTTCCTCACATCAATTAATTTCTCCCTGCCGGTATGTCCATGTCCCGTTCAAGTCCCAACACGCACCTACGACGCTGGATCGTTGGGGGAGTGCTGACCGCCCTCGTGGTCTGGGTCCTGTTCTTCGACAGTCACAGCCTCCTCAAACGGTACCAGTGGCATCAGGAGCTCGACGCACTGACCCAGGAGAACGAGAAGCTTCGAGGTGAGATCCAGCACCTACAAACTCAACTTGAGCAGCCGCTCTCCGATCGAGTTGTAGAACGGGTCGCTCGTGAAGAGTACGGCATGAAACGTCCGGGGGAAACGGTGTACCACGTAAACCCTGATTGACGAGTGAGGACGCCTCGGCGTAACATTGGAAGCAGATTAACACCTTCTTTGGACCATGCTTTCCGCTCTCCCTGCGTCGTACAGGAGATTCTCACTGCCCCCTTCCTCTTGGTCCGCTGCACAAGCCCCACCTTTCCACGACCGCTGGTTCCCCTGCAGTATTGTCTCAGCGCGTCGGGGTTCTTTCTCCCACTGAGGATAAAAACCGGCCTCCGGATGGCCTCCGCCCATACGCCCCTGACTTTTTCACGGCGCATCGGATCTTTTTTCGCGTCCGCCCCTGCGCTCTTTTTCTCTTTGAATCTGTTCTGAGGGATGCCACGGGGCACCCCAGGCGTGTTTCCCCCCTCCGGACAAGGTGCGAACGAACTCGCACCTTCCGACTCAAAATCCAAACAGGTTCTCAGGCCATCCGTCTCACTCTGTCCGTCTCTGAGCGGGGATCTTTCCACACTGTTCGCTTACTCCCAAATTCTGATTCGATCCTCCCATGACTCCCTATGCCGTCGGAATCGATCTTGGGGGAACAAACTTAAAAGCAGCCCTCGTCAATCGAGATGAGGGCTTAATTGAATCCACCCAGCGGCCGACCGAGGCAGACCAGGGACCTGAACACGTCGTGGGGTGCGTTGCTTCTCTCGCCCAGAACATGTTAGAGCGAGCCCCCACCGATTCCGTGGTTGGAATAGGGATCGGCTCTCCCGGAGCGATCAACTGGGAACGCACTACGGTTTCCCGCCCGCCCAATCTCCCCGGGTGGGACTCCCTGAACCTCCGCTCGGCTCTTCAAATGCGGCTCGGGCGCTCCTTGTCCGTCATTGTAGAGAACGACGCCAATGTCGCCGGGCTCGGTTCAGCATTCTACGGCGCCGGGCGCCCATTCGATTCCTTCATCATGGTCACCCTGGGCACGGGCGTCGGTGGGGCCATCATTTACCAAAACAAAATCTTTCGGGGGAGCACCGGTGGGGCAGGTGAAATCGGTCACATGACCGTCGACTACGAAGGCCCCTATGCCAACTCCGGTGTAGCGGGAGCTATCGAGGGATTTATCGGGCAGGAGTTTCTCTCAAATCATACCCGTGACCGCCTTGTCAACTATCCCGGCAGCGTCATCTACGATCTCGTGGATGGAGATCTGGATCAAGTGACCCCACGCACCCTTTATGAGGCTGCCCAGCAAGGAGACGACGCCGCCCAGACAATTTTTGAATGGGCCGGTCATAAGTTAGGGTGTGCTCTCGGCTCGGCGGTAAACCTTCTCGATATTCGGACCATTATTGTGGGTGGTGGCGTTTCTGCTGCCGGAGATCTTCTCCTAAAGCCCGCCCGGGAAACGCTTCCTCATTACGTCGTCCCGGGCCTCCGCGACAACCTCAGGATACATCGCGAGGAGCTTGGCAATGAAGTAGGCCTCCTTGGCGCTGCCCGCCTCGTCTTTGAAGGGGAACGGTCCCAGGTTGGCTCCAAGTAGACGCCTCACGCTGAACCTTTCCGCGCGAGTCCTGAGTGCGCCCCTGCATTGCGGGAGGCTTACGAGGAGACCCTCCGTTCCACGCTTGAAGGCAGGTCAGTATCGAACGATGGTTACCTACCAGCCGATCTTTCGGCTCGGTGTTGTTGTGTGTCTGTCTCTGTTGCTCGTGCGGCCCAGTGGGGCCCAGGAACAGGACACCACCCGTGTACCTTCGGCCGACTCGTTGCAGGAGACCCCCCAATCCGGACCTCCCGGCCAGCAGTCGTCTGAGGGCGCTCCCTCGGGGAACGCCGTTCAGTTTTCGGCTCAGGACTCCTTGGTCATCGTGACGGACACCGCCGAGGGAGACCAAGGGACCCTCCACGGAGAGGCTGAAATGTCCTATCAGGATGCCTCTCTACGAGCCAAAACCATCGAGATGGAGTTCGAGACGAGCCAGCTGGAGGCGTACGGCTCCCCCTCGGATACGGCTACCTCTCGCCCTACATTTCAGCAGGGTCAGCAACAGTCATTCACCGGAGAACGCCTCGCCTACAACCTCGAAACGGAACGAGGACGGGTGGTTGAGGCCCGAACCCAACAGCGCGAAGGGTTTGTGCAAGGCCAGGCCGTAAAGGTCTTTGAAGACAGCACTCTCTTCGTCCAGGATGGCTCCTACACGACGTGCGACTGTCCCCCCGACGAGACGCCTTCCTACTCCCTTCGCTCCAATCAAATGAAAATTGATGGACGATGGGTCTATACGGGGCCAATCCACATGTATCTCTTCAACATTCCAACCCCTCTGTGGCTTCCCTTCGGTTTTCTTCCCAACGTAGAAGGACGAAGGAGTGGCCCTCTCCCCCCAAATTACGGCCAGAACCGGCGAAAAGGCCTTTTCCTGAAAGACTGGGGGTGGTACTTTGCCCTCAACGACTACATGGATTTGCAACTACGGGCGAGCGTCTGGTCGCAGGGAAGCTTTGAGATAAATCCCATCTTTCGATACGCAAAGCGATACGAATACAACGGCAATTTCAACCTGCGATATCAGCGCGAGCGCATCGGAGAAGAGGAGGACCCTAATTTTCAAAATCGACACAGTGGCCAGCTCCGCTGGCAGCACAGTCAGGACCTGAATCCAACGTCGAGCCTCCGAGGAAACATCAACCTCACGACGTCCTCCGACTTTGCTCAACGCAACAGCGAGAACTACAACGATGCCGTTAGCCAAGACATCTCATCTAGCCTTCGGTACAGCAAAAAATGGCCGGGGGGTGGACAAAATCTAAGCATTAGTGCCAACCAGCAACAAGAACTGCAGAGCGGGGGAAACGTCTCCGTGACGCTTCCCAGTCTCGACTTCTCCCAGCGGTCCTTTAAACCGTTTGAACGCGAGCAGTCCTTCGGGGACGAACGATGGTACGAGAAAATCACCACGTCGTACAATTTCTCCGCCCGAAACCAGTTCTCGTATGACCCGCGTGATCCCAATCAGCTGCGCCAGGCCGGAGACTCCACGCTCGCCGACTCCCTCGAACAAGCGGACATCGACTGGTACGAAGCACTTGTAGACCGGAACAAGTACCAGTTGGCTACGGGCAACGACGATCCCTTTGACCTTGAAGCCGAACATAGCATTCCTCTCAGTGCCTCGTTCCGGGTCAACCGCTACAATCTGAATTTTAGCCCTCGCATTAACTACAATTCAAACTGGCACATCAGTACCGAGCGATTGTCTGTCCGGCGCGACTCTGTTGTGGCTGAAAACGATTCACTCGTGATCGAAGAGAGGGAGATTCAACGAACGGAGCCCGGCTTCTACGCCCGCCACGACTTCTCGACGAGTTTATCCACGAATACAGAGTTATACGGCCTATTCCCCGTCGTCGTGGGTCCGTTCGAAGGGCTTCGCCACCGGATGTCTCCCTCTCTCTCTTTAAGCTACCAACCGAATTTCAACGATCCCTTTTGGGGCCGGACTCGTCCCCTCCGGTACCAAAACGGAGATCCCGTGATCGATCAACAGACCGGTGAGCCCGTTCGCTACGATATTCTCAACGGCCAAACGGTCCGTGGAAGCAATGAACAGCGCAACTTGAGCTTTTCTCTGAATAACGAGCTCGAAACGAAGCACGTACGGACCGACTCGACCGGCGAGAGACAGGAAAACAAAATCAAGCTCCTCGACTTCGACCTAGGGACCTCTTACAACTTTGCCGCGGACTCCCTCCGACTCAGCGACGTCCGCCTCAATGCCCGGACGACGATTGAACGGTTCAGTATTCGCTCGAGCATGACGTTTTCCCCCTATGCTCTCGAACGACGTTCCACCACCGGTGAGGGGGTGCGTTACGGTGTTGTTGACCGGTACATGGCCGCCGAGAGTCCACTTACGCCTCTCCGCCTGACCCGCTTTCGCTTAAGTCTGAGCGGATCCGTCCAGAGTGCCGCGAGTCAGGGAAGTGGTCAATCCCTAGCAGGGGGCAGACGGCAAACGGGCGCCTCCCCACAGTCGGGACAATCCGGACGAGCCCCGGGCTCCCAACAGGGATCTCGACCTGCTCGTGCTCAAAATGCCTCCCAGTACGCCGATTTCTCTCTTCCCTGGTCCTTGAGCTTCGACTTCAGCTACAGTTTCCGCAAGCCGGCCAAGGAGATCGAAAACCAGAACGCAACGCTCAACGCCGACTTTGACCTCAACGTCACGCCCCTCTGGTCAGTGAACGGCCGTACGGGCTACGACTTTATCCAGAACAAGCTGGCGACGACTCGCATCGGAGTGAACCGCGATCTCGGGTGCTGGGTGATGTCCTTTAGCTGGGTTCCCTTCGGCCGTCACCAGCAGTACAGCTTTAATCTTCGGGTCAAGAGTGGGCAGCTGTCCCAGCTGCTTCAGCTTCAGATTCCGAACTCGGGGAGCGACAGTCGCCTCGGTGGATTCGGCGACCAGCTTCGTGGAACAGTCGGTGGCTTATCAGGCGGGGGTGGACCCGGACGCGGTGGCTTCTAGCCCCTCAGCCGACCCTGTGCCGCATTGCGGAGACGACTGGAGCCCATTGACACTCGATGCTAGAGCGGGCCCAAACGTCCCCTGAGGCCCCCGACGTAAGACTGCTTCACCGACAGAAGGGGGAGGGGCCAATAGGCCCTTCCCCCGACGGATACCGGCTCACACCGATTGCGGGTGCAAATCTGCCCAGCCGGTTTTGGGACCTCCTGCTTCGTACGGGTCCAAACCCGAGATGGAGGAATTACGCCCGAACCCCCAGTGCCTGTGTCACCTTGTCGGCCGCCTCCTTCAAGAGCACCGCGGATTCGACAGTTACGTCACTCTCATCGAGGAGTCTTTTCCCTTCCTCGGCGTTGGTCCCCTGTAACCGGACGATCAGCGGCACGGTGATGTCCACATTGTTGGCAGCCTCAATGACTCCCTGGGCCACTCGATCGCACCGTACGATGCCTCCAAAGATATTGACGAGGATGGCCTCGACATTGGGATCTTTCAAAATGATGCGGAACCCAGCCTCTACGGTCTCCGCACTGGCCGAGCCTCCGACATCAAGGAAGTTAGCGGGCTCTCCGCCGGCAAGCTTAATAATGTCCATAGTGGCCATGGCAAGCCCTGCTCCGTTCACCATGCATCCGACGTTGCCGTCGAGCTTGATGTAGCTGAGCCCATGCTTGCCGGCTTCCACCTCAGTCGGATCCTCTTCGTGGAGATCTCGCATTTCCTCCAGGTCTGGATGCCGAAAGAGGGCATTGTCGTCGAGATTGATCTTTGCATCGACGGCAGCGATCTCTCCCTGCTCCGTGAGCACAAGGGGATTGATCTCTGCGAGGGTGCTGTCCGTTTCCTCAAAGGCGGTATAGAGGCTCTGAAGGGTCGATATGGCCTGCTTAAAGGCGTCTCCCTCGAGGCCCATCGCAAAGGCCAGCTGACGTGCCTGAAACGGCTGCAGCCCAATCGTCGGATCGACCCAGACCTTGCGGATCTTCTCGGGGGACTCTTCCGCGACAGTTTCGATGTCCACCCCCCCCTCACTCGAGACCATGATGACGTTCATGCTCTTCTCCCGATCGAGGGTGACCCCGAGATAGTATTCCTGTTCGATGTCTACCCCCTCGGTAACAAGGATCTTCCGGACCTTTTGGCCCTCTTCTCCGGTCTGGTGCGTCACGAGGTTCATCCCCAGGATTGCCTCAGCGTGTTCTCGAACGTCCTCAATGCTTTCCGCAAGCTTTACACCTCCCCCCTTTCCTCGACCGCCGGCGTGAATCTGCGCCTTCACAACAAAGAGGGTCGCATCCTCTTCACCTTCAAGCCGACGGGCAGCGTCGACTGCCTCATCGACAGATTCGGCCACGTAGCCTTTTGGCACGGGCACACCGTAGTCTCGGAAGAGGTCTTTTGCTTGGTATTCGTGAAGCTTCATGGAGGTAAGGCGAGTTGGGTGAACGGGAATTTCGCGGATAAGTAAACGGACTAGGGCGAGAAGGTCTAACGAAACCGCCCTATTTTGCCGGTTGTTCGTGAGGCAGGACTCCTCCTGTTGTCCTCCGGACTTTAAGGAACGAAGGTCTCAGCGCTTTATTCCAGCGCTTGTCTATGACGACGTTTGATTGGCACATTGTAAAGCGGCTCCTGAAGGGCTTTCTCTTCTTTGTCGGCGCCCTCATCATCTTCTTCATCGTCCTGCACTGGGTCGAGTACAGTGACGAGTTTCTGGATCGAGGAGCTACCGTCCGGGAAGTGTTTACCACCTTCTACCCCAGCTATATTCCAGAGATCGTCCGCCTCACGTCTCCCCTCGCCCTGTTTCTCTCCTGCATCTATCTGACTGGCACGCTGGCCCAAGAACTGCAGCTCATTGCCCTCCAGACGTCTGGCGTCTCTCTGTATCGTCTGATCCGTCCCTACGTAGGAGTAGGCCTCCTAGTTACCCTCTTCATGTTCGGATTCAACGGATGGGTCGTCCCTCAGACGAACGAAGTCGTCGTGCAGTATGAGAATGAATACCTGAATCCCAGCCAGCGAAGTACAGAAACCAGTGAAATTCACCGGCAGAACAACCCCGAGACCATTCTCTCCGTCGGCTATTACGACCGAGATCGTCAACGCGCCCACCGCGTGTCGCTTCAGACCTTCGACGGTCCCTCTCGCCTCGTCGAGCGAGTGGACGCGGAGCGAATGGAGTGGATCGACTCCCTCGAGACGTGGCGCATGGAGGACGTGACTCGCCGTAAATTTTCGTCGCAAGGCCTCGAGCGAAAGACGACCTCGTCTTCCCTGGACACCACGCTGCAAATCTATCCACGGGACCTCGCCCAGTCCCAAAACGACGTGGCGGCCATGACGATTCCGGCAGCTGCAAACTATCTCAATGCACTCCAGCGAGCTGGGGTGGGCCAGTTAGAACGACAGCAGGTTGCGTATCACAACAAGTTCGCATATCCCTTGGCAAACCTCATTCTGATCCTCTTGGGTGTTCCGTTGGCCGCGGTTCGACGTCGAGGGGGACAGGCGGTCCAGTTTGCCATCGGTCTTTTCATCGCGTTCGTGTACCTCTCCATTCAGAAGTTGACAGAGCCCTTTGGGTACTCCGGCGCACTGGATCCTGCCGTGACGGCCTGGCTCCCTCACTTCGTCTTTGCTCTCATCGTACTGGCGGTTCTCTGGCAAACCCGGAAATAGAGTCCCGCCGTGCCATACCGGACCCCCCTTGCACCAGGGCCGAGAGCCGAAAGCGATCACCCTGCGTTGTTATTGTTGCCTTGCCCCACCCGAGCCAACGCACTGATCAAGTCGCTCTTCGTCAGCACCGAATAGCCGTCTTCTGGGCCATGGTCCACGAGCACAGCTCCCGCATCACGCTCTAAATAGGCCGAAAGGTGCTCGAGGTGAAGGGAGGCAGGGACGACCGGAAAGGGATCCCCCATAATCGAACGAACGGGCTTCTTGCGAGAGTCCGGATTTTCGATGAGGCGGTTCAAAATACGTGTTTCCGTGACACTTCCCACGATCTCTTGCTCCTCGTCAATAATCGGCATCTGGGAGATCCCTTCGTCCGTCATACGCTCAATGACCTCTCCAATCTCCTCCGTAGGAACCGCTGAAATAACATCAGTTTGTTTCTGACGATGACTCAGCACCTCACCGGCCGTAACATCCGGCTTGCTCTCCAGAAAGCCGTGATTTCGCATCCAATCGTCATTATACGTCTTGGAGAGGTACCGAAAGCCGGAATCCGGCAGAAGAATGACCACAACATCGTCGGCGGTCAACACACCTTGGTGATCCTCCAGCCATTGCAGGGCCCCCGCCACCGCCATTCCTGAAGACTGTCCGATGAACAGCCCTTCCTCCCGCGCCAGACGACGCGTCATTTGCATCGATGTCTTGTCATCAACCTGGACAAAGTCGTCGACGAGATCGAACTCCATATTTTCGGGCAGGATGTCCTCTCCGACACCCTCCGTGAAGTATGGATAGATCTCGTCCTCATCGAAGATCCCCTCGTGAAAGTACTTGTAGAAAACGGAGCCACACGGGTCGACCCCGACCACGTTAACGTCTTCATTCTGCTCTTTCAGATAGCGGGCCGTACCGCTAATGGTCCCCCCTGTGCCCGCTCCGGCAATGAAGTGCGTTATTTGCCCCTCCGTTTGCTCCCAGAGTTCGGGACCGGTGGTTTCATAATGAATCTGCGTATTGGAGGGATTGTCGTACTGGTTCAGATAGATCGAATTTGGAATCTCATCCGCCAGCCGCTGTGCGACCGAGTAGTAGCTGCGAGGATCCTCCGGCTCGACGTTCGTAGGACACACCAACACCTCGGCCCCGAGCCCGCGCAGAACATCTACTTTCTCCCGGCTTTGCTTGTCGGTGGTCGTAAAGATGCAGCGGTATCCTTTTGCGATGGCTGCGATCGCGAGTCCGGCCCCGGTATTGCCGCTCGTGCCCTCTATGATCGTGCCTCCCGGCTCAATTAAGCCCTTTTCCTCGGCATCCTCGATCATACTAATGCCGATGCGATCCTTAATTGACCCGCCGGGATTGAAAAACTCGACTTTTCCAAGTACCGTGCAGGAAAGGTCCTCTGCAATTTCGTTGAACTCGACAAGCGGGGTATTGCCTATAGTGCCGAGGACGCTATCGTGCCACATGAGCTCTTAGGTCTGAAGTTCGTAGTATCTGCTCGTGCAATGGGAATCTTTCGTTGCCTGCGATGGATACGCCACCTGCTAGGAAGACCCCCGACCGAGCCTCTCAATCCTAGACGCAAAGGTCAGTCCCCAAAACCCACCGTTCTCCCCCTGTTCTCCACGTATTGGATGCTCACTTGGAGGACACCACAACGCAATAAAAGGGGAAACAGTTGCCTGTTACAGGCTCCTCCTTCCAAATATAACGCGTAACAGGTACGGTGTCAGGCGTCCCCCCATCCTCCCAAGCATAATCTTGCAAGTTTTTGGATCCAACTCCCATGCCGATGGAGTCTCATGAGGCAATTCCCACTGTTGAGCCTGAGCTTCTCGTCGCCACGAGTACGACCGCCGGCGACGTGATCTACTGCAACGAGGCGTGGACGTCTGTGCTCGGCCCTCCCTCCCGTCCGTGGGCACAACTAGCCAACGAGGACAAAGACCTCGTAAGCTCTTCTGTCTTGGAAGCAGGAAAGGGCACCCTCGTCACCAACCAAGTCGTATCGGCGCAAACTTCGGAGCGTGACGAACCGCTCCCAGTGCTTTTGAACTTTATTCCTGTTTATCAGGAGCGAGAGGAAAGCAAGCGGTACATAGAGTCGGTCACCATTAGCGGAGAGGTGCTGGCCGAACCCCCCAGCTGGATGATTAGTCAGACCCAGCGGCACCGCATGGAAGCTCTTGGACGCATGACGATGGGCGTGGCGCACGATTTAAATAATCTCCTCAGCGGCCTCATTGGCCACATTGAGCTGTTGCAGAAGCGCCTCGAACAGAACTCGACGGCAGAGCCCGTCCGTCCGTCCCTGCAAACCATCGAAACGACGGCAGAAGATGGTGCCGCCTTGATCGAAAAGCTTCAGCGCTACATTCGGGAGGACAGTCAGAAGCACTTTGAACCCGTCAATCTTTCGGCCCTCATCGAAGATTGCATCACCCTTACCCAGCCGTACTGGTACAATGAACCACGGCGGGAGGGCATCGAAATTGACGTCGAAACTGCCCTTGAGGAGGTCCCCAACGTGATGGGAGCCCCCTCGGAGCTCCGAGAGGTCTTCGTCAATCTCATCTTGAATGCGGTGCAGGCGATGCCGGACGGAGGGACCCTATACTTCGAAACGTATACGAATGACGTGAACCACGTCTGTGCCTGCGTGCGGGATACGGGCATCGGCATGACCGACGAGATCCAGCAAAACATCTTTGAGCCGCTCTTTACGACGAAGGGGGAAGACGGCACGGGCATGGGATTGGCTGCCAGCTACGGCATCGTCCAAGAACATGGAGGCGACATCGATGTCACCTCCGAGCCCGGAGCAGGTACCGAGTTTACACTTTCTATTCCTGCTGCAGAACGTGGTGCGACGACTACGCCTGAAGAACCAACGGCCGAGCTTGACTCCCCCCAAGAAGTACAGGCCCTCGTGGTTGACGACGAAGAAATGGTCCGTTCGATTTTTACTCAGCTCCTCTCCCTGAACGGGCACGACGTAGATCGGGCCTCGTCGGGGTCGGAAGCGCTCTCTATGGTCGAAGAGTCCTCCTACGACATTGTCTTCACCGACTTCGGCATGCCCGAAATGACGGGAACCGAACTCGCCCAAAAGCTACACGAACGGTACCCCGCTCTTCCAATCATTCTCCTTACTGGCTATACAGATCCCGAGGGCGCCGTAGAAGAAGTAGAAACAATTCTCTCCAAACCCTTCAAGCTCGACGAACTGGAAGCGACGATTCAAAAATACGTCTTCGACGCCCCGGACTAATCTCCCCTCTCTCAACGTGCTACGGCGTCCCTCGGGAGCAAGTGGGCCCCTGGCCTCTCTCCCTGCAGCAGAGAGTCCTGTCGCTACACGTTTCCAAGCGGTCATAGACAGGACCTGAGGACGAGCAAACAACAGACACAGCTCCATACATCCACTGTCCTCTCAGCGAAAGCGGAACGTGAGCCGAGCGGAGTGAACGTAGGTCGAAAGCGGGTCGAGGGACTGCTCTTCTTCGATCCCGTAAAAGGAATAGTCTAACTGTAAGACGCCAAACTGAAGCCCAATCCCTCCGGCTGGAAGTCCGGCCCCGTAGCCGACCCGCAGAAACAGAGGATCTCCGAGACGGGCTTCAATCCCCCCATGTAGTCGGGGGAAAGGATCATCCGCCTGCTCGCCGTACTGCTGATAATCGACGACGACACTGAGGTCTTCCAGAAAGAACAGCGAGGACAGCTGGTAGGCCATTCCAACCCGGTAAGAAGTCTCCAGTCCAAATTGTTGTCGGGCAGACTGCACTTCAGGCGAAGAGGCATCAAAGCCGGACGTCTCTGAGTACGAGGCAATCCCTTCTAAAAAGGGCAGCCGATCGGAAGTCCCGCCGGGAACGTAGTCGTAGCCTTCGTCCCGGACATCGTAGACCGCTCCGCCAAGCTTCAGTCGACCCGGAAGTCCCCACCAGCCGGGCGTGTACAGCATCCCGACATCGAACTGAAACGTATCGCCGGTGAGGAGAACCGCAGGCTCGTCGGGCTCGAGCTCATTGAGCGCTTTGTTCTTGAAGGCCAAATAGCGCTGGGTTCGGGTTCCTGTAACTCCGACGGAGAGCCCGTCGAGGCCAAGCCAGCGGAGATTAAGCCCTAGTGACGCGAGGGCCATCACGTCCGTCCGGCTGAGAAGAAACACTTCCGGCCCCTCTGCGCCTCCGTCCTCCACCCGATAGTTGAGCGCCGTCTTGGCGAAGAGCCCTCCTCCCACACCAATCAGGTCCGAGGTGTACGCAAACGAGGGAAGAGTGACCACTCCCTCTCCTCGCGACGGGCGCCGAGCGAACTGAGACGTCTCCTGGTAGAGGGCCTCCAGCGCCTCAGGTTGCAATTCGAACTCAGCTTCAATGGCAGGCGCTACCCGATCATTGAAGAAACGAATAAAGTCCCCAAGACGAGGGCTTGCAGCTGCCTGTACCGCCCCCACGGTGAAATGAGACGACACGTGGGGGAGTTGTGCGGGATTGTAAAAAAACGTTCTGTCGTGCCCCGGAAAGGCCACACCAGCATCTCCCATGGCCTCCACACTGGGAACAGAGACAAAGGAGCGATCGGTAAATCGATTGTTTTGTGCCATACCAGTTGGCACTGCAACCGCGGCAAGAGTGAGAACGAGAGCCGCTATGGACAAAAGTCTGTGCATACAGCAGAATACGACTTGTAGGCCGGTGCCTAAGGTCCGGTCCCTCTCCGCAATCAGATGCGTCCCCCTCCCCGCCAGCAAGCCTACAACATCCGCCAAATTCCCGGACGAAGAGAACGGCTTCCCCTATGCACTTCTACCGCTCCAGGCTGACCCTCCGGGTAGGACCCCGAAAGATCACTGAGTACAACGCAGGTGGAGACTCAAGACACCGACTGTGGTGGGCTCACCGAGGACAACGTGTTATGAACGTAGAGCAGGAAGTGAGCAAGAGATCATTCTGCGTACAAGTTCACCCTCCTCCTTACGCTCACCCCCTACCAGTAATTGCGTTCGTCCCTGGACATGAAAAGGCTTAGCCCCCGGAATCTGCAAAAGGATTTCTGCAGTAGATCCAAAGTGATACTTTGAGAACCTGTTTGGCGGATTCTACGGCCTGTGACTTCGTGGATCTCGTGCAGACAGAGGACACTCTCCTCCGTACCCCACAAAGCTCGAAAGCTCACCACAGGCCCGATATACTTCGGGACGGCCCGCCTCGTCTTTACAAGATGTGCAGACGCCCTGAGACGAAAAAGGAGGAGATCGAAGGACACCATAGAAAAACGACACCTGCTGATCCCATCAGCATCTAAAAACTCACCCCCTCGTTACTTAGCGGCTCAATAGAAGGCTTTGCCCCCTTTCAACTCATTCTTCGCCCTCGGGGCGATCAGCCGCTGGATACTCTTCAAGGACGTGGGCCTCTTCGATATTGGGATCGAGTTCCCGCTCGAAGGCCTTCTTTGATTCTTCCGCCACATGAGACACACGATCAGCCGCTGCATCCACCAGATTCGCAGTGAGGCGAAGCATCGTTCCGCCGAGAAAAACAGACTTACCCAGCCAATTCAACTCATGAAACTCGACGCGGTGATCGGAGGGGCGCTCTTCAGACATGGTGGGGGATTAGAGAATACACGCGAGAGAAGACAAAGAAATCGGTCGTGTTCTTCCTTTAAAAAACACAATACAGCAACGACCTACTGGTCGGATGAAGCCCCATTGTGAGGCGTCTGCCGTTGAGCTGTTTCGGGTTCAGCCGCCCCGGGGTGATCCGAGGACGCCTGTGAACCAGCGGAGGACGCACGGGCCTGCCGAGCAAACTCTTGCAAACTACCCGCGAGGGCCTGCCCAGCCTCTTCCAGTCCCCGGGCAAGGGTGGAGGCCGTTGCCTCTACGAGAAAGCTCGCCCGCTCTTCCACGTCAAGTTCCTCAAACCGACTTCGAGCCTCCTTATAGCGATCGTGTGGACGGTCGTCAGCGGCCATGGCGTGAACTGTTTGAGTCGGAGTACCGTTTTAGGGATGCGCAATCCGGAGCAGTGTTCGCAGTGCGGCATCGTAAGGACGCAATGAGGCCCAGAATGGTTTCCCTGTATCCAGTCCGTCTCTCTTCATGACTCCCCCTTCGACGGCGGCCGACGCCGATACAACGTACCTCCAAGGAACCGTCACGCGGTCAACCGGCAGTTGGTACGACGTTCGGGTTGACGACCGTACCATTCCCTCCCGGGTGCGCGGAAAGTTCCGGCTGACCGAGCAGAACGTCACCAATCCGGTAGCCGTCGGAGATCACGTGCGTATTCGGTTGAGTGAGGAAGATCAAACCGGTCTCATCACGGAGATTTACGACCGAACCAACAAGTTGAGCCGGCGAGCGGCGGGACACCGGTCCGGAGAGGAGCACGTGATTGTCGCCAACGTCGATCGCATCTGGATCGTGCAGGCCGTTCGATTTCCCCACTTCAATCCAGCCTTTGTGGACCGCCTTCTGGTCGCTGCGGCCGTTTACGAAATTCCAGCCGGACTCATTATCAACAAGGTGGACCTCATGACGGCCGAGGATCGACCGTCGGTGATGGACTTCCAACTTCGGTATTCAGATCTTGACTACCCGGTGCTTCTGACCAGCGCAACGGAAGGCTACGGGCTCGATCGCCTCCAGGAGAGCTTTCAGGATCACGTCAACGCCATTACCGGTCCCTCGGGCACCGGGAAGTCAACCCTGCTCAATGCCATTGAGCCCGACCTCGAGATAGAGACTGGAGAAGTCAGTTCCAAAACCGAAAAGGGGACACACACGACCACTCACGCTGAGCTACACCCTCTTTCCTCAGGAGGCTACGTGGTCGACACCCCTGGCATTCGGGAGTTTGGCGTTCGCGACGTACATCCTGCCGACCTCGCTCACTATTTTCCCGACCTCCGTCCGTATGTGAACGAGTGTCAGTTTCCAGACTGTACCCACGACCACGAACCCGGTTGCGCCGTAAAGGAAGCTGTCGAGCGCGCTGACATCCATCCGGAGCGGTACGACAGCTACCTCAACATTCTCTACTCCCTGCAGGAGAACGAAGAAGCTCGGTACTGAGGTCAAGACGACGGGCGTTCGAGGAAGTGTGATTACTCACGGACCTTCTGAGTGGCCTCGTCTCCCTTTTCAGCCAGCAAGTCGAGGGCCTCGTCCATCGTGAGTGCATCGATGGATTGTTGGTCCTTGAGGGAGGCATTCGTCCCGTCGTGTTTCACGTACGGACCGTAGCGGCCATTCCACACCTCCACGGGGTCCCCACTTTCGGGATGTTTTCCGAGCACCCGCTCGGGCTTATTGCGATCCTCTTTCTGACGAATGAGCTCGAGGGCCCGCTCCAGACCCACCTCCAGCACGTCGTCGCCCTTCTTCAGGGAGGCAAAGGTATCCTGATGCTGCACGTACGGGCCGTATCGGCCGATGTTGGCCTTGATGGGGTTTCCGCTGTCGGGATGCTCCCCCAGCACGCGAGGGAGGTCAATAATCTGCAGGCCGAGTTCAAAGTCTACGTCCTCCGGCTCTACGCCCGGGGGAAGAGAAACGCGTTTGGGCTTCCCTTCCTGCTCGTCATCGCCGAGCTGTACGTAGGGACCGTAGGGGCCTGATTTGAGAAGCACAGGCTGATCGGCCTCGGGATGGATGCCCAGGACCTGATCGCCCTTGTTCGCCTCCTCAAGAATGGCCTCGAGTCGTTCCTCCGTGGTGTCTCCCGGGGCAAGATCATCGGGGAGGGACGCAGTGGCCGTCGATCCGTCCTCCAGCGGGCCCTCTACGTAGGGACCGTACTTGCCCACACGAACCACGTAGTCGCCCCACTGCTTGGGGAACGAAATGGTGCTGATCTCCCGTCCATCAATCTGGTCGAGTCCCTCCTCCACGCGGGGCTCGATGCCATCATCGCCAAAGTAAAACTGCTTGAGGTAGGGCGTCGGCTCCTTGTCGCCCCGCGCAATGTCGTCGAGCACCTCTTCCATTTCGGCCGTAAAGTTCACGTCCACGAGCGGCTCGAACTGCACCTCCATCACGTTATTTGTGGCAAAGGCGGTGAACGTCGGAATCAAAGCGTTCCCCTTCTTGCGGACGTAGCCCCGCTTCTGGATGGTTCCGATGATGGAAGCGTAGGTGGACGGCCGACCAATCCCTTCCTCTTCGAGCGTCTTGACGAGGGACGCCTCCGTAAAGCGGGACGGGGGTTTCGTCTCGTGCCCGAGGGGCTCCACGGAACCGATCCGAAACCCTCGCTGCCCATCGGCTGGAGCTGCCTCTGATTCAGTAACTGAGGTCTCCCCAATTTCCAATGGAGGCAAGGGCCGCTCGCGGCTTGCCAGTGCGGCTTCCGGATCGTCGCTCCCTTCCACGAGCACCCGGAAGAACCCCGGAAAGTCGATGCTCTTGCCCGAGGCTCGAAACCGAGCCGCTTCGTCGCCCGCCCCGGCTTCGAAGTACACATTCGTGTAGCGCACCTTGGCGTCGGCCATTTGGGTCGCGAGGGTGCGCTTCCAGATCAGATCGTAGAGGGCCCCTTCGATGCCACTGAGGCCAAGCTCCTGCTTCGTTTTCATTTGGGAGCCGGCAGGCCGAATGGCTTCGTGGGCCTCCTGAGCACTCTCCGAGGAGCTGTACGTCCGGATCGACGAGCTGAGATAGTCTTCCCCGTACCGCTCGGCCACCGTTCGGCGTGCGCCCTTGACGGCCTCATCCGCCAGGTTCGTCGAGTCGGTACGCATATAGGTGATGTAGCCGTTCTCGTAGAGCCGCTGTGCGATGCTCATCGTTCGGCTCGAGGAGAGGTTCAGCTTGCGATTGGCCTCCTGCTGCAGTGTAGAGGTGATGAAGGGCGCATACGGCGTCTTTGTACGGGTCCGCTCCTTGATGTCGTCGATGCGCCACGTTTCCTCGGGGAGGCGCTCCGCCAACGCAGTGGCCGTATCCTCATCCAGAAGGCGAACGTCCTCCCCTTCCGTCAGCTCCTCTTTGAGACGCCCCGTGTCCTCGTCGAAGTCCTTCCCCGACGCGAGTCGAACCCCCCCGAGATGAGTCATCTCGGCCTCAAAGTCGATGCCCTGCTTTGCCAGTTGGGCTTCGAGGTCCCAATAGGTGGCCGGCACGAAGGTAATGCGCTCCGCTTCCCGCTTCACGAGAAGGCGTACGGCGACGCTCTGCACCCGTCCCGCCGAAAGCTTCGGCTTAATCTTGCGCCACAACAGCGGAGAAATGGAGTATCCCACCAGGCGATCCAGGATGCGACGGGTCTTCTGCGCCTCGACCAGCGACTCGTCAATGTCACGAGTGTCTTCCAGCGCTCGCTGGATGGCGTCCTGCGTAATCTCGTGAAAAACCATGCGCCGCACCGGCACGTCCGGTTCGAGCACCTTCACCAGATGCCACCCAATCGACTCTCCCTCACGATCTTCATCCGTCGCAATGTAGAGGGCGTCCGCATCTCGAAGGGCGTACTGTAAGTCCTGCACCACGTCTCTCTTGTCCGACGGAACGACGTAAAGGGGCTCGAAGCTGTTGCTGACCTTTACGCCGAGCCGAGCCCAGTCCTCATCCTTGTATTCAGAAGGAATCTCCTTGGCCGACGCCGGCAGGTCTCGAATGTGGCCCATGCTCGCCTCCACTCGGAAGCCGTCCTCCGGAAGGAAGGCGCGAATGGTGCGGGCCTTAGTGGGAGACTCTACGACTACTAAACGCTTCATATACGGTAGAACAGTAAACAGTCAGTGCGGGAAATGCAGGTCCAGGACGTCTGGTCAAAATCAGCCCCTTAGGCACGACAGAAATGGGAGGGTCGTTCCAGTAACAACTGTAATCTCTGTATCGCTTCTCGATTTCTCCTATGAAAAAAAGACGGATCAGCCTCGAAAAGCGGCCCTCATGCTGCCGAGTTCACAGCCGTGCGGCTGCATGGAATCGCTCTCAATAGCTTCTGCTAGACACCTCTGCTCGTGAAGACGACCTGTACGAATCAGGTTTCACTCTCCAGGGCAATGTCAAAGCCCTCGCCGACAAGAGCAAATGATGTCCCTCTCCTGCGGATGTTCTCTGTTGCCCACCCATCAAAAAAGCCCACCGCCAGCAGTGCCGACGGCGGGCTTCGAAGAAGCCAAAAAGCGAACGTCTTACTCGACCGGTTCTTCAGCCGACAGGCCAAACTCGAGGGTGTCTTCCCCGAGCAGATGATCGAGGTGATGGGCTCGATCTTCCGCCTTGGTCAGGACCTTCTCGAGTTCGCGTTTAGTGCCGTGGTCACCATGCTCGATGGCCACGTCAATGGTCTCTCGAACGAGCACAGAGAGGATTCGCTCTGCCTCCCGGTCATGTTCGAGCATGGCGCGAAGCCGGTACGTTCCCTCGGGTTCGTGCTCCACGTGGGACAGTTCGTCCTGCTCGGTCGGCGAACTCGTGGGAATGCCCCCAAGGGCAGTGATCCGTTCAGCGATCCGGTCGACGTACTTGTGCACCTCCTCGTAGTTCTCTTCGAAGAAGAGGTGCAAATCCCGAAACTGAGGTCCCTCCACCAGCCAATGGTGCTTGTGGTACTGGTGGTAGAGCGTCCACAGGGTGCACTGAATCTCGTCGAGCTTCGGAATCAGCTGCTCAACGGCTTCCTCGTCGAGCCCGACCGGATTGTCCTCGATCATCTGCTGAGGACGCCACGGTTCGCGGTGACCGGTATCGCGTGTCTTTTCCTTCGTTGCAGGCATAACGGCTTGGCGTTTTGTTCGAAAGTCGCGCTCGATGCTGGCTCAGAGCGACAATGCGGCAGTGTCGAAAGTGTCAGTCCGTCATCTCTTTCTCAGTGACAGGGTGTCGGTTCTCTGTCGTTCTGAGAGGACTTAGACCGATCTCCCTCCACACATGGTTCGTACAAACCCAATGCCATCCCTCTCCGTCAATGTCTCTTCGATTGCAGACTCGTTACACTCAACCTGGAGTCCCATCTAAAAGCTTTCTCGGTCGCCTCTTTTTACTTACATTATGCATTGAGCCGTCGGACAGCTTTATTCGTGCGGTTTCATCACCCTATATCCCCTTCGCAACTCACTCCTTCCCACATTCGCTTCGCTGGCGAATCGAATGACAGAGCGACCTCTGGGCTCAGGAGCCCCTTCCCCCCCGCGTCTGGGAGCGATGCCCCCACGACGGGGGTCCAGGGAACGGTTGTAGAGGACTCGTCGGTGCCCGACGCGAACTGTCCGACGGCGAGTTGTGGCACCCTCTTTTCGTCCGTTTCTCTGCATTACCTTCTTCCTCCTATGTCCAAACGCACTGCAGTTAATGGATTTGCCGTACTCACTGCGACGGGTGCGGCTGCATCGACGGCCGCCGGCATTGTGGCCCTCGTCCGTGGCAACACGCGCGGTGCTCCCGGAGTCACAAAGTCCCTCTCGACGCTCGGAAAATCGGTCGGTGGCGGCATGCTTACTGGAGTGGCCGTAGCCGCCGGAAGCGGAGCCCTTGTCGGGCTCGCCCTCTACCAAGGAATAGATTCCTTTAACCGGTGACTCTCGGCTCTACCAGGAGCCGGTAGAAGGCGGTCAGAGGGAGGAGTTGCGAGGGGCGATCATCCCTCCCCCATTACAGTTACTCCTCGACCGCCATGACAACAACCACAGACGCTACGAAGCACGTTTATCAATTTGGAAACGGAAACGCCGAGGGGGGACGCGACCAGACGCCCCTTCTCGGGGGCAAGGGAGCCAACCTCAACGAGATGAGCGCGATCGGGCTCCCCGTGCCGCCCGGCTATACGATTACTACGGACGCCTGTCACCACTACGTCGACCATGACGGCAAGTGGCCCGACGGACTTGAAGAGCAGGTCCGCAACGGCCTCCGACACATCGAAGAGGCCATGGATCTTCACTTCGGTGATCCCGACAACCCCCTCCTGGTGTCCGTCCGGAGCGGCGCAGCGACGTCGATGCCGGGAATGATGGACACCGTGCTGAACCTCGGCTTAAACGACGAGGTGGCCGAGGGACTCGCCCGAAAGATGAACAACCGACGCGTGGCCTACGATGCCTATCGCCGGTTCATCGACATGTTTGGCGACGTGGTCATGGGCATCAATCGAGACCGCTTTGAAGAAGCCCTGTCGGCGATCAAAGACGAGCGGGGGGCCGAGACCGACGTGGACCTGACGGCGGCGGACCTGCAAGACGCAGTGGACCACTACACGGCCATTTATCGAAACGCCTCCGGCGAGGAGTTTCCGACGGATCCCCGAGAACAGCTTCATCGAGCGATCAACGCCGTCTTTGACTCGTGGATGAACGAACGGGCCATCCGCTATCGGAAGATCAACAACATCACCGGCCTTCGGGGCACGGCCGTTACGGTACAGACGATGGTCTTTGGCAACCTGGGTGAGCGGAGTGGTACGGGCGTCTGCTTTACGAGGAATCCCTCGACGGGCGAACCCACTCTCTACGGGGAGTTTCTTCAAAATGCACAGGGAGAAGACGTGGTGGCGGGACTCCGAACGCCCCGTGACATCCAGGACCTCAAGCGGGAAATGCCGTCCATCTACGAGCAGCTCGAAGAAGCGTGTGAGATCCTGGAAAAGCATTACGGTGACATGCAGGATCTCGAATTCACCGTTCAGGAAGGAACGCTCTACCTGCTGCAGACGCGGGACGGCAAGCGGACGGGCCCTGCAGCCGTGAAGATTGCTGTCGACATGGTGGACGAGGAGATCGTCGACCAGGCCCACGCCGTCGAGAATCTCGTCGAACCCCGGCACCTGGAGCAGCTCCTCCATCCCCAGTTTGCCACGGACGTCGACTACGAAGACGACGTGCTGGAGAAAGGCCTCCCTGCCTCACCGGGGGCAGCCGTCGGCCGCGTCGTCTTCACCGCCGACGATGCGGAGGAGTGGCACGATGCGGGAGAGGACGTCATCCTCGTGCGTACGGAGACGAGCCCGGAGGACGTCGGCGGCATGGACGCGGCGGAAGGCATCCTGACGTCCCGGGGCGGGATGACCTCCCACGCCGCAGTCGTCGCGCGAGGGTGGGGCAAGCCCTGTGTCGCTGGATGCGACGGGATTTCGATCCACGCCGACCGGAAGTCGTTTGCCGTAGGCAGCGTAACGATCGAGGAGGGCGACTGGATCTCGATCAACGGATCCACCGGGGAGGTGGTGACCGGCAAGCAGCCCCTGGTGGAACCCGAGCTGAGCGGCGAATTTGCCCGCTTTATGGGCTGGGTCGATACATTTCGGGAGATGGACGTGCGTACGAATGCCGATACCGGGCCGGACGCCCAGCAAGCCCTCGAGTTTGGCGCCGAAGGCATCGGCCTGTGCCGGACCGAACACATGTTCTTTGGCGACGAACGGATCACGATGATGCGCCGCATGATCCTCGCCGAAAACAGCGAAGAACGTCGTAGCGCTCTCCGTGCCCTCCTCCCCTTCCAACGAGAAGACTTCCGGGATATCTTCCGTACCATGGACGGCCATCCAGTCACCGTCCGGCTCCTGGATCCGCCGCTGCACGAGTTTTTGCCCTCCGAGGCCGAAGAACAGGAATCCCTGGCCAATCAGCTCGATCGACCGGTCGAGGACGTTCGGGAAGCCCTCGACGGCTTGAAGGAGTTCAACCCGATGCTCGGCCACCGCGGCTGTCGGCTCGGCGTCACTCACCCGGCCATTACGAAGATGCAGGCCCGGGCACTCTTCGAAGCAGCCCTGGACGTACAGGAGGAGGGGGTAGACGTGTTGCCTGAGATGATGGTGCCTCTCGTGTCTGACGTCAACGAATTTACCAATCAGAAGAAGATCATCGACGCGGTGGCCGCTGAGGTCTTCGATGAGCGCGATGCGTCGCTCGACTACCAGGTGGGCACCATGATTGAAGTCCCCCGAGCTGCCCTCAAGGCCGACGAGATCGCCGACACAGCCGACTTCTTCTCGTTCGGCACCAACGACCTCACGCAAATGACCTTCGGCTTCAGCCGCGACGACACAGGCTCGTTCCTGCCTTCCTACGTCGAGGAGGAAATTCTCGAACAGGATCCCTTCCGCGTCCTCGACCAAGGAGGGGTCGGGGAGCTGGTCGAGATGGCCACGGAGCGGGGGCGCCGTACCAACACTGGACTGAAGGTCGGCATCTGTGGCGAGCACGGGGGCGAGCCCTCCTCGGTCCGATTCTGCTACGACACAGGGCTCGACTACGTCTCCTGCTCCCCCTACCGAGTGCCGGTGGCCCGCCTGGCGGCTGCACAGGCGGCCCTCGCGTCCGAGGACACGGTGCCCCTTCCTACCGATGGGACGCCGTCGGGCGACGGCGCCACGGCGTAGCGGTTCGCCGACGTCCCTTCATGTGACAGGGAATGGCCCACGTACCCTCGGTCAGAGGGATGTGCGTCGAACAAAACAGGACGAGGCGGGGGGCTCTCTGAAAATGGGGGCGACGTGCCAACTCGGGAGTATGAAGAACTCTCCCCCGTACCAGCCCCCTCAGGTGAACGCATTCTCTCCCGTCACGTCCTGCCCCACCACGAGCGTATGCACCTCGTGGGTGCCTTCGTAGGTGACGACGCTTTCGAGGTTGGCCATGTGTCGCATGACTGGGTACATACTGGTTACCCCATTTCCCCCCAGCATTTGCCGGGCCGACCGTGCCACCTCCAGGGCCATCTCGCAGTTGTTGCGCTTGGCGAGGGAGACCTGCTGGGGGCGCATGGTTCCGGCATCCTTCAGGGAGCCGAGCCGCCAGTTGAGAAGCTGTGCTTTGGTGATTTCCTGAACCATCTCGACCAACCGCTCTTGCATGAGCTGAAAGCCGCCGATGGGGCGCCCAAATTGGGTGCGATTCTGCGCGTGCTGGCGCGCCACGTCGTAGCAGGCCATGGCCGCTCCGACGGTGCCCCAGCAAATTCCGTAGCGCGCCTGTGTCAGACACGAGAGCGGGGCCCTGAGCCCTTCAGCCTCAGGAAGCCGGTGCGCCTCCGGAACGCGCACGTCGTCGAGAACGACTTCACTGGTGACCGCCGCCCGCAGCGACCACGTGTCGTCAATCGGAGGCGTCGACACCCCGTCCCGGTCCGTCTCGACCAAAAACCCGCGGATGACGTCCTCCTCGTCTTTTGCCCAGACGACCGCCACGTCGGCAATGGTGGCATTGGTCGCCCATCGTTTGTGTCCGTCCAGCACCCAGGTGTCCCCGTCCCGCCGGGCGCGCGTCTCGAGGGCGGAGGGGTTCGACCCGACATTCGGCTCCGTGAGCCCAAAGCATCCAATGGCGTCGGCCTCGGCCAAGGCAGGCAGCCAGCGCTCCTTCTGTGCCTCGCTCCCGTAGCGCCAGATGGGATACATCACGAGAGAGCCCGTCACCGAACAAAACGATCGAAGTCCCGAGTCTGCCCGCTCGACCTCCTGCATCATGAGACCATACACCATATTGCTGTGGCCTCCGCCCCCGACCTCTGACGGGAGGTTGGGCCCCAGCAAGCCGAGCTCGGCAAAGGTAGGAATGAGCTCCCGGGGGAACTCGGCTCGCTGAGCATATTCCTCAATGATGGGAATCACCTCTTTCGTGACGAAGGACCGAACCTCGTTCCGCACGGCTAGGGCCTCATCAGAGAGAAGTGCTTCGAGGTCATAAAAATCAGCCCCTTCAAAAGCGGTCGGATCCCACGTCTGAGGAGAAGTGTCCGTTGACGGGGAAGAAGCATCTGAGGAGTCAGCCATAAACGAAATCTACAGAAATGACACTTATCGGTGAATGAGCGCCAGACGCCGACGTAACTTATGGAGCAAGTTGACGATTATTGTACGCAGGCGTACGTTCCGAATACCGTGAAAACAAACCGGTTCGGACCCTAGGTTCCAGCGAGACCCGGAGGGCCCCTCCGTTTCCTTCGGCCCGCTGCAACGTCTCACCTCATGCCTTGATTCTGTTTATTCATCCACGCTGTCGATTCATGAAACGTCTTCTCTCCCTGTCTCTTGTCCTCGTCTTTGCGCTGAGCGTCTCACTCCCCGCCCAGGCGCAGCAACAACCTCGGTTTGGCCTCGGCCTACAGGCAATGGGAAGTACGGCGGATAATAGCGTGGGGCCGGGCGTTCGCTTTCGCGTCTCCGCCCCCATCAATCAGGAGGTCTCTCTCGGGGTGGGAACGGGCCTCACCGGCTACATCTTTCAGGGACGAGACGACGCTTCGTATGCCTTCGATCCACAGGCCTCAATCATTGTGACGCTGCCCGGCATGGGGCGAGAAAGTATGTATTTCCTCGGCGGGGGCGGGGCCTATGTGCCTTTCGGCAATACGACTGCCGAAAGCGGTCCCACCTTTCATCTCGGGGTCGGCAAGGCCTGGCTGCTCAGTGAAAGCTCCCTGTTCTTCGAGTTCAATCCGGCGCTCCTCGTTGGCGAAGAAGACACGAAGATGCTCATTCCCTTTCGCATAGGCGTCATCTTCTGAGAGTTTGCCTGCCTCCCTTCCCACCCCACACGTTTCTTTTCTTCACCATCCTCCTCTCGCCTAGCCATGGCTGTCTCAGCGCCTCCAACCCCCATCCGTGCGCCGACCGGATCAGAGCTCCACTGCAAAGGGTGGCATCAAGAGGGCGCCCTTCGCATGCTCATGAACAACCTCGACCCGGAGGTGGCCAAAAATCCGGACGAGCTCGTCGTCTACGGAGGAACGGGAAAAGCTGCTCGGAACTGGGACTGCTATCACGCCATCGTCGACACGCTGCAGCGACTGGAGAACGACGAGACCCTGCTCGTCCAGAGCGGCAAACCCGTGGGGGTTTTTCAGACCCACCCAGAGGCCCCGCGCGTGCTGATCGCCAACTCCCACCTCGTGCCCCGCTGGGCGAACTGGGACGAGTTTCGCCGCCTGGAGCAACTGGGACTCACCATGTACGGCCAGATGACGGCCGGCTCCTGGATCTATATTGGCACGCAGGGCATCATCCAGGGGACGTTCGAAACGTTTGCCGAGTGTGCCCGCCAGCACTTCGGCGGCACCCTCGAAGGGCGTCTCGTCGTGACCGCCGGCCTCGGCGAGATGGGCGGGGCACAGCCGCTGGCGGCGACCATGAACGGGGCTGCGTTTCTCGGCGTGGAAGTGAACCCGGAGCGGATTCAGCGCCGCGTCGACACGGGATACTGCGACGAGATGTGCACCGATCTGGATCGGGCGCTCGACATCGTCACGGAGGCTAAAGCGGAAGGACGGGCGCACTCGGTGGGCCTCGTCGGCAACATTGCCGAGGTGCTCCCCGAGCTCGTGCGACGCGACGTGGTGCCCGACGTGCTCACTGACCAGACGGCCGCCCACGACCTCCACTCGGGGTACATTCCCAACGGATATTCCCTCGAGGAAGCGGATACGCTCCGGGAGGAGGATCAGGAGGGCTACCACGAGGCGGTCCTCGATTCGATGCAGACCCACGTGGAGGCCATGCTCGACATGCAAGACAAGGGCGCCGTCACCTTCGACTACGGCAACAACCTCCGCGGACAGGTGGCCGATCATCGAGGCATGGACGAAGCCTTCGACTTCCCGGGCTTCGTCCCGGCCTTCATTCGCCCCCTTTTCTGCCGGGGCTCGGGCCCCTTCCGCTGGGCCGCCCTCTCTGGAAATCCGGACGACATTGCCGTTACGGACGAAGCCGTCCTAGAGACCTTTCCCGATAAGCCCTCTCTCCACCGCTGGATCGAGCAGGCGCGCGAGAAGGTGCAGTTTCAGGGCCTGCCGGCGCGCATCTGCTGGCTCGAGTACGGTGAGCGGGCCGAGATGGGCGCCCGCTTCAACTGGCTCGTCCAAAACGACAAGGTCGATGCGCCCCTCGTCATCGGGCGCGATCACCTGGACGCTGGGTCTGTGGCCTCACCAAACCGAGAAACGGAGGGCATGAAAGACGGGTCGGACGCCATCGCCGACTGGCCCCTCCTCAATGCCCTCCTGAACACTGCCTCAGGGGCGAGCTGGGTGTCGCTCCACCACGGCGGCGGCGTCGGCATTGGCTACTCGATCCACGGGGGCATGGTGTGTGTGGCCGACGGGACCGACCAGGCCGACCGGCGCCTCGAGCGGGTGCTCACGAACGATCCCGGCACCGGTGTCATGCGCCACGCCGACGCGGGCTACGAAGACGCCATCGACACTGCCCGCGAGCGCGACGTGGACCTGCCGATGGTGAATGGGTAGTGCGTATTTCGTATTACGTATTGCGTAGCACTCACAAAAATACGCAACACGCAATACGTAATACCTTCAGTCTCTGGTGCGCACACTCGTTCTGAGCCGGCCAGCCCGATCATCTGCTTTCAAACCGACAGAAGCAGCCCCTCATGCCCCTCCTCACCAACATTGGGTCTCTCGTCACTCCCCCTCCTCCCTCCTCCGACGCGGACCCGACGAATCTTCGAACAATCGAGGACGCTGCGCTGGCCTGGAGCAACGACACCATTGACTGGCTCGGCCCAGCCGCAGACCTGCCGAGTGAGTACGAACACGTTCCCCCGATCGATGCTGAAGAAGCCCTCGTCGTTCCCGGCCTCATCGACTGCCACACCCATCTGGCCTTCGGGGGGTGGCGGGACGACGAATTTGCCATGCGTCTCGAAGGGGCGAGCTACCTCGACATTGCCGAGGCCGGGGGCGGCATCCTGAGCACCGTCCGAGAAACTCGGGCAGCCTCTGAAGAGGCCCTCTACGAGCGGTCCCGCACCTTCCTCCGGGCCATGGCACAGCTGGGGGTGACGACGGTCGAGGCCAAAAGCGGATACGGTTTGAGCGTGGAGGATGAATTGAAGACCCTTCGGGTCTACCGTCGACTGCAGGATACACACCCGCTCACCCTCGTCCCGACCTTCCTCGGCGCCCACGCGCTGCCCCCGGAATACGAGAGCGACCGCCGGGGCTATCTGCAGCTGCTCCGGAACGAGCTCATTCCTGCTGTGGCCGAGGAGAACCTCGCCGAGTTTTGCGACGCCTTCGTCGAGGACGGTGCCTTCACTCCTGACGAGGCCCGGTGCCTGTTCGACACCGCCCGGGAGCATGGGCTTCAACCCAAGCTGCACGCCGATCAGCTTTCGGACACTGGCGGAGCCACCCTCGCCGCCGACGTAAAGGCCGCTTCCGCCGACCATCTCGAACACGTCTCAGCTGCCGGCATTGAGGCGCTCGCTCAGTCTGAGGTGGTGGCCGTAAGCCTCCCCCTGGCGACGCTGTACCTGGACGAAGAGCCCCTTCCTGCCCGGGCCCTCTTGGATGCAGGCGTACCCGTCGCCGTGGCCACTGACTTTAATCCCGGCACCGCCCCCAGCTACCATCTCCCCCTCGCCTTGACCTTGGCCTGCACCCTACAGCGCATGACGCCCGCCGAAGCGTTGACGGGGGCCACCCGACAGGCCGCCGCCGCTCTGAATCGGGCCGACGAAATGGGTACCCTCGCCCCCGGCATGCAGGCGGACTTCGTCTTGATTGACGCGCCCAGCCTGAACCACTGGCTCTACCATTTCCGCCCCAATGCAGTCCGAGTGACCTACGTCAAGGGCCAACGCTGGCCGTCTTGAGACGTGCTCGCCGCCCCCGCAATTCCACGTGTCTTTTATCGGGCTCAGCAGAAATTTATAAACATCACTGGTTGGTTCGCGTCCCTGGAAGTCAGCGGCTGGGTCTCCCTCCTTCGTTTCATTCGTTCCCGGCCTCTACCAGAGAATGAGGGAGGCGTCTTCAATCTGTCCTCCGCTTCACAACCCTGCTCACAGATCGGTATGACCGACCTCGAATCCTCTGTCATCTCGCCCCCGGACACCACGGACGACGACGTACGCCTCGGCCATCTGCTCGCCGGGGACGATCTCGACGCGTCCGATGCATCTGCGGCCCTGATCGGGTTTCCTGTGGATGAAGGGGTTGCCCGAAACGGAGGGCGCCCCGGCGCGGCGGAAGCCCCCAGCAAACTTCGGGAGGGGCTCTACGGAATGACGCCGGATGCGCGCCGACATCAGGCGTTCGTCGACCTTCTCCGTCACACCAAAGACCTCGGCAACCTCAAAAACGACGGCCCGCTCCAGGAGGATCAGGGGGCCCTTGGGACGGTCCTTGCGCCGCTTCTTCGACAAGGCGTGGTGCCCATCGTCCTCGGCGGAGGCCACGAAACAGCCTACGGACACTTTCTCGGATACGTGCAAGCCGAGCAGGACGTGACGATTCTCAACTGGGACGCCCACCCGGACGTCCGCCCGCTCGTGGACGGCCGCCCCCACTCGGGGTCGTCCTTCCGACAGGCCCTGGAGCATGCCACTGGCCTCTGCCGCCATTACACCGTAGCGGGGCTCCTCCCCCACAGCACGGCCCCGGCACACCTCCAGTTCATCGAGGCACACGACGGGCGCTACCTCTGGGCCGAAAATCTCTCCCGCCAAACGGTGGAGGCGATCTATGAGTCCACGACGGCGCCGACCATGGTCACGTTTGACCTCGACGCTGTCGACCAGGCCCAGGCTCCGGGGGTGAGTGCTCCCGCCGTCGGAGGAGTGGATCAGGACCTCTGGCTCTACGCTGCCTACCAGGCGGGCCGCTGTCCGCAGGTCACGTCCATCGACGTGGTGGAGCTCAATCCCACGGTCGACCTCGATGACCGTACCGCTCGCCTCGCCGCACTTACCGTCATGCAGATCTTGCGCGGACTGGCCGATCGTCTGAGAACGTAACGTCTCACGTTACGACGCAGACGAGGACTCCTCAGGCGTCTCCTCGTCCGCGGAGGCCTTCTGTTCGGACGGCTGACGCCTCCCTTCCGGATCTAGAAAAGAAACTGGAAACAGAGAGTCACGCTCTCGCCTCCGCTCCAATGCCCCGTAGAGATTGACCCACCGCTCGAATCGGTCCCCCACCCGCATGAGCGCATAGAGCGTGCCCTGTCCGGTCGATTTTCGAAACAGAATGTCGATGACGGCAGCCCCAATCGACAGAGGCACCAGGGCAAGGTCCTTGAATCCCTCGAGCCAAAGCTTGACCTGAAAAACCAGCAGGTCGCGAAGAATTGTGGGGCGCGACGGGCGATCGTGCTCTCCAGGAGAAGCGGTCATATCATCAGAAGGGAGGCCGGCAAAAAGGAGTGTACGCCCCGTATTTCGATTGGTGCCCGTTTCCCGGTCACAACACCCGTCGGAGAATGGATTGCAGTCGCTCGTGGTCGTCATCCAAGAGCCGACTGAGTGCCCGACCGGCTTGGACCAGGGGCTCACGTCCGCCGTGTTCTCCCCCATGCGCCGCGTGGATCTGTCGTAGAACGGCCACGAGAAGATCATCGACGGGCACGGCAGGATCCGGGTGCTCGACGAGCGTTCGGAGAAAGTCAAAGGGCGCGTCCAGGGCACACACCTGTTCGTCCGTGCACGGATAGACGAAGTCATGGATGCCCGGGGGCCACGGAGGCATCGTCTGTCGGAGCTGTCCGTCCTCTTCCTGACAGGCCAGCACCTGGGCACGAATGGTCGTGCGAAGGAGCTCCTGCACCATCGGCATCTCCTGAGCGCGCTCTTCTGGAGAAAGACCGAGCGCGACGGCCTGTCGATTTGTGTCGTAGCTTCCGGTCTCCACGTGGCTGACGAGCCCAAAGAGCATCCGTCCGTCCTCCCCGTCGACCCTCACCCAGGAGCCGAACGGAGGGGCCTCCGCGTCCTCGTATACCTCAGCGACGAACTGACGGGTGCTTGACTCGATGACTTCTCCGATCGCTTCGTCCTCGGCCATGTTTTTTGATGTAACAGATGAACAGCAACGAATGGCACCCCACGAGAAGTACGGCCGTACAGAGGCCGAGCCGCTGTAACATCGTAACCACTTCCCGGAACCAGAATCAACTCCTTCCTACTATGCCCCCCTCGAAATATTACTGGAGACAATTTCTGGACCGGCAAGGAGGCTTTCTCCCCCGATCCGATGTGTAGCGACCACGGGAGGCGGTGCCCAATTCTATGAGAACGCCTGTTCCCCAGCCAATCATCCCTCTGTTTCGGCGATCCAGCAGTGCCTTTCTCAGCGGAAAACAGCCACCGCGACCACGCCCGTGAGCTCCCATGCGCTCCTCCATTCTGACCTTCAAACCCGGGGGCGCTGCTTCGTACGGCGCTTGCGCGATCCCGTGATGGACAGCCCGTCGCGCTGCAGCCGCCGCTCCAGAAGCCGAAAGAAGGCCTCCCGCTCCGACGCCCGGATGACGGCCCGCT
>CAYXAD010000002.1:44649-49957 GCA_964462965.1 uncultured Salinivenus sp.
CGCTCCAGAAGCCGAAAGAAGGCCTCCCGCTCCGACGCCCGGATGACGGCCCGCTCGTGGGCCTCGGACAGGGCGAGCGGATAGCCTTCTCCCTTTTTGCACTCGTACAGGACGGTCGCGTGGACGCGGTCGAGGAGGGGGGGCTGCTCGGCCACCCAGCGGGGGACCTCGATCCGAGCGATCTCGCCCTCTCCGGAAGGAGTTGGGATGTGAACGTAAAAGAAGCAGATCTCCGTCTCCCGGGGATAGTCGCGCTGAATGTGGGAGGCGGACACAAAGACGGCCGAGCGTTCGCCCTCCTCCAGAAGGAGAGCGACCACGTGCCGATCGAGCAATCCATCGAGTGACGGTGCCGAGTCCGTCGGCAACGGAATCTCGGGGGCGGGCGCCTCGAGGTCCCCCGCCACAAAGCGCAGGAGATTGACGAGCTCAGTAGAGGCAGGCATACTCACATACGAGGCAAGGGGAAATCCCTCCGACTGAAAATCATCGAGATACGTCGTGTAGCGGGCAATGAGCTCGTTCTCAAGGCTGTCATTATTCATGCCTCGAATCATCCACCGAATGAGGGTCCCGTCGGCCAGCGCCACGAGCGGGCGACTGTCGACCTGGGCGCTCTGGGCAGTAGCAAAGAGCTGCTGGAGCTCCTTCTCGTCCCGCAAGGCCGACACGAGCTCTGTGGTCAATGACTCAACGGGGGCCTCGACGTTTTCGTCCACGTCTTCTCGAAACCGGAGCCGCGGCACCGTCTCCAGAAGCGCCTCCTCGGTGGTGCCGTACTGAAAGGCCACCCGACTGACGTTGAGCAGAAAAAACGTGGGCTCGACGTGACGATCGGGATACACCTGTGACCCGTCCGTCGCGACGACCGTCACCGGCGTCGGCCGCTCGGGTACGCTCGTGGTCGAAGCTGGCGGCTCTCGCATCCCAGCCACGAGGCGGCGGGGCTGCGTCCTCTCCACGGCGTCCTGTACGTCCGTCCAGGACTCGTGACATGCGTCCAGAAGCGCCTTCGCCCGGCGGCACTGCCGAGTGCGCCGATCCTGGTGTTCGACGTGATACTCCTGAAAGGCGTCGATCTGGTCGCGAAGGCTGCGAAGATCGAGCATAGGGGGAACGGCGGGCACTCCTGAAGCAACTTCGAGATTGTGCGGCACGTCCCGGATATTACGGAGTCTGGAGCTCAGAAGAAAGCAGAGTGCCTCCTTTCCGCCGAATTCTCTCACGAGCCCTCTTTGTGACCTTCTCTCCCATGAGCGAACCGCAAGAAGAGAAACAGAAGGAACGAGAAACGCTCTGGCTCACGGTCGACGTGGTAATGATGGCCCTCATCGTGGCCAACCTCATCCTGCTCATCGTCGACTGGGGCTTTGCAAGCCCCGTCGTGCAGGGACAGTTGCAAACGTACCTCCCGGCGGTCTATACCTGGTACAATGAGACGATTCACGAGCGGTTTGTGGTGATCGACCTCGTCTTCGTCGCCATCTTCGTCGCCGAGATTCTCGTGCGATGGGGGATCGCCATTTACAATCATCGATACCACCGCTGGTTTTTCTACCCCTTTATTCACTGGTACGACGTCCTCGGCTGTATTCCCGTCGGCTCCCTCCGCTCGCTGCGCCTGCTGCGCATTATTGCCATGATTCCCAAGATGCAGCGGTTGGGGCTATTGGATCTGCGCAATACCGCCGTTTATCAGACGTTTGACAAGTACCGCGAGATCGTTCTCGAAGAGATCAGCGATCGGGTGACTGTTCGCATTATCGACGGCCTTCAGAAAGAAATCCGGGGAAGCCAGGCCGTCACCGAACGGATCGGTCGCGAAGTCATTGCCCCCCAGCGAGAGGCCCTCGTCGAAGCCGTGACGCACCGCCTGCAGGAAGCCACCGCCGTGGCCTACGGCACCCACCAGGAGGATTTTCAGAACTACCTGAATGAGGTCATTGCAGAGGCTGTTGATCGCAACCGAGAGATCAGCACCATCGCCTCCTTCCCCGGGGTGGGCCGCCCCATTGCCAACCTGCTGGAACGCTCGATAAGTGACATCGTCTTCAACGTCGTCGACCGGATGGTGGCCGATGCATGCTCCTTGGAAAACGACAAGGTCGTGGCTCAGGTGACCTCTGTCTCCGCCGAGGCGCTGCTGAGCCCCAAATACGACGAGCGTCTAAACCGACTGGCCCGCTCCGTCGTCCTTCAAAGCCTTGATGTTATCAAAGATCACGTACAAATTCAGCAATGGAAAATGAAAGAACGTTCTGCCCCAACACCTGGCACTTCATCGGCCCCTTCCTCCTAACCTCCTGAATCGTGGCTGGTCTCTACGTCCACATCCCCTTTCGCCGTCATCGCCGGGCCCACGACGAGGCCTACTACGTCGTCACAGATCGATCAAAGTTCTCGTCCTTTGCCACGGCGCTCAGTCGAGAACTGGAATATTACGTCCACCAGCACACGCTCGAAGAGCCCTTCACGACCGTGTACGTGGGAGGCGGCCGTCCCTCTCTCCTCCCGTTCGAAACGGTGCACGAACTGACCCGCACCGGTGCGGAGATTTTGGACGCCTCGGCCATCGAAGAAGCCACCGCTGAGATTCATCCCGCCGACGCCCAGCTGCGCGATCTCTCCAGGCTCCGACGGCTGAATTTTAATCGTCTCAGCATTGAGGTCCTCTCGTTCGACGATGAGGACCTTTCCGCCGTGAATGCGCAGCATTCGTCCGAGGAGGCCGAACGTGCAATCGAACACGGTCGTCAGGCCGGATTCCAGTCGCTCTCCATTGATCTTCTCTTTGGGTGGCCCTCCCACTCTTTCTCGCATTGGAAAACGACTCTCCAACGCGCCGTAGATCTCGAAATCCCTCACCTCTCTCTCATCGAAGCCCCAACGGAGGAGAGCACCCATCGGCTGGATGTGGAACAGGCCAAACGCCTTGAATATGCGATGACGTTTTTGCGGGAGGAGGGCTACGACCAGTATGCGTTCACGCATTTTGCACGCCCGAATCATCGCTCCGTCCACCAGGAGAATTACTACACCCACGGGAATCACTTGGGCGTTGGGCCCGGCGCCCAAACGTTCTGGTGGACCAATCGGAAACAGAACCCGCTCGCACGCCGATGGTCAAATGTGAATGACGTACAGCGCTACATCGACCTCTTGGCCGAACAGTATCCTCCCGTGTCGTATCGGCAAACGCTGGATCAAACGGCCCTCGCGCAAGAGTACGTTCTTCTCCGTCTTCGAACGAAGGAAGGGGTAGACCTCGACGTGCTCGAAAATACGTACGGTTACGACCTGCGTGAGTCGGAGGCCTCGCTGCTCGCTCGTCTGACGGAGGAAGGCCTCATTTATGCCAACGACTCTGCGCAGGTTCGTCTCACGAGTGACGGGTTCTTGGCCGCGGACGCAATCACGGAGCGCCTGCTTCCGGAGTAAGTTTTTCTTCTCCTCCGACGTTCTCTCAGAGCCTCCGTCTCGCCACTCATCGTCGTCAGCCTCCCCTTGCCTCCCTGTGCTGTCGCCCCGATCTTTCCTGCCCCGACACTGCTGTTCTACGAACTCATGCGTTCCCCCCACCGGTGATGGAGCCACTCATCCGCCATGCAGAATCGGACGAAGACCTCGACGCGGCCCGCACCCTCTTTCGAGAGTACGTCGAAAGCCTGGACTTTGACCTCAACTTTCAAGATTTTGAGCGAGAGATGGAGGCCCTTCCCGGCCCGTATGCGCCGCCGGACGGCGCCATCCTGCTGGCTGAGGTGGACGGCACCCCTGTGGGCGTCGTGGCGGTCAAGCCGCTCGACGAGGAGGGCGTCTGCGAGATGAAGCGGCTGTACGTAACCCCGGACGTTCGCGGCCATGGCATCGGGCGGCACCTCGCCCGGGCCATTCTCGAGATCGCCAAGGATCTCGGCTACGAGGTGATGCGTCTCGATACGGTGGCTTCCATGATTCCGGCCCGGACGCTCTACCGGTCGCTCGGGTTCGAGGAACGGGGCCCGTACTACCACAATCCCCTCGACGAGGCTGTGTACATGGAACGAGCCCTCTGATGGGAGAACGATCAGCGTTCGACGTGACTTACTTTCTCCTTCTGTTATGAAGACAGTCCTCACAACCGTCCCCGTCCTGGTTCTCCTCCTCTTCCTGGGGTGTACCGACGAGACGGAGCAATCCGGCGAAAACACAGAATTTCAGAAAGAGGGCACTCTCGCATTCGTCCAACCCAGGGGCGACACGCTCACGACCATCGACATCGAAATTGCAGATACGCAGCGGGAACGGAAGCGGGGCCTCATGCGCCGTCGGTCGCTCGGGTACGATCGAGGCATGCTCTTTATTTTCGACTCGGTGGACGAACAGGGCATGTGGATGAAAAACACTCCTCTCCCGCTCGACATCGTGTTCGTCGCTCCCGACTCGCAAGTTATAAACATCGAACGCCGCACGACGCCGTTCTCCGAAACCTCTATTGAGCCGGACGCGCCGAATAAATTTACGGTCGAAGTCCGTGCGGGCTTTGCTAATCGTTTCGGTCTCACCGATAGCACACAGATCCGATGGACACGTACCGATTGAACCGATCTATCGAAGTTCCATTCTGGGGAAAGCAACTGATTCCCCTCTCTTGTTCCCTCTGGGCAGTCCTCTTCGCTTTACTGCTTGCTGGGAGCCTTGGCTGTACTCGCTCGGACGAAAATAACCCGTCGGCGACGGATACGACCGAAACGATTCCCTTTGACCACGAAGGGAATCTCGCCTTCATTCAGGATGGAGACTCGACCGTTACAGTAGAGATCGAGATTGCCGAGACTGATTCCTCGAGGGAACGGGGGATGATGGAACGAGAAGGCTTCCCGAGTGACACGAGCGGGATGCTTTTTGTTTTTGACGACGAAAGGCACCGTCGCTTCTGGATGGCCAATACGCCGGTCGCTCTCGATCTCTTCTTCATTAATGCCGACTCCCAGGTGGTAAGCCTCTCCAAATACGCCTCTCCGAACTCGCCGGACGGCATTCGATCGGGATATCCGGCCCAATACGTCCTCGAAACCCCGGCCGGCTTCGCTGATCAGTACGGCATTGTCGAAGGGGACCGTGTACGATGGCGACGCCTCGAGTGACCATGTTCCTTTTTGCTGCCTGCCCCCACCGCTTGGGATCCCAAGTGGCGCTAAAGAGCGTATTCACCGTTGAGCTTGCCGCGGTGCAAGCAACTGGCGAGTCGTCACCGCCCTTCGACGACGAATTCTAAGTAGACCAGCACAAATACGCTAGCCGAAGTCATTCTGAGCGAACGACGACC
>CAYXAD010000003.1:0-49298 GCA_964462965.1 uncultured Salinivenus sp.
GTAAAGCTTATCACGATCGCGGTTCAGGACGACCGTTGCGTATGAAAACGGCGGTTCAGGTTGGTTTTCGTAGTAATGGGTCAGAGGCTTCCCCGTCCCATGATAGACCTCAAGTGCACGAATGACCCGATGCGTCTTGGTCGGATCTGATTTCGCTGCCTGCTTGGGGTCAATCTCCTGCAGCTCGTCGTACAAGGCTTGTTGTCCCTCGCTTTCGAGGCGTTCCTCGAGCCACTCTCGAACGTCGTCGTCCACATCCGGAATGTCGGCCAGCCCATACTGAAGTGCGTGAAGGTAGAGGGTGGCCCCTCCTACGATGAGGGGGGGACGGCCTCGATCGACAATCGACTGAATTCGATCATTCGCCTCGGTCGCATATGTGCCAGCCGAGAAGGGGGCGTGGAGGGTCCGCTCCCCGATAAAGTGGTGAGGGACCCGTTCGCGAGCTTGCGGGCTGGGTTTGGCCGTACCGATGGTGAGTTCCTTATACACTTGTCGGCTGTCGGCAGAAACGATTTCTGCATTCAATCTCTCGGCGACTTCGAGGCTTAGTTCTGTTTTGCCGACTGCTGTGGGACCAGTGATCGTAAGAAAAGGGCCGGTCTTGGTAGAAGAGGAGACCACGGGAGTGTGTCGTCGTGTATCAGCCAGAGGATCGAGACTCATGAATAGGTGGTGTGCGGAATCGTTTCTCTGGACGGAGGGAAGACGGAGAATGAGACCTCCGTTATTGCAATTACAACCAATCAACAAACAACGACAACCGAGACACCTCCGTGAGTGTCTATCTTACTCGTAATGACATCGTAATAGGCATCCTCCCAAGAAGCGGAGAGGAGAGGCATCCGTAATAGATGACACAGATAGCCTCCGCCGCCTTCTCGGGGTCTACGAGAAATCTAGCTGTACCCACGAAACTGTTGATCCGATCGAGCGTGAACATTAAGGCAGGGTGAATCCGAGGTGGATGACGGAGGTCGTATCCTGCCCAGTTCCTGATTTTAGGTAGTCCCGTTAGTAGTGCTATGAACTGGATATATCAGGTATTAAGCTTTTTTGTGGCCTTTGGCCCGATCATTCTCGGGACACTGCTCTGGCATTTCATCTGGAGCGATGATTCGGGGTCTTCGGGAGGTCCTCCAGGAGGGCCGCGCTGGCATCCGGCTCCGCCTTCACCGTCCTTCTCTGGAGATCGTCATCCTCACCGTGACGAGCCTGTACATAGCCCCGATCTTCCGACTCGGAAGCATTCCTGAGCCGTTGCTCGACTGTCGACGTAGCGTTTTTACTGCGAGTTTGCTCGGATTCCGAAGGCCTGAACGCTGTTGAGTCCTCGTCTCGACGGTCGTTGGTGTTGAAAGGAAAGATCTGCCATCTCCTCGGATGGTCGAGGAAGGAGTGTCGTGGGGAGATGCTACAGGCTCCTGCGTACCTCTCAGTACTACTTGTAAATAGGTACGCGTCTTTTGCATCCCGTCAGTACCTGCTCAAAATCCTAGCTGTAGCGATAATGGATCTCTTCAACCGTCACAATCTGGAACGTCTCGCGGAGCTCGAAGATGACGTCTGCATTTCGCTTTACATGCCGACTCATCGATATGAATCTGATTGGTCCCAAAATCCGACCCGCTTAAAAAATCTCCTTCGGGAGGCCAGAAGCCAGCTCCAAGAGCAAGGTCATCGAGGCAACCAGATCGATGAAATTCTTGCCGAGGCGCGTCAACAGTTGGATCGTCCCGATTTCTGGCGGGGAATGAGCGAGGGGTTGGCCGTCTTTATTACTCCAGAGAACACTGAATTCTTTCGTTTGCCTCTATCCTTTGACGAAGTTGCGGTCGTCAATGACCGATTCCATCTGAAGCCACTTTTTCCACTTATTGCAACCAATAATAGATTCTATCTGCTGGCCCTCAGCAAAAACGATGTCCGACTGTATCAGGGCACGCATCAGGCCATCAGTGAGGTCAGATCCGCCGAAATCCCAAGGGACATTTTAGAGGCCGTACAGAAGTACGATGACACAGAAGAAGATGGACGGCTTGAAGCTCGAACACAGAATCAGAGTGCACAAGGGGCCGAACGAAGTCGCTCAGACGCGGCTCATAGGCCTCGACACGGCCACGGTGTTACCTCAGAGGATCTGAGTGACGAACCTCAGGTCGAGTTGAAGCGCTTCTTCCGTGAGGTGGATGAGAGTGTGAGTGACTATCTCGGAGAAGAGAACGTCCCGTTGGTTCTCGCCGGTGTGAAAGAGTATTTACCGATTTACAAGGAGGTCAATAGCTTTCAGCATCTGATCGAAGATGAGATCGTCTCCGGCAATCCTGAGCCGCTTAACATGAAAGAGCTTCATCAGAAGGCCTGGCAAATTGTAGAACCTGTATTTCTTGAGGCTCAGGACAAAGAAAAAGACCGCTTCGAACAACTCTATTACCAGGATGGGGGACTTGCTTCGGGGGACTTCCACGAGATCATTCCTGCCTGCGCGTACGGTCGGGTGGATACACTCTTCGTTCCAGTAGAAGAACACCGATGGGGACGATTCGACCCCGACTCGAATACCGTCGAAATCCACGAATCACAACAGCCAGGAGACGGAGATCTCCTCAATTATGCCGCCGTGAAGGCCTATCTGAATGGGGGATCGGTCCATGCGCTTCGGTCCAGCAACATGCCCGAGGGTCGCAGCGTTGCCGCGACCTTCCGATACAAAACAGGAGTCACAGCCACCGAGAACGGTTAGCCCGACGGTCCAGCGGGGAGGAGCCTACCACTCGAGAAAGCAGACCAACGACATCTTCTTCAGCCTAGACGAAGAGCTGAGGCTGTGGGCGTGGAAATCCGTCCACGGCCTCGGCTTCATAATCTCAGCACACAGGGATTGAAAACTCTCTATTCTTGATAAAGAACATTATCACTAGTAAATTATACTGTTCGGAATTCTAGTCGTGAGAATATATTTTATCAATAGTTAAATCCTCTACCCGTGCCAGTAGACCTGCTTGCTCAGTTCCTAGAGACGATTCGTTCTTCGCAGACTCGACGGGCGTATCGTGTCGACCTCCTTGCCTTTTTTGGGAACCCCCCCGTCTCCGAGCACGAAGTCGAGGAAATCGATTTAAAAGCAGTTCGACGGTTTCTACGTTCGCTGGAGGAGGAAGACCTTGCGACGTCAACCAGACGTCGGCGCCTATCGGCGTTGCGTCAATTCCTCGACTGGCTCGTTGAGAAGGGGACACTGACTCACAATCCAGCTCGGGGGCCAAAAATGAAAATCACTGGGTCCAAGACTCCGGGCGATGATCAACGAGTGTTGTCCGAAAAGGAGCTACAGCAACTCGTTACTACTGCCGCTCAGCACTCTTCATCCGGCCTCAGAGATTGTGCCCTGGTTCTAACGATTGTTTATGGGGCCCTGCGACGCAGCGAGGTCGTCTCTCTAGAGGTCGAGGACGTACGTCCTCTTGGCAGGCACTGGATCATTGACCTCGATCCCGTGGAGACCTACATCAAAATTCCAGATCTCGTGGTCGATGCCATCGAGTCGATGAAGAGCGCATACGGGATCAAGGAAGGCCCCTTGTGGCGATCGTTGAGTAACCGAAACAAAGACGAACGCATGAGCCCCGACGCCATTTACAAGGTGGTCCGACGAACGGCCGAGCAGGCAGGAATTGGTACAGTTAACATCGAAACCCTTCGTCGAACGGGGCTTCACTTTGCCTTACAAGGTGGCGCCAGACTCCCTCAGATCCAGGCACATGGCCGCCTGAAACGCTCAGCCTCCGCAGCCACCTATTTTAAAGGGGAATCACGAAGCTCTTTGAACCGTAGCGCGGTCGACTGTATCGAATTGGATCTCGAACTTCCGACTTTTGAAGATCAATAAGCCAGGCTATTCGACGTCTCCGTTAAAGTCCGGCGCATCATCCACATAATACCCGGACGATTTGTCGGGCTTGGCGTGAAGATAGGTCTTTGTCGTCTCGATGCTTTCGTGCCCCAGCGTTTCGCGCACGAGTTCGATGTCTGCCCCTTTTTGGAGCGCATGAGAGGCATGTGCATGCCGAAACCAGTGCGGTGAGACCTCCGAGGTGTATACTGTATTTCCTTCTTCGTCTTTGATCTCGAGGCCATTCTTGTCGGTTTTGGGGGTGAGCTTTACACCGGCCCGTACAGCCGCTCGTTTTACGACACGCCACATCTGGGTTCTAGAAAGAGGGCCGCCTTTCTGAGAGCGAAAGAGTGGATCATCGTCTCCGCCAAAGCCTTCATTTCGCTCGTTTCGGTGCAAAGCCTTCATGAGCTGCCATACCTTCTGGTACAAGGCGACGGTCCGGGTCTTGCCACCTTTTCCGTAAAAGGTCACCTGGCCTCCCGACTGAGCGTCTGGACCGTTGAGATCCGGACGCTCCTGGATGTCTCTCCAGCGCAGGTCCTCGAGATCAGACAGGCGGCCCCCGGAGGCGTAGAACATGCGCAGCAATACGTGATTGCGGAGGTCCGTCTCGTCCCGCAGAATGGCCCACAGCTCGGATTCCGAGAGAATCCTCTGGGCACGATCGTTTCGGACGTTGGGAATGGACAGCGCCGCTCCGACGTTGTGAGCAAAGTATCGGAGCTTCGTGCCGAAGGTAAACAGACTCTTGAGGGCCGAAAGCTTTCGGGCCTGCGTCGACGTCGCGTATCCCTGGTTTGCCAAGTGGGTGCGATAGTCTTGCAGGTGACCGAGCGTGACGTAGCGAAGCGGAAGATCGACGTGCTCCACAAACTGCTCTAAATCCTTCGCATACTCGTCCTGAGTGCGAGCGCTTTTCTCAGCCAACCATCGCTTCACGAGAACACGATCACTTTCGATCGAACATTGCGTTCGATCCTCGGGAGCGTTATACGGTAGATTGTCGAGCGACGAATGACCAGAGGGACTCAACTCTCGTTCCGAGGACTGAGGAGAAAGGGATTTGTCGTCGGACATGAGTACTGGCCACAGCAACTGAGTTGAGAAGACGAGGCCACCATAATAAAAAACCTACGGAAAAATGAAAACTAACGGTAATTAGTTTTCGTTTTTCAGGGGCACTTGAGACCCATCCGCTGTGGAACCTCGGGCTCTTTCTTTGGCCTCCTAATATTCATTGAGTCTGTGCGAGGACGTCGAGCTGGTGTGCCATGTAGATCAATTGGCCATCTTCGATCTGTCCTCGGCGTTTGACCAGCCAGTGATTCGCCTGCCGAGGATCAATGGTCTCTGCACGCTTCAGTTCATTCTCCACGAAATGAAGGATGTGATGCAGAAAGTACCTCTCATCCGCCGGATAGGTATGATCGTCGTTAGGAACGACGATCCAATCGGATGAGCCCGCTGTCACCTCAACGTCATTCATTTCGGATAATGATGCGAGAAGCTTTCGTCCCGTAGTGCTACCGCCGGCTGGGCCGTTTGGCGATTGGGCCATCGAGTGGTGATACAGACGCTCAATTCTACGATCTAAATCGTCGTCAAGTGCTGGCAGAAATGAAGTAACTCCGTCAAAATGGATTGGGAGGTACAGAAGTCCATCCTTGGCCTGTAGGACCCGCGTGAGGCCCGTCAGTGCTTTTTGGGCGTTTACAATGTCTATCCATGCTTGTGCAATAACGGCATTAAAACGGTTGTGATACGTCGCCTTTTCGAACACCGAAAAAGCGTTTTCCTCGACCAGCTCTACAGTCAGTACACTGTGTGCATCGGAAAATCGAACCTCATTTTCCGTCTCGTGGACCTCGTACCCCAATTCACGTCCCCACTGCGGAAGTTTTTCTCGAGCCCTTTGGAGGTGTTCGGCGTTGATTTCGACGAATGTATAATCGACTGTCTCAACTGCAGTCCTGCGGAGCGCCGCGGCAAGACGCTTTACCGTAGCCCCAATTCCCCCAGCGACTTCCAGAATTCGTAGTCTCTGCGTATCATTCTGAATCTCCACCAAGCCGTGTAGGAATGCATCCCATAATCGACGGTTCAGGGACCGATCGTCGACGGTTATCTTTGAAGTCAGATATCGACAGGAGTCGTACGATTCGGTGGCGTTCACAGGGGGCTTGGAATCCTCGATGGATGGCTGATGATTGTGAAGAGACTCCATTCGCTCTCATTCAATTGGAAAAACACACTACAGGCTGTAGGAAGCCCAGGCCTGATCGTCTTCCCAGATCCGTACCGTTAGACGTTCCACGTTGGGCGCCTCAAATCCCTCATCCAGAGCCTGTGCGAGGATTCGTGAGAAATGTTCAACACTTGGATTCAACCCCTCAAACTCCGGTTTGTCGTTCAGAGTCGAATCTTCGTACCGATCAATCAGATCATCGAGCGTATTCTCCACTATTGTGATGTCGACGAGGTACCCGTTGTCGTTGAGTTGACTGCCGGTGAGAATAACCTCCAGGTCGAAATGGTGAGAGTGCCACTCGTTCTCTGGTCCACAGTTTGGTACCGTGAGGTAGTGCTGAGCCACGAAGTCGCGGCGAACCATTAGTTTATACATGCTCTTGCAATAACGGATATCCCTATTTCACGATGTAGAAGATGCAATTCGAGCATCGGTTCATGCATACTCGAAAACGGGCTGGAGCAATTCATCGTCAGACCTGAGCTGTTCATACGCCCTTGGGGCTTCGTCTATCGAAAACCGCTCGGTAATGAGTTGACCGGGATTCAGCTCATCGAGCACTTCGAGGACTGTACTCATGCGACGTCCCTTCGTCCAGCGCCCCCTGTAGGATGGATCGATGGTGCTGACCTGACTGGAGATTATCTGCATTCTTGATCGATGAAAACGGCGGCCGAGCTCTACGGGAGAGGACTTCGTGCCATACCAGGACCCAACGACGATCCGACCCCGAAACCCTGTGCAGCGGATGGCGTCATTCAGCACCGATGGATCGCCCGTGAGTTCGTAGGCGAGGTCTGCTCCCGCATACGTCTCGGTTGCTTCTGGGACCTTCCCAGGTTCAACGCCCAACTGCTCACATAAGGCGTCTATGGTTCCCGGATCGAACGAGGTGTCGGCTCCCAACTCGACAGAGCGACGCCGGCGCATTGTAGAAAGATCACTCGTAAGGAGTCTCTCGAGTGGATGGCGATTCAATAAGGCTGTAGTAAGGAGCCCGACCACCCCTTGCCCAAAAACGACCGCTTTTTCACCGATCATGGGTCGGCCATCCATGACAAGATTTATCGCCGTTTCCACCGAGGGAATCATGACTGCGTCGGACACGTCAACGTCCTGAGGCAGCGGCACAAGCGCCGACGGAGCAGCGACGAAACGAGAGACGTGGGGCTGAAAGGCAAACACGCGCGTGCCCTCCCAGCTCGAGCTGACACTAGATCCAGTCGCCTCCACCACTCCCACGGAGGCATATCCATACGTGAGTGGATACCTCGAAGACTGCCCACGCAGCACTTCGATCGATGCATCGAGCGCCAGGTCGTCCGGCAGATTTCCCCGGTAAACCAGTCGTTCAGTCCCTGGACTTACCGCAGAGCAAAGGGTGCGTACGAATACCTCGTCCGCTTTAGGGGCCTCCATCGTTTCCTCCCGAACCTCCACCTCACCAGGAGCAACAAAGACCACGCACTGTCTCGAGAGATCAGCCATACGAAGAAAGAGGATGGTCAGCCAGCTTCGTCTTAGCCCCGTCCGTGCCTGTCACCATTAGTCTGGCCACTCAGGATCCCCTTCGAAAACCAGATCTTCCCCCATCCATCGGTACTGCACATTCTTCAACTGCGGAAAACGCTGATTCTCATGGTCCACCGGTGTCTCGTTGTCACCAAGCAGAGATTGTAATGCCGGAGTCCCTCCGACAAACATGGGAGCAATGGTGAGAATGATATGATCAACCCGACGGTGTCGCAAAAAGCTCGTCAGAATTTGCGTTCCCCCTTCAACCATTAGACTGGAAAGGCCCTCCTCTCCCAGTCGCTCCAAGAGGGCGTCCAGGCAAACTCCTCCGTGCTCCGAGCAAGAGAGTCGAAGGACGGTTGCGCCTAGACGCTCGAGAGTTTCTTCACGACTCGTATCCGCATCAGGGCTGGCGACGATGATCGGAGAGGGCCCATCACAGGTGAGAAGGCGTGCATCCGTAGGGAATCGAAGGGTGGAATCCAACACGACGGGACGGGGATGCTCCCCTTCCACCAGGCGTACGTTGAGCCGTGGATCGTCGGCCTGGACCGTTCCGATTCCGACGAGGATGGCGTCGTGAAAGGCTCGTAACCGATGGGTAAACACCAGAGATTCCTCTCCGCTTATCGAGAGTGAGTTCCCTGAGGAAGAGGCGATGGAGCCATCGAGACTTTGGGCGTACGTCATCGTAACAAACGGGCGTCCCGTCTCTTGAAAATGCCGCCCGGCCCGACGACGCAAAGCCTGCAGGGAGCTTGCGTGTACATTTCCGTATCCATCGCCATTTACGGGGCCGAGATTGAGAAGATGACGCATGCGATTCACCTTGGTCCGGAGATACTCCTCATTGTGGCGGTTCACATGAGGCTCCAGAGGCACCCGTTCACTCACCTCAATGGAGTGATCTTCTAGGCTCTCGATTTTCTCAGGGTTGTTCGTGAGAAGACGAACCGACGACACCCCGAGATCTTGAAGCATCAGAGCAGCGATGGTGTAATCACGTTCGTCGGCTCCATGCCCAAGCATACGATTCGCCTCAACGGTGTCATACCCTTCATCCTGGAGATCGTAGGCCTTCAGCTTGCTCAAAAGCCCAATACCGCGTCCCTCCTGCCGCAGATACAGAATGACACCACTGCCACTCTCTGCAACGCGACGCATCGAGGCGTTGAGTTGCTCACCACAGTCGCATCGAAGAGAGCCGAGCACATCTCCAGTAAAGCACTCAGAATGGACCCGGACGAGCACCTCTTGGGCCGCTTCTACATTCCCATAAACGAGGGCCAGGTGATCTTTGTCGTCCAGGGTGTTCTCATAAAGAGAAAGCGTAAACTCGCCATCTCTGGTCGGAATGCGGGTGCTCGTTAATCGTTGAACCGAGATCGTTTCCATAGCTTGGCGCCAAAATGACGCAGTCGCAAAATGTATGTAGGAGCAACAGTATACTGCGGCCCTTCCCTCCTACAGGGGCTAAAGTTTAGGAGCCTCTAAAAGCACAGGCACAATGACCGGCTCCTCCAGGATGTTTCTTCCCCTCATTGAATCCGTTGATCCTCTTACAGAGCGTCTACTCCCTCTCTTTGACTCTCGCTCCCGATTTGTACTACCGCTTTCAATAGCGTCTACAATGGAGGAGCGTCAAACGTTTTCTCTCTCCGCAACGGACCAACACTTCTGAAACGGCCCTCCACAAAACAGAGCGTTGCCTCCACCAGATACAACGTGCACAGCCCGTCAGAGGTATGACTACCACATTCCCCGGCCCGTTACATCTTTGTAAGGGTTCGCGCTCGATGCCAAAAGCGGAATTTTTTAGTCGTGTGGAAGATTAGTTCGGTGCCTCTCAAGGTTCACACCAGCAGATCATAATATGAAATTATAATTTATAGTCAAAATGCAATGGCCTTCGTCATGGATTCGTTTATTACTTGCAGACGCTTCAGACACTCGGGTAGGCATGTTTATTCTTTGCGGATCATTCTCGTCTGTCCTAGTTCCTCCATTTGACCACTAGTTAGTATATATTAATGGATTTTACACCACTAATAATTGGTGCTTTATACCCAGGAATAACAAAAGGTCTAAGTGCTGATCTTCTAGCCACCCAGGCCCTTTCTGGACAGGCGCATCCTGTTTGTACGACGCACGTGGTCGCCGGAGAAGGAATTGTTACGGATGTTCTCACAGTACCGACGGACACCGTTACTGCGCAGCTGGAGCATCTATCAACCACCCGTTCTCCGACAGCTACGAAAATCGGTGCGATTGGAGACGCTGCTACTGCAACAACAATCTTTGATCACCTAGAAGCAGTTCAGGGACCTTCCATCCTCGACTTAACGATAAGCGGTCCCAGTGGCGAAGACCTCCTCGGTCAGGCGGGTCTTGAAACACTTACGGAGTATCTTAACCGGCCCGACCTGGTGAGTATTCACCTTAGAGATGCAACCCTCGTCGCAGGGATGGAGATTCCGAGCCTGGACGATGCGCAGGTCGCCGCTCAACGAATCGCTCAACAAGGAGCGCAGCGAGTACTGCTCCGATGTGGTCGTCTCCCAACCCATTTTTTCGATACCGAGTCCGATCCCCCTGACTACGCAGTGGACCTATATTATGACGGTGAGGATTTTGCTCTTTTTGAGGCCCCACACCTGTCTGGACTGCAATCGCTCCACGGCGCATCGAGTGGCCTTCTGCTCTCCGTACTCCATGCGCTTCAGGACGGAGAATCCCCCGAAGCGGCACTACAGAAATCAAAGGGCCGAGTCACCGAGGCACTCCGTTCCGCCCAACAAGTCACCGCGTCAAAACAAGTACCGACGTTCTTCGACAGTCTGAAAGAAGCGCCGACCACTACGTCCGAAGACGTCTAGCCATTGGCTCTAATTGATTCCACATACGACCTTGCTCTCTCGTTAGCCTCCCCTCCCACCATGGCTCAAAAAAAGCAGGACCAAACGAAGACCACCATTTACGATGTGGCCGAGCACGCAGGGGTCGCAATCTCGACTGTCTCGCGGGTGCTCAACAACTCCCAGGATGTCTCTGACGACACTCGAGATCGAGTCCTAAAAGCCATTCGAGAGCTCCAATTTCGACCCAATCGAACCGCGAAGTCCCTGGCCCAGCGCTCGACCCGAACCCTAGCGGTGGCCGTCCCAACCTTTACAACCCCTTTTCACAATGAGCTTCTCAAAGGGGTCCGAGATCGGCTAGATGATGAAAACATCGACCTCCTGATGTGTGACCTCGATTGGGAGGCTCCCAAGGCGACCCTCCGAAACTTTCTCGAACGAGGAGCCATGGACGGGTTGTTGCTCGCAGGCCTTCCCCCCGATGCTGAGATTGCCGAGGAGTTGGAGACCCTCGGGGCTCCCGTCGTACTCATCGGCACCGCCTGGGACACGCTCGACTCCTTCTATTGGAACGACGAACCGGGGGCCCGATTGGCCGTAAATCACCTCCTCGAACGCGGTCACCGGCGAATTGGCATGATTACCACTCCCCACGAGAATCGTCTCCGGAACGCTCGTGTGAATGGCTACCGGCAGGCCCTCGAAGACGCTGACGTCCCCTTCGACAAGCAGCTCGTGGCTCAAGGACGAACTCGCAAACACGATGGCTTCAGCGAAGAGTCCGGCTACGAAGCCATGCAGGACTTACTGGCCCTGAACGAGCCCGTTACGGGCGTCTTTGCCAGCAGCGACGTGCAAGCCATCGGGGCGTGGCAGGCAATCCGTGAAGAAGGGTTTACTGTCCCCGATGATTACGAACTCGTCGGCTACGACGACATCAAAGTGAGTCGGTTTATTGGCTTGACGAGTGTCGCTCAAAACATGCACTACGTGGGCGAAACTGCGACGGATGTCCTCCTAAGTCGCCTGAATGGGGACGGCCCCGAGGACCCGATCTCTCAAGTCGTAAATCCGGAACTCAAAGTTCGGAAGTCCAGCCAGGCGGAGCGTGCGTCTTAATCGACATCTCAGCGTTCGTCCGGGCGACAGATTGGTGTTTCTCCCGCTTCATTCCCTAGCTTATGCGTTGAATTATCGCTCGCTTGGCAGGCCTCTCTCCCTATGGACCGGCAACTTCTTCAGCGCCAGCTCGACAAGACCATTGAGAAGACAAACTACGAGAACCTCGGGACTCGATACCAGGGAAAAGTGCGAGACACCTACCAAACGGGGGATCAGCTTCTCCTGGTGACAACCGATCGAATTTCTGCGTTCGATCACATTCTTCCCCAAACGATCCCGTTCAAGGGGCAAGTTCTCAATCAAACGGCCGCTTACTTTTTCGACGCCACCGAAGATGTCGTCCCGAATCACGTACAGAATGTCCCCGATCCGAACGTAACGGTGGCCACGGCGTGCTCTCCGATCCCCATCGAGTTCGTCGTGCGCGGGTACCTCGCCGGTCACGCTTGGCGAGAATATGAACGCGGAGCACGAACGCTCTGCGGCCATCCGCTTCCCGATGGGCTTCGGGAAAGCGAGCAGCTCCCTTCCCCCATTGTCACCCCGACCACCAAGGCCGAAGAGGGACACGATGAGGACGTAACGCGGGAAGAAGCCATCCGTCGAACGGAGATTGACGCGGCCACCTTCGATCAACTCGCGGAATGGTCCCTCGCCCTGTTTGAGCGGGGCACCGAAATGGCCGCAGAGCAGGGACTAATTCTCGTCGACACGAAGTATGAGTTTGGGCGTACGCCGGAGGGAGACTTCGTCCTCATCGATGAAGTGCATACCCCTGACTCATCCAGGTACTACTACCGAGACGGATACGAAGAACGATTGGAAGAAGGCGTCCCTCAGCAGCAGCTTTCCAAAGAGTTCGTTCGGGAATGGTTGATGGATCACGGATTTCAAGGCCAGGAAGGCCAAGAGATGCCGGATCTTCCTGATAGCTTCCGGGTGACGGTCGCAGAACGATACATTGAGCTGTACGAAACGGTGACTGGTCTCGAGTTCGAGCCGGACCTGCACCCGAATCCGGTGGAACGCATCCAAGAAGTGCTTACCGATCGAGTGGCACTCTGAGACGTCACCACCTCAGTGTGGGACGAACCCCTGTCCTCCTGTATTCTAGCGCAGTCGCACAAGGTGTAGTTCTACACGGCCCATTTCCAAGGGGGAATTCTGGATGCTTCGAGGCTCGGTTGCCCCCACCCCTCGTTCCTCGTCAATTCCTAACGCGTCCACTCGTGACTCGCGGCTGACCACCGGCGGGCCGTCCAGACAGTACACCAAACGGTGAGTTGAAGCGGCCCTACGCCCCTTCCAGTACATAACTGTCTGGGCGACGGTCTGCCAAGACGTCATTGTGTGCATTGAGCTCCCGATCTCGGGCCTCGTGGGGGTCAAACTCCACACTTCCGAGTTCGTCTCCGTCCTCCCCGGCGCGACGAAGAATGTTGCCACTGGGGTCGCACACCTCGCTCATTCCGATGAAGGTAAGGGACTCCCCTCCCTTCGTTTCTGTCCCATAGCGGTTCGCCGTGATCGTAAAGACGTGATTCTCCCGGGCCCGAACCGGCATCGAGTCGGGACAATGCGGAAGAACGAGGTTGGAGGGGTGCGCGATGACATCCGCTCCTTGCATGGCAAGACTGCGGGCCGCCTCGGGAAAGTACCAGTCGAAGCAGACCATCACCCCCAGTTGATATTCAATACCTGAACGGGTGGACACCTCGTATACAGAGAACCCATGATCGCCCGGCGCGAAGAGGGTCGTTTCCTCGTAAAAGAGGTGTACCTTGCGATACGTATGGACCCGCCCGTCGGGGCAAACAACCACTGCGCTGTTGTAGAACTGCTCTCCCTCCCGTTCGGCAAGACCTGCAACAATCGTAGCCCCCGAGGCCGCTGCCCATTCCTGCATACGCCTCGTGGACCGTCCTTCAGGAATAGGTTCTGCGACCTGAGCAAGGTCATCGGGGGACTGAAAGAAATACCCGGAGGTGAAAAGCTCCGGCAAGACGAGTAGATCTACATCCGCAGACGTCGCGTAGGACTCCACCGTGTCGAGGTTGGCTTCCACCTCAAGATATGAAGGGGCAAATTGAAGGTAAGCAGCTTTCACGGGCAGAGAAAGAGGGTTGTGACGGTCACTCGAAAAACGTAGACGTGCGGCCGGTCATCTTACTAGCGGCAGATAGCCTCAGGTTCACCTCATCCCCGAGATGCTCCCATAGGGCTTCATTATTGGTAGGAATCACAATTCCCGACTCCCGTCCCGCGAATCAACGGAGAGACGCGGCTTTTCTGCGCCGCTCACCCACTCTGTAGATCCATCTGCGAAGATCTCTTTCTTCCAAATGGGCACTTGTTGTTTAAGTGCATCGATGAGAAATCGGCAGGCCGCAAATGAATCCTCCCGGTGTGGGGTGGCAACCCCGATCACGACACTCGCCTCCGCAATGGGCACCACTCCGAGACGATGCAGCAGCACGAGACGCCGGACCTCCCATTGGTCGGCGCACGCCTCGGCGAGACGCTGAATTTCCTGCAACGCCATCGGTTCGTACGCCTCGTACTCCAGACGGAGGGTCTCACGACCGTCCGTAAACTGACGGGTCGTTCCCACGAAAAGGGACACGGCTCCACAAGCAGGGTCTCGGAGCAGATCGTCCGCCTCCTCTACCGCCAGGGGTTGTTCTGTGACTTCGATCCAGGTCTCTTTCATTGCAATAACGGAAATAACAAGCGGCCTCTTCACTCGATCCTTCCTCGTCCAGCCCCTCTCGTCGAGAGAGGCAACACCTCTCCTGGAGTTCCTAAATAAACGTTTCTACTCCGACTCGACACTCCTGGAAAATTCCACTCCGTTATCCTCCGCTCACAGGAGTAATGAGAGCGACCTCGTCCCCTTCTCGCAGCCGGGCGTCGTGCGAAACATACTCCTGATTCACCGCGAGACGAATCGACGACCGATAGTCCTCAAGAACGGGGTACTGGGTCGCCAGTGCGTCGAGCAGATCAGCACCCTGCACAGGGGCTGGAAGAGTAACCGACTGTTCAGCCCGCCCCGTCTCCTCCCGAAGGACACTAAAAAACAAGACCGTTACTGTGTGAGCGGTCGTGTCAGCCGTCTCTCCCATGGCGTCAGTGCGCTTTATTGTTGGAGCTGATCCACCGTCTCCAGAATCGCGTCGAAGTCCGGCATTTGCCCCGCATCGTCCAGGACCTCTGCATATTGAACCGTCCCGTCCTGGTCAATGACAAACGCCGAGCGCTTGGAAATACGATCGAGGTCCATGGGACTAAAGTCCTCATATTTTGCGCCGTAGCGGGCGCTCACCTCGGCGTCATGATCACTCAGGAGCGGAAACCCCCAGCCATGCGTCGAGCGAAACTCAGAGAGAACAAACGGAGAGTCGGTCGAAATCCCAACGACCTCGGCATCACCAAACGTGTCGAGATTACCATCAACCCCGTCGAGTTCAGCCGTACAGACGCTGGTAAAAGCACCGGGAAAAAACAAGAGCACCACCGGTTCTCCTCGATGGTCGGACAAACGCCACGGCTCGTTATCGTGTGTGTAGAGTTTGAAGTCGGGAGCAGACTCCCCCTCGGCTACGACTTCTTGTGCTGCTTCGACACTCATGGGAAACTGAATGCTTTTGGAAATGCACGCAGGAGAATGAAAGGCCGTTCGGCTCATTGAAAACGAATCGCCCGGACGGGTTCTACTCGAGCGGCGACCCGAGCAGGGACGTAGGCAGCCAATGCACACAGTGCAAGAGTGATGAGGGAGACAACAACGTAGTCCAGCGGATTCAGTTCGATGGGGGCCGTCGTCATATAGTACGCTTCAGCGGGGAGTGGAATGATCGAAAACTGCTGCTGCAAAACCCCCAGTAGCAACGCCAGTCCCGCTCCGATCGCAGTTCCGACCGTCCCGATCAGAAGTCCCAATACGAGAAAAAGTCGCTTGAGGGTGGCTCCCGAAGTGCCCAGGCTTTGGAGGACTCCAATCTCACGGGTTTTCTCCAAAACCATCATGAGGAGTGTACCGATGATGTTAAAGGCGGCCACGAGAACAATTACCCCAATGACGAGGGGGATGATGCTTTCCTGGAGGTTTACCCACGCAAAGAGCCCCGCGTACTGCTGGTAAATTGTTCGGGCCGCAATGGGAAAGCCGAACTGCTCCTCGATCTCAGCAGAGAGCGATTCAATGACCGAAGGGTCTTCTACAGTCAAATTGAATCGGCTGACCGATTCCGGAGACATTTGCATCAGTGAACGCGCCACGGAGAGATCTGCAAAAACGTAGACGTCGTCGATGTTCTGGAGCGACGTGTCGTAAATGCCTCGCACCACGAACTGCTTGACGCTCGGACGGCGCATTCCGAAGGAGGCTTCGGGCCCTTCCTCCCCACTCTGAAGAGAAAACATAGTCACTTGCTCGCCCACCTCCAAGGCCAGCCGGTCGGCCAGGTCAGCCCCCACCACTAGTCCCGGCTGCCCTCCTTCAGCGTCGCTGAGGTCGAACGTGCCCTCGTCCACTTGATCGGCCAAATACTCGGGGGGATCTTCTGTCCCTAACATTACGACCCCATCGATTGCTCGCTCTGACTGGCGAAGGATGACAACTCCCTCAACAAGAGGCGTCACCCGCTGAACCTGATCGAGTTGAGAGAGCCTATTCTCGAGAGACGGGGCATTTTCCAGCGGAGTGTCCTGAACGTAACTCTGAACCTGGATGTGGGCCCCAAACCCGACGATCTTGTTCTGTATTTCCTGGCTGAAGCCTCGTACGATTGCCAGAGCCAACAATAAAGAGGCCACCCCGAGAGCAACCCCGCCAATTGCAACGTAGGTGATGAAACGGAGAAAGCTCCGTCCTTCCTCCCGTCCTTCAGCCCCCCAGAGGTAGCGGAGGGCCATAAATCGTTCGAAACGAGATCGCACGAACTGGTAACGGTTTGTCAGAAGACGCGTCGGCGGATGAACGACTGCCTCGGGCGGGGGTTCTGTGAGAGAATTATGCTCATAAACGGTTAGTCGTCAAGACACGGACAACACTGGAACCGCTTCGAACAAGGGCTTCCTCCCCTGCGTATTGGAAACAAGAGAATGCACGTTTCTTACCTCGGTGGACCAACCCCACGTTTCCGACCATGAACAACGCTTATACGACCACACCAACTCCCGAAAATGAGCCCACGCTCTCGTATGAACCGGGGTCGGAGGAGCGACGTGCCGTCAAAGAACGCCTACAGGAGCTTCGGGAACAGACCGTCGAAATTCCAGCCTTCATCGACGGAGAAGCCGTCTACACAGACACGACCTCCGACGTAGTGCCTCCCCACGACCACCAGCATCTCCTGGGAGAGGTTCACCAATCCGGGGCCGACGAAGTAGAGAAGGCCATTGATGCAGCCCTCGAAGCCAAAGCGGAATGGGCGGCCATGGACTTCTCGGATCGAGCTGCGGTCTTTCTCCGCGCGGCCGACCTGATTGCCGGTCCCTACCGGGACACGATCAACGCAGCAACCATGCTCGGCCAGGGGAAAAACATCCACCAGGCTGAGATTGACGCGGCCTGTGAGTTGATTGACTTCCTTCGCTTCAACGTCCACTACGCGGAGCAGATCTACCGCGACCAGCCGAATAACTCTCGAGGGGTGTGGAACAAGATGCAGTACCGTCCCCTCGAGGGCTTTGTGCTGGCCGTGACGCCCTTCAACTTTACGGCCATCCAGGCCAATCTGCCCACGGCGCCCGCCCTCATGGGCAACACCGTCCTCTGGAAGCCAGCGTCCCGATCGGTCTATTCTGCGTACTTCACCTACAAGATCCTAGAGGAAGCCGGCCTCCCTCCCGGTGTCATTAACATGCTCCCGGCGGACGATGGATCTGCCGTCGGCGACCCCGCCCTCGACTCCGAACACTTCGCCGGCCTCCACTTCACGGGCTCTGCCAAGACGTTCAATCACCTCTGGTCCTCCATTGGCAACAACCTGGATACGTACCGAACGTATCCCACCATCGTTGGAGAAACAGGCGGAAAAGACTTTATCGTCGCTCACCCCACCGCCAATGTCGATCAGCTTTCGACGGCCATCGTGCGTGGGGCCTTTGAGTATCAGGGTCAAAAGTGTTCGGCGGCCTCCCGGCTGTACGTCCCAGAATCTCTGTGGCCCGACGTCAAGGACGAGGTCACTGCCCAGTTGGAAGAGATCAGCGTAGGTCCCCCCGAGGACTTCACGAACTACATTAATGCCGTAATCGACGAACGCGCCTTCGACTCGATTGTCGGCTACATCGAACACGCCCGGGAGGACGACGACGCAGAAATCCTCATTGGAGGTGACTACGACGACTCCACCGGGTACTTCATTGAGCCGACGGTTATCCAGGCTCACGATCCCATGCAGAAATCCATGCAGGAGGAAATCTTCGGTCCTGTGACCACCGTCTACGTCTACCCCGATGAGGAATATGCCTCGACCCTCACACTCGTAGATGAGACGTCTCCCTACGGCCTTACCGGCTCGATCTTCGCTCGGGATCGCACGGCAATCAAGCTGGCGATGGACGTCCTCGAACATGCAGCCGGCAATTTCTACATCAACGACAAGCCCACCGGGTCTATCGTCGGTCAACAACCGTTCGGGGGGGCTCGCCGATCGGGGACCAACGACAAGGCCGGGTCCGCTTACAATCTGATGCAGTGGGTTTCTCCCCGCTCGATCAAGGAAACCTTCGATCCGGCAACCCACTACGGTTACGCCTGGAACCAAGCCGATGCCGCCGACGAACCGAAGGTCACTCGTGCCGAAGCTGGAGATGGAGCTGTGGCATCGTAAGGGAAGAACAGAGGCGGGTCCGCCAGACAGTGGGCCCGCCTCTTTGTCTTTCTGAACGTTTGTCCGAGCCCGTAGGCGAACGTTGCCGTGAGGGGTTGTCCCTCTCGTCACCGGCCTCCCTAGTTCTTCGTTGAGGCCTTTCTCACCGATTGCCCCTTCGATGTGCCCACGGCGTTCAAGAGTGTTCACCATCCGAACGACACACCTCGAGGGGTGGTGTTTACGCGTGTGCTCGCTCGCCCGCTGGGCGTCTGTACGATTCCGATCATGATCGGGGCCACCGCCTCGGCCCTTCAGGGGCAACCGATCTGGTCGTACGTGGCCTGGGGCCTTCCCGCTGCACTTTTGGTCGCGACTCTCTGGGCCCACTTCACCCTGCGCCGGACCGTCGCCGAAATTCGGCTTCGCCCCGGCCAGGCGGCAGTTCGAAGTGTTCGGGACGTACTCCGTGATCATCCCCCTCAATGGCATCCGCTCTACAAAGTCCGGGCGACGAGCTGGTACCTCGAGGTCTCGCTCGGGTGGAATACCTACGAGTTTCATCCCCAGCAGTGGCCCGACTACGAAGGGTTGCAGGAGGGCGCACGCCAGGCCTTCCACCCCGACGACACTTCATCGGTCCAACCTCCCTCCTATGCCTGAGTCGTCCTCAGATCCTGCCTCGAAAGACATGGAATCCACGTCTGATTCCGAGACGAGTACGACCGCTGGAGGAACTGAGTCTGAAAGTGACTGGTGGGATCACTGCCCTGCCTGCGGCTCCCGATTGATCAATCGAGGGTGCAAGTACATGTGCCCCTCGTGTTCGTACTTCATGAGCTGTAGTGATTTTGACCAGTAGTCTCCATTGCAATAACGGCATTCGAATTTCGGTAAGCTTCCATGTCTCGGCTCCAAATTGATCCGGACGCCAATACGCCCGCGAGCGAACAGCTCGTCAATCAGCTCCGGTATTTAATCGCCAGTGGGCATTACAACATCAACGATACGCTTCCGTCCACCCGCTCCCTCGGCGATCGCCTGGACGTCTCCTTTCACACCGTCCGCAAAGCGTACCAGGAGCTCGAAGAAGAGGGATTGCTCGACGCCCAGGTGGGAAGTGGGTACACCGTAAAAGAACGTACCCCTCTGGCCAAACGAGAACGGATGGAACGAGGAGCGAAGGTCATTCACGACACCCTGCAGCAGCTCGTGGGCTTGGGCTTGAGCGACGCCGAAATCGAATCCCTCTTCCAAGAACAGGCCACCCTGCTCGACCATGCGGGGCTCGAACGCAAACTCATTCTCGCTGGGCCTCACACCGAGTTGAACGAACTTTGTGCAGAGCAACTCAGCACGGCCCTGCAGCAAACTGTCCTTCCGATTCCTCTGTCTCAACTCGACCGCCACAAGGACGCCGACTTTGCCTTTACCCCTTACCCTTACCTCGCAGAGGTCCTCGAAACCCTCTCCCGGGCAGACACCCACGGCTTTGTTACCCACCTTCCTACCGAAGTCCTGGAGCATGTCGCTCGACTGATGGACCACGAAGCCCTCGGTCTAGTCACCCGCTACCAGGACACGATCCCCGTTCTCTCCGAGGAAATTCGTTCTCGATCCGCGTTCGGAGGCCAAGTCATCGCCGCCTCTCTCGAGGAAGAAACAGACCATCTCAAAGGGTTTACTGACCAGGCCGATCTCCTTTTATACACCCCGGCCACGCGGCGCCGCCTGCGGCCGTTCTTAAACGACGTTTCCTCCCATCACAAACAAGTCACGCTCCTCGTCAGCGAAGATTCGATTGAGGCAATCTCCGAAGCCATTCCTGCCTAGAAAGTGCCCCCCCGATCACGCCTGATCTGATGAGGGTGTCCCCCTCTTATCGAGTGGGTTGTAGAATCAGACGCAGAAATAGACCCACTGAGCAACTCCACCGGCACAACAAAGAACCCCTCTTTTCTGAAGAAGGAAGAGCTCCGTCAGGAGGGTTTCTCCGATTGTTCGTCTGGATCAATTTCTTCCTCCGACGAACTCTCGTCGCTGCTCTCATTTTGTTCTCCGGCCGTCATTCCATCTCCAGAGGTCTCTGAGAGTGCCGATTCCTTTCGCCTCTCGATGGCTTCTTGCTCGCCGGCACCCGGAAGATCCGCAGCAATCCGGCGTTGCTCCTCTTTCTGGTCGGCGCGCGAATGGGGTGAGGCTTCCGCCAGCTCCGGGCGCGGTTCACGCGGGTCCCGCAGACCTGGAACCCGAATCAAGCTCCCTACCTCAGGCCGTTCGTCCGCGTCTCCTTCCCAGGCATCGTGGGTGTACTCGACAGACACATTCTCGTGCTCGTGCTCCGCCTCGACTGTAACAAGCTCGAGTCCGGGTTCTTCGGTCTCTTCCTCTTGATCCGGATACTTGACTCGAACGTGGTAGATGCCGAGGAGCATCGTTAGGAACGTATCTTTGATCAGACGCAGATCTCGAAACGTCAGATCGGTGTCGTCCAGTTGTCCGTCTTCAATCCGTTCCTGGAAAATAAGATCGATAAGAGCCTTCAGCCGCCGATGCGAGGGCTCATCGAGACTTCGACTCGCGGCCTCTACGGAATCAGCCAACATCAAAATTCCCGTTTCCTTGGAATCGGGCCTCGGGCCGGGATACCGAAATTCTGACTCGAGGACCGGAGACTTTTCTTCGTCGGCGTCGCCGAGTGCCTTCTGATAGAAGTACTCGATCCGGGCAGTCCCGTGGTGCATGGGAATAAACTTGAGAACCTGCTCCGGCAGGTTGTACTCCTTCCCCATTTCGAGGCCCTCCTTCACGTGGCTGGCAATGATGAGGGCACTCATTCGGGGCTTCAGACGCTCGTGCGGGTTCGTCCCCGCCCGCTGATTCTCCACAAAGTACTCCGGCTTCAGCATCTTCCCAATGTCATGGTACAGGGCGCCGACGCGCGTCAGGAGGGTGTGCGCCCCAATTCGATCGGCCGCGGCTTCTGCGAGGTTGGCCACCTGCAACGAATGGTTGAACGACCCCGGCGCCCGAAGGCTGAGTTCTTTCAGCAGAGGACGGTTGGTGTCGGACAGTTCCAGGAGGGTGAGGTCCGTCGTAATGTCGAACGCTCGTTCGAGGGTCCAAAGGAAGAGAGAGGCCGTGATCGTAAACGAGGAGCCGATCGCCGCAAACGCCAGTTCTCGTCCCAAGCGTCCGAGAGAAGTGCCGAGATACAACCAGCTCGCCGCCAGGACGAGGAGATAGCCAAAGAAGACCAGGCCCGCGCTGACGAAAAACTGACCGCGATTCTTGATGTCGCGCACGCTGAAGATGCCGAAGGCCCCGGCGAAGAACGTAGCAAGGGTATACTCAAGGTCGAGCCCGAGCATCTGCCCCCCCGTAAAGGCCAGGATAAGCGTCCCGAAGAGACCGATCCGCGAGTTAAAGACAATGGTTAGGAGTACAGAGGCCAACGCCACGGGGATGGCGTAGAGATGGACCGACGGCAAACGAACTCCAATGCCAAAAAGAATCACTATAAAGGCCAAGACGACCGAAACGAGAATCATATTTCGGTCACTGGCCCACACCTCCCGCCGGAGGAGATACAGGTAGAAGAAGAAAAACGCGAAGCCAAGCAGCGCAAACAGAGCCTCCCCAAGGGTTTGCTTCCAAAGGATTGTCGCCCCCATGCGCTGATTCATCTCCCGCTCGAGGGAGGTAAGCTTCCGCTTAATATCCGACGTGACTCGCTCTCCCTTCCGAACGATGGATTCCCCCTCCTCTACTCCCCCCTGGATGGCCGTAACATTCTGAGCCCGCCGATTGCGCTCCCGGACCGTCTCCGCTCGCATGTACTGCAAGGAAGGTTGAAAGATGTCGCGGAAGAACGCGAAAGCGATTCCTGCGTACTCCGGGTTTTCTTCAAAGGCATCCGTGAGCCGTTCTTCGGCGTAGTCATACGCTTCGATGAGACCGTAGAGGTTATTCTTGCTCACCGTTCGTTGGACCTGCTCCTCCTGATTTCGGATGATCACTTGATCGGTGAGCACGGAATCACGAGAACGCCCCATGACCCCCACATTGAGCAGCTGTGATCCAATTTCGAACGCCCTATTCAGAAGGACCCGATCCAGACGCGCGTCAGGTTCCTGAACCCCTTCCCGGGAAGAGGAAGACATGTCCTGTACCTGCTCCGCATAATGCTCTGCCAGTACATTCCACTGGCTGGAACTGAGAGTCACGAGAGCATTTCGGCGAAGCCGCATGTATCGAATAGAGTCTTCCTGGGCTTGCCTCGATTCCCCCCGTTGCCGGTGGTACTGATAGCTTGCGTACGCATCGAGAATCCGATCCAGCTGCCGATTCAGCGTATCCCGATTGGCCACCATCTGCTGGCGGGCATCCGGCAACTGACGAAAATAGGGAGGGGTATTTTGCCGAACGGTATCCCGCCGAGCCTCCACCCGCTCCTGATCCATATAGATGGGAAAATTGAAGGGGGCCTCTAGCGTGGGCTGGCGCCAGATGTCCCCGACGTCCACGGTGTACTCGTACACTTCTCCCCGGGGAAACGCAGCAACCGTAAGCGCAACGAGGACGAGAAAGAGCCCCCCACGAATCAGCCACCGGCGCCACGAGGCCGTTTCTTCATCCGAAGCCTTCCCTTTTTCGAGGTCGTGCCCCACCGGCTGAGGGGCCCGGCGTTTCCATCCAAGCTGCTCGAGCAAACCCATCACGTACGTTGGATCCAATAAACAGCAGCACGAAGGATCCAAAGCTTCGGACCCCAGAAAGGCCTCCCCTCACCTTCCTTTGACGTTCAATGAATGCCAGAACGGGGAGAGAGGATCCCCCGACGGATTTTACCCAGAAGAGATCCCGTCCCTCAACAACTGCTCGAAGGTTTCGGGATCCTCAACTGTGAGGATAGTCGTCCCGTATTCTTCGGCGTCTTGAAGCTTCGACCCCGGATTGTCTCCTGCGACGAGGAGGTCGGTATTTCCGCTGACACTGGAGGTGACATTGCCTCCCGCCTCTTCAATGGCCTGGGACGCTTCGCGACGGGTGCGATCCGGCAGACTTCCCGTGAGAACGACCGTCAGACCAGACAACGGAAGCTCTTGTTCGTCCGACGGAGCCTCGCGAGACTTGCGCTCCGTATTGACCCCTACGGCCTTCAAATCGGCCACGAGGGCTCGGTTCTTCTCGACCTCGAACCAGTCTACGACGCTTTCGGCGATCGACGGCCCAATCCCCTCGATGGAGGACAAATCCTCCGGTTGCGCCTCCATCAGGTCGTCGAGCGAGGGAACGTGTTCAACGATGTCTTCAGCGACGGTCTTTCCGACGTGGCGAATGCCGAGCCCAAAGAGCAGGCGGCTCAAGGACCGATCCTTCGAGTCCGCGATGGCCGCGACGAGGTTTCGGGCGCTCTTCTCGGCAAAGTTCTCGAGCGGCATGAGGTCCCCCACCTCGATGCGGTACAGATCCGCGAGGGTCTCGATCAGCCCGATGTCGACGAGCCGATGCGCCAGCTTCTCACCGAGGCCTTCAATGTCCATGGCATCCCGCTGGACAAAATGCTCGACGAGCCGCTTGAACTGAGCGGGACACTCTGTATTCGGACAAAAATAGTCGGCCTCGTCGGGCAATCGGACGAGCTCGGTCCCGCAGGCGGGGCAACGGTCCGGAAAGTGCCACTCCTCTTCCTCCCCGGTGCGAGCATCCGTCACCGCCCGAACAACCTGTGGAATCACGTCTCCTGCACGCTTCACGGCGACGGTATCTCCGATCCGGATGTCTCGCTCCAGAATGTAATCTTCGTTGTGAAGCGTCGCTTTCGAAACCGTCACGCCCCCGACCTGGACGGGATCGAGGACGGCTTCCGGATTGATTGTCCCCGTACGGCCTACGTTCACGACAATGTCGTTGAGGGTCGTGGTGGCTTCCCGAGCGGGAAACTTGTAGGCCACGGCCCAGCGAGGGGCATCGGCAATCGTTCCCAGTTCGTCGTGGTAGTCGTGACGGTCAATTTTCACCACGACTCCATCGATCTCATAATCGAGAGAGTCTCGCCGTTCGGCCCACCGCTCGCAAAAGTCAACGAGCGCGTCAAGGTCCGTGAAGCGTCGGTGGTGGGGATTGATCGGGAGGCCAAGCCCCTCCAACAGCGCCAGCACCTCCGAATGTGTCTCGGGGCGCGACTCGCTCATGGGTCCGATGGTATACGCAAAGAAGCTCAACGGGCGACGAGCCGTGATGGAGGGATCGAGCTGACGAAGGCTCCCTGCGGCGGCGTTGCGCGGATTGGCGAATGGCTTCTCGCCCTTCTCGGCGAGCCGTTGATTTAGTGCCTCAAACTCGCTTTTTCGGATAAAAACCTCCCCCCGTACTTCAATCTGTTCGGGAGGACGTCGACCATTCGCACTTCCCGCAGGAATCCGAAGCGGGATACGGGGAGTCGTGCGAATGTTGTGCGTGATGTCTTCCCCCACCTCCCCATTTCCCCGAGTTGCTCCGACCTGAAGCTGCCCGTTTTCGTAGGTGAGGGCCACGGCCAAGCCATCGATCTTCAGTTCGGCAACAACGGCCGGCTCCACCGCCCCGAATCGATTAGCCAGCAAACGTTGGCAGCGATCGTACCACTCTCGCAATTCCTCCCCATCAAACGCATTCGAGAGAGACAGGAGGGGCTCTGGATGCCGGTGCTTCTGAAACTCGTCGATCGGATCCCCGCCCACACGCTGCGTCGGAGAGTCCGGGGTTCGAAGAGTGGGAAAGGCCTCCTCCAACTCTTTCAGTCGTCGATAGAGGCGGTCGTACTCGGCGTCGGTGATGAGGGGGTCGTCCTGAACGTAGTACCGATAGTCGTGATGCCGCACTACGTCTTGTAGCCGTTCGACAAGGCCCTTGGCGTCTTCCCGGGAAAGAGCTTCAACTTGAAGGTCGTCCAGCGTGTCCTGAAGCTCACGTGTTTCTTCAATCAACGTCATGTTGTGCGAAAGACGAGACAACAAACTCCTTGTGCGCAAAACAATCCCTTCCAGAACGAACCGCCTTACTCGAGAACCCCCTCAGGAATGGGACTGCCAATGGGAATCGTATCGGGCGTCACGGATAGCGGCTGCGGCTCCCCCCGTAGCGTATCCGAAAAGGCCTCAAGGGTGTTTCGATCGATGACCACTCGTCCCTGCTCATCTCGCTCGGGAGAGGAATACGGGTACTGTGCGAGGAAAAAGCGGGCGTCATCGAGATCATTCTCAAACGTAATCCGACTCGTAAAGGGAAACACCACTGCATCACCTTCCTCAATCCAGTACGGCCGACGCAGATCTCCATCCCGCTGAATGCGAACCTCGCTGAGATTCGACTCCGCAACGATCGTAACGGCCACAGTATCCCCGAAAGACACTGTCGCCGGAGGACGCTGCTCGGTCGGGGTCGGCGCCGCAGACGTGTCCTGTACGGCGACGGTCTGAGTTGTGTCCTCGCTCGTGGTCGAAACGTCGGCGTCTTCGTTCGAGGAGCCACCCGACGAGTAGTACAGAGTCAACCCGGTAAGCACGCCGATCAATATCAACACTCCCAATCCCGAGAAGAGGATCTTACGGCGCTTCCGATTTTTCGACTCCTGGAAAGAAGTCTGCCTCGGCGGCTCCGGAGGGCGAGACGTTCCGAGGGAAGACGATCTTGAATCTTCGGACGGAGGGGATCCCGTTGAGGAACTCCCTAGCTCCTTGGGCCCTCCGACGATTCCCGAAACGCCCCCCTCAAGTGACGCCTCAACCTCTTCTTCTGCGTCTGGAGCCGAGGGAGAATACGAGTCCGATTCGCGCGACGGCTCCTCGTGTGATTCATGAGACTCGTCCTCGTGCGATTCGTCGGGCTCGTCGTCTGCGTCGAGTTCCCGCACCGGGCCGATCGCAGAACCGGGACCGATCGGCTCCTCGGGAGTATCCTCTTCAGAAAAAGACGGAGGCGTCTTTTCTCTCTCTGGGTCCTCGGACTCCGAGTCCTCATCGTCTTGCTCCCACACCGAGAACGAATGGGAATCGTCGTCAGACGTGGATGCGTCGGAAGATGCCTCGCGTGGAGGTGTTTCTTCAGCGGGCGAAAGAGAATCGTCTTTCGAATCGAGAGAGGGAGACGCCTCCCGCTCCGAATCCGGTTCTTCCTCCTGGGAGGCCCCTTCGTCATCTTGTCCTACCGCACGAGCCGGCCCGACGATGCCGCCTCGCCCCCCCATCCCCCCAGCGGGTGGAGTCGAGCCCTGAAAGGAGTCAGAGGATTCAGATTCTGGCGCTGCCTCGCTTTCTTCCTGCTCGCCTTGGGACGGGGAACTGCTAGACTCTTCCGCCTCGAAAGACTCCTGAACTCCTGCCGCCCCTTCCCCTAAGTACCGATCCGAGAGCGTCCCCTGATAGGTCCCCTCGAGGGCAGCGTCGAGGGCCTCGAGGGCTTCTTCCGGGGGAAGCTCAATGGCTTCGGCATACACCCGAATGAAAGAGCGAAGATAAATGCGGTTGAAGCTGGGATGGTCGTACAGCGTGCTGTCCTCAAACGACTCGATCAACGTTTGAGCAATGCGGGTCTCCTCGTGAACGTCCTCGATTGAGACGTTCCGATACTCCCGAATTCGGCGCATGTCACGCGAGTAGCGCCGAGCCGCTGCATCCACCTCGTCTGACATGATAGATGGGAATCTTCTACATAGATGATGGGCACTATTCTAGGGGTAAACAAGGTCCCTGTGCAAATAATACATGTGCGCGATCCGTCCTGCAACTATTGGAGGGACACAAAACAAAAAACCGTTTCTCTCCCGGAACACCCACGGAGAGAAACGGCCAGGCTAGATTCCATAATGGTCGGGACGGCCGGATTCGAACCGGCGACCTCGTGTACCCCATACACGTGCGCTACCAGGCTGCGCCACGTCCCGTTTGTAATTTCCGGGGTCTCTAATGAGGAAAACCGACGCAAGTTCTCCGCATCGAGGGGCAATCGGCAAAAAGGCCTGTGAGTTCTCAGCAAATCAGTCCGCGACGCGTACGGTCACTCTCGTAAACGAAGAGGCCTCCAGCGGAGACGTCACTTCACTGGGGAAACACCCTCTGGAATCGAATGTCCCCCGTAACGCACTCCCTTCGCCCCGACTACACCTGATATTCACATTCAGATACAGCCTCAAAATCCGCACAAAGCCTCCAGTTCGTCCTGCCCACTCAATCTCGTCCGGACTGTTTTGTAGTCTGTTCTAGATTCGACGCCCCCTCGTGCATTGACGGTCCGCCTCTTCTTCATGTCTGAGCGTCCCCCCTCCGTTCTCACTCGACAAATAACGTCCCTCCAGCACACCCATTCCACGAAGCGAGTCGTCATTTTTGCCCCTCGGCCGCAGCTCGGCGCGGCCCTAAAGCAGGCGGCGACCCGGTGCTGTACTCAGACGGCGGGCCTCCACGTCACCACCCCCGAGCAGTACGCCCAAACTGTTGCCGGCCTTGCGCTCCAAGCCAGGAACAAACGTCGTCTTCAGCGGGGGGTGCAGTTTTTCCTTACCCTTAGCGCTCTACAGGATCTGACCTCCGATCAGCGGACCGACTTGACGGCGGATCGTCCCCTGTCCGGGATTATTCGCCCTCTCATGCGCACGTTCAATACACTGCGAGCGCAAGACATCTCTCCCGAAACCTACGCCCGACATGCCGCCCAGTCGGCTCGCCAGCATGCGCAGGCAGATGCCTTTGCCTCCTACGAAGACCTCTTATCCAAGCATTCCGTCTACGATACCGCCAAGCTGTTTCGAACCGCTACGGAGCAGATTCACAGCGGCGTCTACGACCTCACGTCTACCGTCTTTGGGGTGATCGACACCGTTCCCCTTCCCCAGACCGCTGCGTCCTTTCTGGAGGCCCTGCGAACCTCTCACAATGGGGCTCGCCCGGACTTCTACCGCCTCGGGTCGAACCCGGCGTCGGCTGGGGGTACGGAGGCCCCTCCGCCGTCGCCTCCCGCCTCGAGAGCCGCAGCCCACTTCCCAACCGCTCCATATCCTCCCAATGCGTCTGCAGCTCCCAGTCCGGTCGGCCGGGCTGCTGTTTCCCCCAGTGAACCGCTGACGCAGGAGGAAGCCACCGACCTTCGGTTCTGGACCGCTACAGGAGCCCGACGCGAAGTGCAGGCCGTCCTCGAAGACATTGTGGCGCAGGATCGGGCGCTAGACACCGTGGAAATCGCTTTTACGACCCAGGAACCGTACCTCTCGCTCCTCGACGGAATGGCGGAGCGGTACGAGATTCCTCTCTCCCTCAGCACGGGACGAGAGATTGAAGCGACGCGTCCCGGCCAGGCGCTTCGGGGCTTTTTTGAGTGGATTGCCGACGGCTTCCCTGTCGAGGAGCTCATTCACCTGCTCCGCAGCGGCCTCGTTCAGTTTGACACTCCAATCGGCGACGAGGGGGAATGGGGCCCTCTCTCCAGCAGTACGGCCGCACGGGTCCTCGCCCAGAAGCGATATCCCCGAGGCCCCGACGGGTACGTTTCCGTTTTAGAAAAGTGGCAGGACGACCTCGACGACGAAATTGACGAGCTAACTGCAGTCGAGTCGGCCGAATCGTGGGTGGACGAAACGCGACAGGACCTGCAGGAAAAGAAGGCGACTGTAGAGGCGGCGCTCTCCTCTGTTCGAGCACTCCTTCAAGCAGCTCGAGTAGAAGATCGGCGTGCTCTGGACCCCAGCAGCTTTGCCGACGGGGCGATCGAGTTTCTCCAATCGTTCGGCCCGACCCCAAAACCCACGGCGCCGGAGGAAGAGCGAACCCACGACGAGGTGGCCCGCAATCAGCTCCTCGATCGCCTGCAACACATTTCGCAGACGGATGACCTTCCTGCCCAACCCCTTCGCCGAGTGGCCCGCCAAATGACCTCCTGGTTGGACCTGCGGCCCAACGTGCGGGCCCGTCGCCCCCTCCCGGGCCGCGCCCACGTGGTCCTGCTCGAAAGTGCCGGGTACGCGAACCGCGATCATCTCTACGTTATTGGTCTCGATGCAGCCTCGACCAGCAGCGTACTCACGGACGATCCGCTTCTGACGGATGACGAACGACAGGACCTAGCAGACGTCGCTCCCCACCTCCCTCTTCGAGAGGCCCAGGCCGATACCGACGCCTGGCTGGCCGCTCGTGCGTTGGGGCGACACGAGGGGTCGGTGACCCTATGTGCCAGCACACACGATCTCTTGGAAAACGAGGACCTGTTTGAGGCGCCCCTCTATCTTCGCCTGCAGGAAGCTGCTCGAGGAGAGAAAGAAGCGCCTGAATCGGACGTTCAACGAACGCATCATTCGCTGGCCACCGATGCGACAAGGGCCCTCGCGCCTCTCGACTGTTGGACGAGCCACATCCAACCGAAGCCCTCAGTGGTGTCCGAGGTTCTGTCGTCCACCTACTCGTGGATTCAAGACGGCCTGGAGGCGGCCGAGGCCCGAGCCTCGTCGGAGTACACCGTCTACGATGGTCTTCTTGCCTCCGGCTCGTACCACGACCTGAACCCCCTCGATCAACCCCACCCTGTTTCTGCGGGACAGCTCGAAACGTACGCCCAGGCCCCCTTTGCCTACTTTCTTCGACACGTCCTCGACGTAGAACCTCTCGATGAACCGGCCCTGGATGACCAGGCCTGGCTCGACGCCCTCCAGCGAGGCGCCGTGCTCCACGACACCTTCAAGACTTTCATGTCCGAGCTGGAACGACAGCCTACTCTCGATGACAAATCGAAGCTTGAGGACACCTTTACCTCTACGTTGGAAGAGAAACGAGACGACCTTCCTCCTCCCAGCGAGGTGATCTATGCATCCACCAAGCGGCAACTCTGGCGGGACGCGGATCTCTTCCTCCACGCCGAGGCCCACCGAACCGATCCGCATCATCCTCACCAATTTGAGCTCGGCTTCGGCTATCCTCCTCACCGCCGGCAAGACGGAGACCATGCAGACGCTCCCACCCTCCAGATCGGTGTGTCTTCGTTTTCGCTCCGGGGTCGTATTGACCGGGTCGACCGCCACCCCGACGATACCGTAAGTCTTTGGGATTACAAGACCGGCTCCTCCAGTACCTTCGAAGACGATGATCTGCTCAATGGGGGGCAGTTTCTTCAGTGGGCGCTATACGCCTACGCCTACGAAGCACTCCACGACGTGCCTGTACAGAGCGCCGGCTACTTCTTCACCAGCATCGATGAAATGGGAAAGCGAATGGCTGCCAACCCATCCCATCACCGCGAGCAGGTGGATCGCGTTCTCCAGCACATTGCCGACGGAATCACTGCCGGGGCGTTTCCCCTGACTGATGCGAACCCCCTCAAGTATTCCTTTAACTCCCTCTTCCACGACTTCAGGTCGCGAGTTTCTGAGCTCAAGGCCAAAGACTGGGAAACAGATCGCCCCGCCCCTCCTCCGCTCGTCCAAGACTGAGCCTGCCCGTCCTCCTTTTGTCTCATCGTCTCGTCCTTCCATGTCTAATTCGTTGACCCTTTCCGACGCAGGCGTCCGCCGTCGCATCGGTCCCTGGGCCCCGGACACCCTCCCGTCGCTCGACGATTTCGAGCCGGACACCAACTTTCTCGTCCGCGCCGCGGCAGGCTCCGGGAAGACCACGGCCCTCGTCGCCCGGATGGTTGCGCTCGTCCGCACAGGCATTCCGGTTCATCACTGCACCGCCATTACGTTTACCCGAAAAGCGGCCAGCGAGATGAAAGCGCGTCTGTACCAGGAGTTACGCGCGACCGAACAGCGTCTGCGGCAGCCCCCGCGCAAGGCCCCGGAGGAACGGCAGCGGGTGCAGCAGGCCCTAAACAACCTCTCGCGATGCTTTACCGGCACGATCCACTCCTTCTGTGCTCGACTCCTCCGCGAGCGTCCCCTGGCCGCCGGCCTCCCGCCCAACTTCAGTGCCGGCCTCGATGACCGGGACCGTCAGGACCTGCGCCAACGGGTCTGGCACTCCTACCTGTCAGAGGTCTGGAACGAGGAGCCCGACCGGGTAGAGCACGTGGCCTCCCTCGGTATTGAACCGAGCGAACTCGATCAGTTCTTCGGCCGCCTGTGCAATTATCCCGATCTGACCCCGTACGTCGATGGCCCCCCTTCCCCGCCCGACCTCGATGCAGCCGTGGACGCGCTTCGCGAGTTCGTCGGGAAATGGGGCCCGTACCTGCCCGACGACCCGGCGGACGGAGACGCCAAGCCCGGCACGACGGCCGACGCCTTCCGTGACGCTCAGCGATTCCTGAAGTATCGGTCGCTGACGGACCCGGCCACGAATGCCGAATTCGTGGGCCTGTTCGAGGACGTCACCCAGACGGACTCCCGCAAGAGTACCGACACAGACATTCGGGGCGACCTTACGAAGAGCCATTGGCTGGATGCCGACGTCGCCAACCGGCTCGACAATGAGCTCCTTCCTTCCCTGCACGAAGAGGTCGTGGAACCGGCTCTCCGCTCGTGGAAGGCCTACGTGCACCGACAACTCGTCGAGTTTGTCGCTCCGGCCGTGGAGCGATACGAGAACCGGCGCCGCGATACGGGTCAGCTCACCTTTCAGGATTTGCTCGTCGCCACGCGGGACCTGCTCCGGGACGATCCCGAGGCCCGACGGGCCCTTCAGCACCGCTATCCTCGGTTGCTGGTTGACGAGTTTCAGGACACCGATCCCATCCAGGCAGAAATTCTCTTTTATTTGGCCAGCGACGATCCAACCGAGCGCGACTGGCATCAGTGCACCCCTCGAGATGGCAGCCTGTTCATTGTCGGCGACGGCAAGCAATCGATTTATCGCTTCCGTCGAGCCGATTTAGACGTGTACCGAACGGTCCGTGAAGCGATCGAAGAGGCACCGAACGGCGAGGACCTCACACTGAAGAGCAATTTTCGCTCGGTCGCACCGGTACTGGACTGGTGCAACGACACGTTCAGTGCGCTCTTCGAAACGGTCGACGATTCGTATCAGGCGCCGTATGAGGCGTTCGATCCCGCTCGCCCTGAAACGCTCGAGGAGACGGCGGTCCGGCAGCTCCACGTGCCGTACGTAAAGGGCGCCTCCTCCACTCGTGACGTCGCTCAGCGAAATGCCGAGCAGATTGCTGCCTACATCGCGGCCGCCTGTAGCCAAGACGAACCGCTCCTGAAAGACCGGGATGGAACCCCGGTCGTGCAGGGCGAGCCGGGAGACTTTATGCTCCTCACCCGTACCACCGCGCGGCTCGATGAGTACGCTGAGGCCCTCGCCGACCGAGGAATTCCGTATACCCTCACGGGCGGCGACGACGTAAAGGCCTCCACGGAGCTGTACGCCCTTCTCACGCTCCTCACCAGTGTCGAGCGTCCCCACGATCCGGTGGCTCGGGTCGCCTATCTGCGGGGGCCTCTCGTCGGTCTCAGCGACGATGCCCTCTATCGGTATCGCACCGCCGGCGGCACCTTCGACGGTGCATTTACAGTTTCCAGTCCGGTGGTTCAAGCATTGGACGACGAGCTCGCCGAGCAACTCGTGACCGCCCATTCTCACCTTCGCCAAGCCCGCTCCTGGCTGAATCGGCTCCGGCCGACTGCCGCCATCGAGCGACTGGTCGATATGCTCGGGCTCATGCCCCGCACGCGCCGTACCCCCGGAGTTGGCTCCCTGCATGCCGGTCGACTTCTGAGAGTCCTCACCGAGGTCCAACGCCTCGATGCCAAGGGCCATTCCTGGACGGGCATTCGGAAGGAACTGCAACTGGTTTTAGACGGCGACCGCGACCTCGACGGCATGACGCTGGAGACGGGAACGGGGGATGCGGTGCGCCTCCTCAACGTGCACAAAGCAAAAGGCTTAGAAGCGCCCGTCGTCCTCCTCGCTGATCCCTATGACGGAGGGAGACATCCCCGGGACCCCGACGAGCACGTTCGACGAGAGGCCGGAGAAGTGGTGCTGCCGGTCTACAAGAACCACCGATTTGGTCGGACCCTCCGATATGCCCCCGAACGCTGGGAAACGGAATTCAAAGAGATCGAAGCCAAATACCAGAAAGCCGAAGAGCACCGCCTCCTCTACGTGGCGGCGACGCGAGCAGAAAGTCTATTGGTCGTCTGCTGTTATCGACGCGACAGGTGGAACGAAGAAAAGGGCTACTGGGCCCCGCTCATGCCACACCTGGAGGACTGTCCCAAAATCGAAGTCCCGGCCGATGCACAGACCTTTCTTTCTTCTCCAGAGGATACGGCCCCTGAACCCCTCGCACCGGGACGACGTGAACGGGTGGCCGCCCCGACGTACTCATCGGCCACAGTAACGGGTGAAGCCGACGACACGGAGCTCCCCACGAGACAAGGAGGCTACGGCAAAGACTTCGGAATCGCCCTCCACAAACTCTTTGCGTTCGCAGTCCGCCGCCACGATTCGATTCAACAGGGGGGACTCTCCGACCGCGTCGTGGACACACTACTGGACACCCATGGGGTCTCTTCACTTCGATCCGTCGCTCAGCGTATGCTGAATCGCTTCTTCGAAGGCCCTGTCTGGGACGACGTCATTTCGGCAGAGATCGTCCACGCTGAGCTTCCCGTTGCAGAACTGCATACCGAAGAACAGGAAATTCCCGAACTGCGAGATGGAACGATCGATCTCCTCTATCGCCTCGATGGGAACTGGCACCTGATAGACTACAAGAGCGATCGCGTCTCCGAGGAGCCCCACGCCCTCGTGGCGCACTATCGCCCTCAGCTCGAGAGCTACGCCCGGATGTGGACGGCCGCCACCGAAACCGCCATCCAGCACAAAGGGCTTTGGTTGGCGGACAGCGGGACCTATGTCTCTGTGTAACTGCGGCCCGTATGGGTCCGAGGACGCATCGTCCCGCACGAGCCCTAGCGCACGTCCTTCGCGTAGGCTGAAAACCGACTCGGGAGGCGCGCCCCCTTCCCAGCCCCTTCTCGTTCGAGGAAAGTGCGAATGTGCTCCTGGCGGTCCCGAATGTTTTGCACCTGTAGGTAGTCACTATCAAAGAGATCGGGGTTGCTGGACCGAAGTGCTGCAATGTGCCCCACGCCATCGAGAAGGCCTCTCGGATCGTATCCCGCCTCCCCCAACATTGCAGCGGCAATGCGGTCCGCTTCCTTTTCGTATTCGAGCAACCGGTCATTCACGATCCGCTCGTAGCTCTCCCGCATGATTCGATCGAGATCCTCCTCGGCCTGCGCATAGGGGTCGTCCTCCCTCTCGTCGTCTGTCATCTGATCGAGCTCCGCAAAGGCGTCCTCCGCCTTCCGCTTCACCTCCCGCTCCCCCAGTTCTTTTCGACCGTGATGTCGAACCACGTGGGCGATCTCGTGGGCCAACAGCCCAGCGAGCTCGGCTTCATCCCGAAAATGTGCAAAGACCCCCCGCGTGAGGACGATAACGCCCCCTGGACATGCAAAGGCATCCGGTCCCTCTCCTTCTACAATCACTACGTCAAAATTCCAGTCGTAAAACGGGGTGTCTTCCGTCAGGTGAACGGCCATCAGGGAAAGATACCGACGAACCTTCGGGGCGTCGACGAGCCCCCTGCTTGCCAGCCGAGCGCCCACCGCGAGACCCACCTTCTGCTCGTCAATGCTCGGATCGTAAGGGGCCAACTCCACATCGAGGTCTCCTAGGTCCAAGGAGGACGAACCGCGCTGAGACGCTTCCACAGGACGCTGAAACTGTTCTACTTCATTCTCTCCGTACACAGGACGTTCCTGCAAATATGCGGTCAGCGCCTCCACAGACCCGTCGCTGAGCCCTTCCGCCCGCATCTGAAAGCCGCGAACCGCGGCCGCAACTTCCGTATCCGTCGCTTCAGGGGTGGTCCACTGCTCTCCCAACTCCTGAGTGGAGACATCTGGCACTGCATCCCCCTGGTAGATGCTCGTGCGAGACATCCAACCGGTGCGCTCGTCCGGAAGCTGGACCCGGAGCCAGCCATTCTTCTCCCCCAGAACCTGCAAGGGGACATCTTTCTTGACCACCACAACCAGTTTGTGAAAAGAACCCGGGCCTTCTCGTACGTAGTTGTTGCGACGGGCCGTCACGACAGTACTCTCGTTCGGACCAATCTGGGCCTGCTCTGTATCGGCGGACGGGTTGACTTGGGCCATCACCTTTGTGCTCCCCACACACCAACCGACAACGAGAAGGCCGAGAGTCCAAAGCGCCACACGGGTCATGTCAATCGAAGATCTGTGAGTTAAATTGTGAGGGGCTCTACCAACCCCCGACAGAAGCTCCTGAAATGCGAGAAGAAGGGGGCAGGAGCAATCCGTTCTGCATCGACTCAGCCAAAAATTCGGGACGACGAGGAGATGGGAGATTCCGCTGTGGAATACAGGGAGGAGGAAAAGGTCACTCGTGAAGATTCATGTCGTGTACGGCCTGCCAGTCCGCCGGCAGTGTCGCGCCCGCCCGCTGATCGATTCGTCGGAGGTACACAGTCGCAGGACCATCGTTCGGGGCAATCCGGAGCACAGCCATGAATGCGTCCCGGGCCTCGTTCCAGTGTTGGCGTCGATATGCGGATAATCCCTGCTCGAAGATGCGCCGCTTCTCCTCCTGCCGATCGGAGAGCTGTCCCTTCCGACCGAGGAGCTCAAAAACGCGAATGGGCTGCTCCTTGCCCGTGACCCTGAGCAGATCGACCTCCCTCCCAACAATTGCCCCCCGAGCCTCCTCGTAGGCGTCCTCGCTCAAGAGAATTCGAGTCCCGTACTGCTTGTTTGCCTGCTCGAGGCGAGCCGCTACATTCACTGTGTCGCCGATGGCTGTATAGTCGACCCGTTCGGGCATGCCGATGTTGCCGACGACGAGCGGTCCGGTGTGGATGCCAATGCGCGTGGCGGCTAGAAGACAGTCCCCATTCACGGAACCCCCGTAGTGATTCGACAACGCCTGCTGCATCTCCAACGCCGCGAAAGAAGCCGCCCGAGCATGATCGGGCTGAGACATGGGCGCTCCAAAGACGGCCATGATCGCGTCGCCAATAAATTTATCCACCATCGCCTGGTGATCGAGAACCACCTCGGTCGTCACCCCAAAATACTCGTTGAGCCGACGAACGACCTCCCGCGGCGTCATCCCTTCTGCCATGGTGGTAAACCCTTCGATGTCGGAGAAAAAGACGGTCCCGACGACTTCCTTGCCCCCGAGTTCCAGATCGTCTGGGTCCTGAACCACTTCCTCGACGACCTGCGGGCTCAAATACCGCTGGAAGACCTGTCGCAATTGACGACGCTTCCGGCCCTCCACAGCGTAGCTTACGGCAGACGTCACCGTAAATGAGAGGGCAAGAGCCCCCAGCGGAGCCACGATGGGGATCCACCACCGGAAGGCATAAAACACCAGGACTGCAGCTCCGACATACACGATTCCGAGTCCGACGCCCCCTATTGCCGCCCCCCCGATTCGATTGGATGAATAGAGAACGAGCCCGGCCCCTAGGGCCGCCAAGAGAACGATGAGAAGAGCAGTCACCCCCGGGGGCGTTTCCTGAAGAAAGTGCCCCTGGTATAGATTGCTGAGAAAGGTGGCAAAGAGTTCCATTCCCGGATACGAGCCCCGGCCGGTGACGGGCGTTGCGTGAAAATCATGGAGACCGGCCGCAGATCCCCCCACGATGACCGTCTTGCCTTTAAAGCGCTCCGGGGGCACGATGGGCTCGTTTCCCAGCTGCATCCGGGCCGCCGAGACAATCAGAGATCGAATGGACACGTACTGATCGGAGAACGCCCCATCGGGCCCTCCGGCGCCATACCAATAGAGGAGGAACGATCCGTTCTGATCGGTGGGCACTCCGCTAAGAACCTCTCGCACATCGGAGGGACGAGAAGCCCCCTGCGTGGCGAGATACGACGCCAGCCCGAGATTGGGCACCTGAAGTCCATCCGGCCCACGGAGTACCAATGGAAGACGCCGGACGACGCCATCCGGATCGGCATTCACATTGACCGCTCCGATCGCCGCTGCCTCCTCTTGAAACAGCGGAATGGGAGCGAGCACCTGCCGATAGGACGAGCGCCGGTCCTCTTCTGGCACCGCCTCCTGAAGAGAATGGCGAGAGGCCAGAGGTTGTCCCACGTCGAGGCTCGTGTCCGCATCCGTGAACTGAGCGGCCAGCGTAACATTTCCAGCCTGTCCGATCGCCTCGGCAAAGCGTTCATCGGACGTCGCTGCATCCACGTGGCCGCGATCGAAATCCTCCTCCGTGAACAGGATATCGAACACGACTGCTCGCGCTCCCCCTTTCCGCAGATAATTGAGGAGCATGGCGTAGTACTCACGGGGCCACGGCCATCCCACCCGCATGTTGCGACGGAAAAAGGCAATGCTCCCGTCGTCGATCGAAGCCAAAACGATCGACGTATCGACGCTTCCGGGACGATTCGCATGTTGAAAACGAGCGTCAAGCGTCGAATGCTCGAGGTCGTCTAAGCCACCGGAAGCATGCAACAGCAGCATGAACCCGGCCGCCGCGAACGTGCAGACGACGGTTCTCCCGAATCGATCGTCTCCCCAGGTCCGCATCTTGGAAAGAAAAGCCCCCATAAGCCAGCAGACACTGATGCGTTAGAACGACAAGAATCCCCCTCAGAGGTCAATAATCTCGGGCTCTGTGCCTTCAACGAAGGGCATCTCCATTCCCAGTGTGCTACCAATGTATGTGGGATCCGCAAAGACGTACGGCGTCCCATTCACAGTGACAACCCGATCGGACTCTTCGACGTCGAGTCCTTCGCCTCCTCGAACTGCAAGAGCCACGTGTCGAGACCACTCGAGTCCCACCACGTCACGATCTAAAAGCGTTCGAATCAGATAGCCCAGTAACACTGCCCGATCCTCACAGTCCGAGTACTCAAAGGCGAGCGTTTCTTCGGGAAACAGAAACCGTTCCTCGCCGAAGTGATCTTGATCCCGCTTGTACTGGGTGGAAAACTGAGCAAACTTCAGGAGGAGATTGACGGATTCGCGAGGAGACAACTCCTCTACGAGCGGCCCCAATGTCTCACCGAGGGACTCCCGAGCCACCGAGGAGACCCCAGCGTGGAAAAGGACGTCTAACTCTACGTTCGGATACGCATCCAAATAGTCGGTGAGAACCGGATTGTAAGCAACGTCCATTTCCAGACGCTCTCCCTGAAAGGAAAATGCCACTGAACGCGTCTTCCGGGCCTCCGAGACGCTGGGCACCATGCCGGTCTGTAGGCGAAGCACCCGTTTCGCCTCAGGATGCGTTCCTTCGTAAGTACGGAGGGATTCCCCACCGATTTCACCCCCCATCAAATAGTACCGCTGTCCTTCAAAGTGCAGCTGAGGCCGATCGAAGATCTGCTCCTCGACCGGCAACATTAGAAACACGTCCCCTCCCTGGAAGCCCACACGGGCGTCGTATCCCGATTTCATGAGCATGAACCAGGTCCACAACGTGGCGTCACTTGAAGCGCCCGCTCGCTCCGCCTCCCCGTACAACTGTGCTCCAAACTCTCGGAGATAGAGATAATACCCCCAGTCCCCGAGGGCCCGTTCACGCTTTTGCTTCTGCAGAACCTCCAGCGTCGGTCGGTAGTGAGCTTCGGCCAATGTTTTCCAGAAGCTCTGAATCGATGTCTGATCTGGGGTCCCTTGAAGCGTAGCAATCAGGGCCTCTCCATACGGAATGGTCGTCGTCTCCCCATAGAATGAGACCTCCACCTCCTGGTCGAGCTGAGCTGTCTCCGAGGACGGTGCATCCGACGGCTGGTCCCCCGAAGAAGGATCGGACGGAGCCCCCGTCAGTTCCTCGTCGGCGAAAGATTCTTGGTCTCGAGTCGAGGCTGCCTCCTCATTCTGTTCAAACGTGTCGCCCCCCTCCTCGAAAAACTCCTCTCCCTCAGGCGTCGAGGGGTCATCAGTCGAAGAAGCCGCCTCGTCGGGGGCATCAGAATTTTGAGGCGGCGGAGGGTCTGCGGAGGGCTGACGCTGCTGCTCTGGGCGATCCGAGGGGCTCGGAGTCTCGACCCGAGGGATGTCCGCAGGCTTGTCGTCAAGGGGACTCGTTGCACTCGGCCCTACTTTGGCCTCCTTCCACTCCCGGTCGAGAAATTCCAAAAACGCCTTGTCCTGTTCGCTCAGGTACGCCTCATATTCCTCTCGTTGCTGTTGAAGCCATTCTTCATACCCCTCCTCCTGGGCCAAAACCGCTGGAGGAACCACAAAGAGACCAATCCCCCCGACAAACACAACGACACGGAAAAAATGAGACCAGCGCATAGAATCGAAAACCATCGTGTAGGGCTATCGGATGACGAGTGGATCGACGACTTCGAAGACGAAAGAATGCCTCATCCTCAACCCAGTGATCACGAGCCTGACCTTCTCAGAGACGAACTCCCGCCCGAATACCCTGGACGCGATGCCGGGCCGTCCCGTCTCCCTAAACGTCTCTCCTCGAAAGCCCCTACAACGACCGGGCACCGCTTCGAAGTGCTTTTCTCCTTCGAGGGCCACCTGCCGAGCAAGCCGGAGGTGCTCGTAGGCGTCCCCCCAAGCGTCTTCAGTCCCCGCCTCCGAATCTGGGGACCCCGAGCAGATCCCCCGCCCAGAATGCGTGCTCGGAAGATGTGTGGTTTGAACAGGCGGATCGGCCTCTCGTGCAGGAAGGGAACGCTCAACACTGCCCAACGACGTGCCAGTCAGCGCCAGGTCGAGCCCAAGCCGCACATCAACTGCAAAGACGTGCAGAGTTACGGATTGTCCTGAGCAGAGCGGCTCTGCTGCTGGCTCTCCTCGTACTGCTCCACCTCTTCCTCGAGCTCCTCAAAGGCCTGTGACTGACGGAAGCGCGTGTACATTTCTTCATTCTGCTGGAGCTTGGAAAGAAGCTCCTGGCTGGCCTTCCCGATCGGCATTTCCATGAGGATGTAGGCCCGGTAGACCCCTTCTTCGGTCACGACCTTCCGGTCCCGGCTGGTCGTGCCATTGAGAACCTGATTCACGACCTCCTTCTGGGCCTGCGTGAACTGTTCGAGGTATTCTGAGTCTCCTCCCGTTCCGACCTCTTCCTGGAACTGCTTGGTCAAGCTCTGGAATTTGGTCTCCACTTGGGAAGCAATGTTGCCACGTGCCTGCGTCTCGGCTTTGTCAATGGCGGTCTGCATGTTGCGGGACGTCGCGGAGGCCGTTCCAAAAAGATAGTTGGACTCCTCCGGAGGATTTGCCATCCACTCAGGCATCTCCTCGATGGCGTCGTCAGTAGCAGCCTCGTCCGAGCCTCCACAAGCCACGATTCCAAATACGACAAAGGTGAGGACAACGAAAGGAAGAAAACGATGAGAGATGGTTCGAAGCCCCCTGAATTGATCTTGAATCATGACGGTTGAAGTCCTATGTGAAAAGAAACGCTGTCGTGAGCGAAAAGAAGAGTCGAAAAAGCCTTTGACGCTCTGAAATGTTACTGATTCCTGAAATAGATCTTTTCTTGCTATGGAAGGGTAGGGTAGAAATCAGAAGAGTAGAGTTCAAGTAAATCCTCTACACGATCCAAAGACTGGATAAACATGATTGTGGAACGGCGTGTACAGGTTTTCTCTCTACAGACATGTTTTCTTCTTCTGAAGAATACGCTGAAAGCCTCAGAAGGAGAAGGATCTGGACAATGCCTGCTTCAACCGTGAGCTATTCACCCACGACACAGGGCCGACCGGCGGTCGGTCCCTATGGATGAACAGAGACTCCGAGATGGAAAAGGTAGAGATCGCCCCCCGATAGAAGGACGATACCTGCGGATTCCAACAGCTCCCCAAATCCGGCACACCACGTTACCTAGAATTCCCCATGCGGTACGTATCGTGGATCATGCCCTCACAGATCCTCTCGCAGCTCTTCCAAAAAGGTTCGCAGCCGCTTGAGTTGGCTAGAAATCTGTGCCCGTTTCTTCTCCTTCCTCTCGGACCGTTCAATGGCTTGGCGCGCTCCCGCAATGGTGTATTTCTCGTCCTTTAGCAGGTAGCGAATCCGTTCAATCATCGCCACATCCTCTTCTGTGTATCGGCGACGCCCAGCCCGATCCTTATTGGGGCTCAGGACCTCAAACTCTTTCTCCCAATAGCGAAGGACGTGAGGCTCGTAGCCGATCCTGTCGCTCACTTCTCCAATCGAATAGTAGAGCGACTGCACTTCTTCGTCGGACATGGCTGCCTCCAGAGTTATCAGGAAAAATTTGAAATCGTGGGTCTTGCAGTGGGCTCAATACGTTCTTCGGTCCGGGACCAATGTCGTTGACTGCTCGCCGGGTTTCAAGAAGCCCGTCCCCTCGGAACGGGAGCGGGGGGCAAACTACACCCCGACCAGTTCAAACGTGGAACCGATTGCCGGATCTTTCTCGACCTCGATTCGGACGGGAAATGCCTGCTTGAGACGTTCAAGATGGGTAATCACGAGAATCTTGGCAAAGTCTCCCCGGATGGTCTGAATGGCATCGACCAGCCGCTCGATGCCTTCCTCGTCCTGGGTCCCGAATCCTTCATCGATGACGAGCGTGCGAACGCGAACGCCACTTCGTTCCGCGAGGAGCTGTGCAAGTGCCACCCGCAAAGCAAAGTTCACGCGGAAGCTCTCCCCCCCAGAAAAGGTTTCATACGGCCGAGGGACGCCTTGCTCGTCAGAAATGATAATTTCGAGGGTTTCCTTGGTGCCTCCACTCTTCTTCTCCCGAAGCGTCTCTAAACGAACGTGCATGCGTCCGTCTGTGAGCTGCTCGAGGATCTGATTTGCTCGTTCTTCGATCTCGGGAAGCGTCTCTTCAATGATGAGAGAGGGAATCCCGTGCTTTCCAAACGCGGTCCGGAGGTGTTTATACAGACCCCGCTGCCGCTCGGCCTCCTCTCGCTCTTCCTTCGCCTGCTCCAGGGACGTCCGATCCCTTTCCGCCTGTTCGAGCCTCGCCTCGAGATTTCCCAAACGCTGCTGAAGCGTACTTACCGTCTCCTCGACGTCCTGAATCTCAGAGGATAGTTTCTCTTGCTTCTCCTCGAGGACCTGCTTTTCTTCGAGGGCCTCCCGGAGCGCCGAAAGCTGCTCTTCGTAGTCCGTTTGTTCTTCTTTCGTCTCTTCAATTCGCTGGTGGAGCCGTTCGCGCTGCTCCACCCAGTCGGCCCGATTCTGCCGGGCATTTTTTAGCTCCCCCATTCGACTGCTGGCATCGCTGAGTTCCCGCATTTGTTTTCTGACGTCCTGGAAGCGTTCGGGATCAAAATCGAGGGTCTCAAGCTGCTCCCGAAGTTCGTCGAGGTCTTCCTGAAGGTCCTCAAACGGCGTTCCCTCGTCGAGCTGCTCCCGAACGGACTGAATCTCCTCGTCCTGCTGATCGATTTTTTGCTCGAGGCGCTCCCGGCGCGCATCGGCCTCCTCCAGCTCCTGCCATCGTTCAACGTACCGGTCAACCTGCGCCGCCCGATTCTGCAGGTCCTGTACCCCCTCAGAATCGTAGGTGAGGGCTGCGAGTCGTTGTTGGCAGTACTGCCACTCACGTCGGGCCTGGTGCCCAAAGTCCCCAGCCTGCAGGCGACGCTGGAGCTCCGTGGCCTGTGCCTTGTGCTTTTCCAAGGCCTCTGCAGTCTCTTCCACTGTGCGGAGCTGTTCTCGAACCGTGGCGAGCGCCTCTCCGACCCCCTCGAGGGCGTCGAGCTCCTCCTGAAGGTCCGCGTACCTCTCTCTGAGCTCTTTTCGCCGCTCTACCTTCTCCTGTAACTGCTGCTCTCGTTCTCCAATGGCCCCCTCCAGCTCTTGAATGGTCGTCTCAAAAGAGGTGATCACCTCCTGTCGATGGGAGTCGGTAAGCTCCGTCCCGCAGGTTGGGCACGCTTCGCCATCCGCCTGCCGAAACCGTTGCAACTCGTCGAGCTCTTGCTCTCGCTCTTCCTTCCGGAGCTCTAGCTGTCCGGCCTGCTCTTGAACGGCCTCAGAAATCTTTTTGCCCTGAGCCTCCACCTTCTCGAGTCGATTTCGTAGCGTCTCTCGACGCGCCTTCTTGGCCTCCAGGTCCTCGAGCCGCTGCGTCAGCTCGGCTCGGGTCTCAACCACCTCCTGCTCTTTCTTGATTTGCTCTCGAAGGGGTTCGAGTTCTCCTCGAAGTTGTTCACGGGCCCCGACAATTGCCTCTTTTGCCTCCGTCCGCCGAGACTCCAGGTGCTCTCGCCGGCGTCGCAGGCGCACATATTCCTGGAGGTGCTGACGGGCGGCCTGTGCGTCGCGGAGCGCCCGCTTGACGTCCGGCCGTCGGGCGAGCGTGCGCTTGCATTCATTCAGGGACTCTTCGAGCCCCTTCCGCTCCATCTTCAGCCGGTCGAGACGGCGTTCCAACTCATTGCGGCGCTCGCGGAGGTCCGCCTCCTTCCGCTCGATTTGCTTTTCGAGCCCTCGGTGCAGATCGCGTTTTTCATCGAGCGCATCGCGCTCCTCCTTGAGGTCTTCGTACTGCTCGTAGGCCGCCTCGATCTCCTCCTGCTGCTCGAGAAGTTCGTCCGCTTCTGCAATTCGCTCGTTCAGCGTGTCGATTTCTTCCTGGTGCTCCTCCCGGCGCTCGTTGAGGGCCTCAAGGGATTCTTGAATAGAGGTCGCTTCTCGCTCCTTGGCGTCGAGGTCGGCACGTTGCTCGGTGAGTGCCTGTTGTTCCGACCGAAGCGCTTCGAGGTGCTCCTGCTGTTCTGAGATCTGGTCCCGCACCTCCGCTCGTTCTTCCTCCCACTCGGACACCTCTGAGAGGGCTTCCTGAAGACGCTCCACTTCTGCCTCGATTCGCTGCTGCCGCTGCTTTTCTTCTCGCCACCGATCGCGGGCTTTTGCTTCGAGTGCTTCGTAGCGGCTCAGGTTCAGGATGCTGACGAGAATTTGCTTCCGCTGACTCGGGCTCTTCTTCGTGAACTCGTCCGAGCGTCCCTGAAGCAAGAAGGCGGAATTGATGAAGGTGTCGTAGTCCAGACCAATCGTGTCTTCAATGCGGGCCTGGGTCTCGCGCTGCGTGGCCCCCGTTAAGGGCCGATAGCCGTCTCCCTCCGGATCATGGAGCTGAAATTCGAGATCGGAGGTGGTCGTCTTGCCGGTCGCGGAACGGGAAAAAGAACGAGTGACGCGGTAGCGAGTGGCCTCCAGGTCGAAAGTAAATGCCACCTCCATGTGGCGCGTCCCAATCCGAATCAGCTCATCGTCGGGCTTGCGCTTGCCGCTCGACTTGCGGGCTTCGCCCCACACGGCCCAGGTCATCGCGTCCAGAAGGGCAGACTTTCCTTCCCCATTGCCCCCAGACAAACACGCCACCTCGAACCCTTCGAAGTCGAGGGGGGGAGCTTCCGTGCCGTAACTCAAGAAATTCTGCAGTTCGAGGCGTACTGGAACCATGCGGGGAACGAACCTACGTCGTACTGAACAACAATCTCAGCAGCGAACACCCGTCCGAGGAATGGATCTACCGTCCAATCAAAAGCCGGACGTTCGAGGGCTTATCGAAACTCGATCGGGGTTACACTAACAGTAACACGAATCTCCCCACTCAATCCATGTTGGTCGAGATATTCATCGACGACCTCTTCGACGGCACTCGCCACGCGAGCCCGCTCCGGCGTTCCCACCGCTTCATCGACAGAAGAGATGACCGAATTATCACCCTCAGCATCGAGAAAGGCCTGAATTCGTTCCTGAGTGGCACCGGGGACCCGCCCTTTTGCTAGTTCAAAGTTTAGCGAGAGATCGTAGTCTGTAATGTCGCGTTCCTGTAGAGCCAGCGTCACCTGCCGTTCGATGGCACGTCGAATGTCTTCGGCGAGCTTGGGATGAAGACGGCTGTCACTCCGCACCGCCCCCCGGATGGCATCGAGTTCCACTTCTCCAGTGATGTGCAAATCTACTGTAATGTTGCTTCCGACAACAGCCATAAGTCCTTTGTTTGACCCATAAGTGGACTGTGGATTTCAAACTTAATGACTGATGGGAATTATCTTCTTTATAATTTCTTGAAATTAATAAAATTTTGACTATTACGGGCTTTTATGGACGTGTGCTCCCTCCCCGGAGCAACGAACGTCGACTCGGCCCCCTGTTCAGGCTCCGCAGAGCGGTCCCTCGGAAGTTCTAGCTGGGGACGAAGTCGTTCGCCCCATTCATCAGACATCCGCTTAGCGGCAGGCAACCATCCCGCCGTGACTTCCACCGTTTGGGGAAGAGCTTGTGCAACGGGCTCGTAGAGTCGCGATCGCTCACGGGTCTTTTCACTCGGGACATTCATGGTGGCGAGGACGAGAAACAGTAAGCTCAGTAGCAGGACGGCTTTAAAGCCCCCGACCGCTCCTCCCGCCGCCCGATTGACAAGCGTCAGGGAAAGCGTCTCCATCACCTGCTCAATCAAGCGAGCGAGGAGGACGAAGATCAGTTGCACGCCCACGAACACCACGACAAAGCCGGCAATGAGGCCAACTGTGTCGCCGAGATTGAACGCCACAGCGATGAGCTCTCCGATCGGTCGCATGAACTGAAGGGCAAACAGAAACGCAACCAGGAGCCCCACCAGACTGGTGACCTGACGAACCGCCCCCACCATCACTCCGCGCAAGAGCCCACCGGCCAGGACGATGAGAATAAATCCATCAAGAACGGAGAGTGGCATAACTGTCGAGGGTCCCCAACAAAATGACTATGGCATTCGAGAACGGAGGACACGTGAAGGGCAGCGGACTTCGCCGATGAATTCCACAGTTTCCAGTGATTCCTGAACGTCAGGGGGCCGCACTGCTATTCGGAAAGACGCTCTTGAACCATCTGTCGGACCCGGTTGCCATCTACACGACCGCGGAGCTCTCCCATGGCCCGGCCCATCACCGCACCCATGTCCTGCATGGAGGACGCTCCAACCTCCTCGATGATCTCGTCGAGTCGGTCGGCCAACTCTTCATCACTCAGTTGGGAGGGCAGATACTCACTGAGGACCTCAATTTCTTCCTCTTCCTTTTGCACGAGATCCTCCCGTCCGGCGTCCTGGTATTGTTCGACGGAATCCTTCCGTTGATTGACCTGCTTCCGAACGACCGCCAACTCGTCCTGCTCACTTAACACCGTCTCGGCTCCTTCTTCTCGCTGTTCAATCTCTTTGTTGGTGAGGGCCGAACGAAGAGAACGAAGCGCCCGAAGGCGGACCTTGTCTTTTGCCTTCATGGCCTGCTTTAAGTCCTCGTTCACCCGATCGAGAATAGACGTGTCTTCGGACATAGCCGTCTGTGCTTTTGAAGGAGAGATTTTGTGAATGCGAAGTTCCGTCTTCTATGAAGGTCTGGGAGGACACTTGTTTACTCCGCGTCCCCGGTGGGAGTTTTTCGAAGAGATATTGCCGCGTCCTAAGCGGAATGACGTGAACGGGTGATCCTGTTTCTCCGACCTCTCCATCGTGGCGACGCTCGTGGAAAAGGAACGCTGAAACGGAGAGCTAAATCAGTGAGATGGAATCAAGACCTTGGACCCTGATCCGAAAAATCAAGCCGTCCCGAAAAATACAATAGAGGCCCGTCTGCACGTGTCCGACTGTCCCTGACACGTTTCAATGTTCCATCGGAGGCACCTGCTCCGCAGGCGACGAACTGTCGGGCAAAAAATCGACATCGACGTGTGCATCAATCCACTCCCGGGCTCGACAGCGGACCGTCTCGATATCCGGGGCCTGAAGGGCCTCATCCGCGAGGGATCGCGCTTCCGCCCGTGACACTTGACGGAGGACGCGCTTCACCGCCGGGAGAAAGGTGGGCGACGCACTCAAGGTGTCGATGCCGAGCCCCAACAGAATGGGCAACGCCTGTATGTCGCTGGCGATCTCCCCACATACGGCAACCGGAAGGTCCGCCTGACGGCCTACATTCGCCGTCCGCCGGATGAGTCGAAGGACCGCGGGATGCAACGCATCGTAGTGGGCGGCCACCCGATCGTTGCCACGATCAATGGCCAGAACGTACTGAGTCAGGTCGTTCGTGCCGATAGATAGAAAATCCGCGACGTTCGCAAACGCCTCTGCCTGTATGGCCACGGCCGGGACTTCGACCATGACCCCGAGGGGCAGCTCCGGATCGTGTTCTACGTCCTCGTCTGCCAGGCGGCTGGCTTCCTCTTCCAACACGGCCCGCACTCGCCGAACTTCATCCAAATGAGTGACCATTGGGAGCAGGGCCCGAAGGGAGCCGTGTGCATTGGCCCGCAGGAGGGCTCGCAATTGAGGCCGGAGAAGCTCGTCGGGACGATCGAGCAACACGCGAAGTCCTCGCCACCCGAGAAATGGATTGTCCTCCCGCGGAGCGAAAGGAAGCAACTTGTCCCCTCCGAGATCGAGAAGGCGAATGGTCGCCCCTTCTTCTCCGGCTGCCCTCGCGGCCTTGCGATACGTGTGTGCCTGCAGCTCTTCTGACAGAGAGCCATCGGGCCCGGCCAAAAACATGACCTCCGTACGCAGGAGCCCAATCCCGTCGGCCCCATATTGCTCGAGAACCCCGAACTCCTCCTCGAACTCGACATTTGCACGCAGGGTGACCGCCCAGCCATCGGTCGTTTGCCCCGGAAGAGACGCTGTCTGGGCTTGCTCCTTCACCAGGGTCTGATGACGGGCCCGACGCTGCCGATAGTGCTCCAGCGTGTCCGCAGACGGGTGAACGATGAGATGCCCGCGAAGACTATCGAGAACGACGGGATCGTGATCGGCCACTTGCTCCATGGCTCCTTCCGCTCCCACGATGGCAGGCACCCCCAGCGCCCGTGCGATAATGGACACGTGAGACGTTGCTCCCCCTCGCGTCGTTATACACCCGAGCATGCCATGTCGATTGAAGCGAATGACGTCAGCGGCCGTGAGCGCTTCGGCCACGATGATCGAGCCGGGTTTGATGGTCGCCATGACCTTTCCCCGTTGCAGGCCCTGTAGAAGTCGGGTTTCCAACTCTTCCAGTTCCTCGACGCGCTCCCGAAGGTAGTCGTCGTCGCTGGACTCGAGACGCCGTCTGTGATCTCGCAAGACGGACTGTACGGCCGCCCCGGCCGACTGATGCTCGTTTCGGATCCGGTCCCGGACCGCTCGAAGCACCTCCTCATCCCGAAGCATCATGGCCTGGGCTTCAAAGATGGCCTGGCCGTCGGCCCCAAGCGCTTCGTGGGCCACTCCCTGAACCGTCTCCAGCTCGCGCTCCGCCCGATCCACAGCATCGCCGAACAATTCCAGCTCTTCCTCTACCTCCTCGGGAGCAATCGTCCGCCGTTGCACCTCGGGCGGAGCAGGATCGTAGCGATAAACCCGACCAATTGCGATGCCGGGCGCCACACCAACGCCCTCAATGACCTGCTCCCCGGAGGGCGACGCCTCTACGGGGGGATCTGCATTCGACGAGTGATCATTCATGGGCAACGGCGGTCCAGCCTAGGCTCTGCTCCCGGCAGCACATTAGAGCTCTTCTCCGAATCCGTCTTCGAACAACTCAGCGATCGCTTCAGCGGCATCGTCCTCGTCCTCCCCGTTTACGATGAGCGTCAAGGTTGCCCCCTGTTCTGCGGCCAACGTCATGACCCCAATAACGCTCTTCCCATTGATTTCGTAGTTGTCCCGCTGAAGATAGATCTCAGAGTCGAACTGAGAGGCAGTTCGAACAAGCATAGATGCCGGTCGAGTATGAAGCCCGGCTCGGTTTCGAACTGTAACTTCACGCTCTATCATGCCAGTGCACAAACGGATTGTAGTAACACTGCTTAAGGAACGTCTGCACGAAATGTTCTGATGCCCTTCTCGTTTCTTCTACTCTCAGAACCTGTTTGGTG
>CAYXAD010000004.1:0-41648 GCA_964462965.1 uncultured Salinivenus sp.
TAGGAGCCCACCCCGCTTCCGGTGCGAACCGGCCTGACCGGAGGGGTTCGGTTTTCCACTTGATTATTTGAGCGTAGATCGGTCCCGAGGAGATCGAGGAGGAGTTCTTTGTCGACGCTGAAGGTTGAATAGCCAAGATCCCGACGCATTTGTACGAGCACTTCGCCGAACGGCTCGTCGATGTCTCCTGTCTTCGCTGTGGCGTCGGTGTAGGCCTCAATGACCGAGGGGCTCCCATACAGAGCAAGCCTGCGCTCGGCCTCGCGGTGCTGGGTGTGCACGTTGGCGTAGTTCTCACGTGTTGATTCAGAAGCATCGGCGGGCAGGTCTCCGAGAATACCTGTACTGGCCCAGGTGTCGAGCAGATAGGCATAAATGTCGGCTCGACGCTCGCGGCGCTTCTTCCGCGCGGCCCGACCGTAGACGAAGCGGACTCCAACAATTCCGATGAGAGCCGTCCCCCACAGACCGATCCACCCGGCCACCACCAGCGCCATGGTCGTGGTGTCAATGGGGGCAAGAAGTTCCTGCAAGTACCCGACCCCCACCATCGCGCCCCACCCGAGCAGGGCGAGGGTCCCGAGGACAAAAAGAGTGGCCAATACTGTCTTAAGACTGTTCATAACACCGATTCAGAAAGCTTAGAAAATCCGAAGGAAATAGATGGGCAATAAGGCGACCTTCCGCAAATGACTTTGAGGCTACGTCCCCTCCCGGAGAGGCTCGTAGAGGGTCTCGGCGTCGTCATCAAGAGTAAAGAGGAGGTCGTCTGGCGCCCCCTCGCCCGGCGATTTCTCTTCTCGAATTTGCGTGATGTCTTCTTCGGAGAACAATCGCCCTCCCCCTTCGTCCTTAATCGATCTTAGATCGTCCCAGGTCGACCACCTATCTTTCTGCAGGAGCACCTCGACCTTCTTCTCCCCAATGCCGGGAAGCTCCCTGAGTCTTCTCTCGACGATGGATCGCGAGTTGCCCAGCGGCTCTCCCGCCTTATTGGTAATGTCCCACGCCTTCAGATTGACCTTCTTGAGAACGCTTTCTGCAAACGGATTGGTGTCCGGAGGAAGCTCATTTGTCATCTCCTTGTCCTCGAAGATTGTGTTCTTGGGGGCTCCCCAGTCTCCCGGATCGGATCCATCCGCTCCCTCCTCCCGGGACAATTCCTTCAGATCGAAAACGAGATGGGTGGGCATGTAATTTTCGGCGGGAAGCCAGGTGCGCTGGGGACTTCGATCTGCATATACGGCCTCGACCGTATAGCTGACGACTTTGTTCTGGTCGAGCACTCGCTCTTTCACCTCACTCTCCACCTCCGACTCCATCGAGCTGTTCAGGGAGCGTGTAATCGGGGTGAGGTTCTTCTTGATGCCCGGTCCATGCACGTGGTGGTTCAATAAATGCCCGCGAACGTACTCGCCCGACCGCTGATTGACCTCGTTCCACAGCGCAGATCGCTGGGTCGGCTGGCTTCCACTGTGTTTGTTCGACTTGAGACTCAGGACTTTTGCCTCCACGAGCTTGGCATCCTCGGAGCTTCCCTCTCGATCGGTATTGGCGATGGGAATGTCCCGGTCCGTGGTGGTGAATTCAATCTGGGAGGGAGGCAGCTCTCTCTCGTCACCGAGCTCGCTTATCAAGCGGGCGATTTCGTTCAGACTCTCCTGGATGTCTTTTCCGTCTTCCCTGGAATACCCACTTTCCGACTTGACGTCCTGGATATTCGCCACTTCCTCTTCAATCTTCCCGAGTGTCTCCCTCTGGTCCGCTTTCTTCTCCTCGTCATTCAACGCTTCTATTCGCTCCCGCTCGTCCGAAAGGAAGGCTTGAACGGGAGTCGGCGTGCTGGCAACCACGAGTCTTGCATTGTCTTCTTCGCCCTCAAAGCCCACTGAATGGGAGTCTCCATTGCGGGTGAAGCTGACGCTCTGCCTCCACCACTGCACCAGCCGCTCCTTCGCGGCCGTCATTCCTCCCCGAACCGTTTCGACGGCCGACCGCAGCAAGTCGATGGCCCCTCCAATCAGGGTGTCGAGGCCTTCGTCCACGACGTCACGGACGCTTTCGATAATCGACCCGAATCGCCGCGGCAGGTCGCCGAGGCCAACTTGATGCGAAAGAAACCCAATCGCGACGGGGATACTCCGGCTGAGCGTATTTTCGATGCGGGCCGCTGCCGGTTCGAGCGTTCCTTCCGCGATGGTGTTGACGCTCTCGAGGGCGGAGTTGACGACCTCGATCATTTGAGTCACATATTCGGCCGCGGCCTGAATCGCACTCCAAATGCTCTCGAGCACCGCCACGACCTGAGACACCCCCGTCGGCGTGAGAGCAAGAGCGAGCTTCTCGACCGCTTTCTGGACCACCTCAATCGTGATGTACTGAACGAGTTGGTCTCGGGCCGACGCCCACAGGCCCGTAATCTTGTCCTGAAGCCAGTTCCAAAGAGCACTCGGGCCCTCCCTCGTCAGCGTTCGGACCCACTCGAGCCCCTCCCCGACGACCTCAATCACTCGTTGGATGCGGTTGAACATCCGATCGACGACGGATCGATCGACGCCGAGGTGATTCGCGACCTTGTCGAAGATCGAGTCGAGCGTCACGTCAAACAGCTCCACGAGGAAGCGAAAGACTTCCTGGAAGGAGAACTCGGTGGGCGGTTCGATTCCATTCTCGCGAAGCGCCCCGAACACCCAGTCCTGAAGCCCGCCGAGGACGTGACTCCCGAAGTTGTCGATAAAGGTTTGAAACCCGAGTTGTACGGATTTGGCGACGTTAATCAAAAACCCTATTGGGTCTCCAAAGATGTTGTTGAAGGCCTTCAAGGCGTTGTTCACGAGAGACAGAACCAACTCCTCCGGAATGTCGAGCGCACGAAGAAGAGCCCGAAACACGGTCCAGGCCGCCCCGAGCAGGTCCCCATCTACAAACACCTGATAGAGGGCCGTATAGGCGGTGTTGATAATTTGGTCCCATATGTCCTTGACCGCGGTAAGTTTGTTGAAGAAGGGGACGTTGGCGAGGATCTGATGCACCAAAAACTCCTCAATCTTCTCACGAATGCAGGCGGGAATCTGCCCCCAGAAGGAACCGGCAATGAGATCCTTGATCGAGCCGGCGAAGTCCCCCAGCACGTCGACGATCTTCATCAGGGTCCGATAAACCGGTCGTACGAAGCCTTTCAGGCCCTGCAGCGCATCGTCGACAACGTCAAAAAGCTGCCCGGCTGTGCCGGTCGCCCAATCCACGAGCGTCTGCACCCCGGATTCCACCCATTCGAGGGCACCGGCAACGCCGCTGAGAAGGCTGATGCTCCGCATTTCCGAAAAGAAGGACGTGACGGGCTCCGTCAACCCGCTGATCGTGGAGGTGAGCCACGACTTCGCCAATCCGACGAAGCTACGGACGGTGTCGATGCCGTTCAGGATGGCAGGAAGAATTGCCTCGCGGAGCCGCGCCTGATTGCCCGCAACGTCGTCCGGCGTCGCAGCGGCCTCATCCATCTGGCCGACCTGTTCCTGAAAAGCCTCCACCCTCTCCTGCATGTCCGCGATCGCATCGAGCGGCAGGAGATCCGTCGCTTGGGACACCACCTCATCGATCGGATCGAGGATCGGCTGAAGCTCCTCCGTGACTTTATCCCAGGCCGCGCTCGCCTGATCCTTAATCCACGCCCCGATGCCACTCCCCCCGCCCTCTTCCCCATCGGACTCTCCCCCGTCAAAGCCGAGAAGATCTTTCACTCGTCCCCAGAGGGCCGATCCCAGCTCGCTGGCGACACTCCCAATTTTCTCTCCGAGCCCCTTAATGTCCGACCACAGCTCCTTGAGAACACCCCACGTCTCGCCCGCCGCCTCTTCAATCCACTCGACGATCGGCGCCCCCAGCTTGTCCCACACGTCCGCGAGAAAGTCCGCTACGGGCTCCAGAAATTCGGTGATCTTCTCCCAGGCCCGTCCGGCCACATCAGACAGAAGCACCTTCAGGTCAGAGACGGCGGCAAAGAGGGGCTCGCACTCTCCCTCTGCCAAGGCAGTTACCACACGCTCGGCACGAGACCGAAGCTCTAAAAAGGTGGCTTCGAGCTCCTCGAGGGTGGATTCGTCAGCGTCGAGGACGTCAAAGACAGTGGCGACGACGTCCTTGATCTGAGCGTAGAGCGCGCCGACGATCCCTTTCTCGCGTACCTCGTGGATAAACTCCATGGCGACGTCCGGAAGGTAGTCGCCGAGGACGGATAGAACCTTATCCGCGGCCCAGCCTGCAATTTCGCTCGCAGTCGCCGTTATGGCTTCCACGCCGGACTTCACGGCCCCCCAGCCCGCGCTCAGCCAGGAGCCTTGGACGACGCCCGTCGTTCCTGAAGACCCTTCTTCCTCACGCTCTCGTCGTCGAACCGTCCCCGAGGTCCCCATCCGTCCCGACCGTTCGGCCGCCCCCTGTTGAAGGACGTGCGTGGCTTCATGCGCCATCAAAGAGAGGTCCCGATCCGAGGCGCCGGGGCCCAGCCACACGTCCGGACCATGGGTGAAAGCTCTGGCATTAAGCTTTCGAGCCGAGGAGCGGGCTCCGGGTCCATCGTGGACCCGAACGTGGGAGAAGTCGGCTCCCATTCGACGTTCGAGCGTGCGACGCGTGGCCTCGTGCATAGGCCGTCCCGGACCTTTCGATCGAACGGCTTGCGCAGCCACTGAACGGTGGGCCTCTGCTCTGGCGTCCGACGTGCCCGACCGGGTCGGTGCCTTTTTTGCCTGAACGTCCGCCTCTTCGTCCTCCTCTGCGGCCTTCTGTTGAACGGCCTCCTCCTCTTCTTCCTCGAGGGATTGCTTTTGGACCGACTCCTCCTCGTCCTCTTCCTGCCGCTGGGGGCCAAGGGCTCCGGGCTGAAGGCGGGAGATGGAACGAGTGGTTTCTCCCGACGACACCTGGCGCGCCACGGCGTCGGCTTCCTGCTCGTATCGATCGCCGGACGATCCGATCACGGGTTTTGCCTGAATCCCGCTGAAGCCGACCATCGGCCCCGCAGCCTGCAGGAGGCCCTGCGTCCGCGCAGGAGAGGACGAGCTCGACTGGACCGCATCCTCCGCAGTGTCCTTCCCCGACTCCGGAGCACTCGATTCTTTAGACGCTACCCGAGCATGAGCCATCTCGATCTGTAGAGGTCAAAGAAGGACACGTGAAAGGGGCCCCCAAAGCCGAAAGCTTCAGGACGTGATGGTCTCAACAAACTGCTGTGCTCCCGGGCGCGACGCCGGAGACTCCTCGATCGAAAGGGGACAGACCGACCCGACCTTTCTGTACTCGTCGCGAACGGCGGAAAGAAGATGCTCGTCCCGCACCTCAATCGGTTCAGAAGGAGGAAGGAATTCGTCCAGATCGACGGACTCGACCGGAGAGCCCTCCTCGCTCGCCTGATCGAGGGCCAAAAGGGTTGCCTTTAAGGCCGCGTTTCGAATCTCGCCTCCATTGAGTGCACACTGACTCGCCACCTGCCGGAGCAGCGATTCACTGACCGCGTGGTTTGCAGGCAGGTGGATCGACCAGATGGCCAGCCGCTCATTCGCAGACGGGGGCGAAAAGTCGACCACCAGGTCCATCCGGCGCTGAAACGCAGGATCGATGGTTTCGGCGAGATTGGAGGTGACGAGGACGATTCCGGAATATTGCTCCAGCCGCTGAAGCAGATAGTTCGTCTCGACGTTTGCATAGCGGTCGTTTGCCGACGACACCTGAGTTCGGCGTCCCAGCAGCGCATCCCCTTCGTCGAGCAACAGGATCACGTCCAACTCCTCGGCGGTGCTCAGCACGCGATGGAGGTTCTTTTCGGTTTCCCCGACGTACTTGTCGATAATTGCGGCAAGGTCGACCCGATAAAGGTCCATGCCGAGTTCGGCCGCAAGAATGCGTGCCGCCAGGGTTTTGCCCGTTCCACTCGGCCCGGCGAAAAGTGCTCGCACGCCTTTCGTCGTGTGCGTCCCGAAGGCAGGCCCGAGATGATCGAGCAGTCGCTCTCGGTGGTGACAGCGGCGTTCGAGGTCGTGCAACTTGTGTTCGGCCCTCGGATCCACGACGAGATGGTCCCAGGATCCACTTCCCTCCAGGCGATCGGCCAGTGTGTCCAGCACCTGCCGACCGAGGGATCGAGTGGCCCGACGCACGTCGTCCACAGTAACCGCATTCCGGCCGTCGAGGGCGGCGCGGCGTACCGCCGCGGCCCCGGCCCGGCGGAGGTAGCGGCCCGGCAACTGAAACCCCTCCACGATAGCATTCAAATCCTCCACGTCGGCATCGCCGAAGGCCTTCTTCCAGTGCCGCCGGCGCTCGTCGGCAGAAAGAGAGCCGATCGAAATGGTGACGGCGGTATCGAGAGCATCTCCCGTGAGGCCTCCGGTGGGGCTCAACGCAACGCCGACCGGTCCGTCATATCCGGAAATGGATGGAAGTGCCCGCGACTCGCCGGGCGCTAGATCGAGAACGAACACGGGCATCATCTGTGCGAGCACGCAAAACGGGCCGAGGCAGTCCGGCAGGGACAGGGCGGAGGATCCGGCCCCCTCGGTTCCTCCCTGTTTCACCTGCACGACCCCCTTCCCCAAATCACGAGCGATCGATCCGAGAGCCGCAAGTCGGTCGCTTCCGACGGTTCCTCGGACCACAATGGTGCTCGCGTCTCCGGCCGCCACCAGCCTGGGCACCTCCTGTACTTGATCATACGACTCTGCGGGCAAAATCAAGTCGTCAAATTGCAGTGCCCGGTCGCGGGAACGGACGGCGGCCACCTGGGAGGCCCCATCGAGAGCCTCCGGAACGACCCCACGCGCCGCCTCCCACAGCACATGGGGGACCTGCAGTGCCCACTCGGACCGCGGGCGGGTCCGATCTGCAACTTCGACGAGGCCATACTCGAGAAGGGGGCGGCACACTGACCACCCGTGGGCCCCAGCCTCCACGGATTGGACGATGCGTCCGAGCAGCTCGACGGTCGGACGACGACTCGAGACGGGGGCCTGCAAATCGGCGAAGAGCGTTCCGAAACGGGAGTCCTCCTCCAACAATCCCACCAGTACGAACACCAATCGCTGCGTCGTCGACAGACCCAGGTCCGTCGATAAGGATCGAAGGGGTAGATGTTCGTCCGCCTGCTCCTCCCATTTCTGGATCTGCCCCCACCACCACGATTCTGCCTCTCCCCACGTGAGTCCGTCGGGCATGAAGCGAAGGTCCTCCGCCAAGTACCGACCAAGAAATGGATAGTCCTCGAGCACCTCCTCTCGCTCTGCCCCTTCGTGGCCGTAAAGGGTCCGTGCAAAGGAGAGAACGGCGTACACTGTCGCGTGGAAGTGAAGCGCGAAGTGATTTGAGGAGGTCACCGCCATCTGGTCGAAGGCCGAGGCGGCGGCGTCCGCTCTCACTTCTTTGGAAGAGTCCAGAGACTTAGGCACGGGAATAAAGGACCAATTCGATTAATAAGAAGCTTCTTGTTCATTTCCCCACAGATCCATCAAAATCAGGAACTGTGCTCTCGTACGCCTCCTCCGCTCCGTCATGCCCCAGAATCCTGAAAGTGAAACTGAACGACTCGCCCCCCGGGGGGCCACCAGCCCGGACTCCGGTCTAGCCCCGCCGCCCGTACATCGATTCGTGCAGCCTCAAGTGGAAGGAGAAGGTCGACGTGTGTGTCGGTAGTGTAGAGACTACCCGAAAGAGTGAGTAGTGACGCGAGCCACCCCGGGTCTCGAGGACCTACATCGAGGGCATTAGCGAGGCGGTAGCGGAGGTACGGGCCCACCCGGGCTGCCCACCACGCAAGGGATGGAGCACATGCCTCTGGGGCGTAGGCGAGCGGCATGTCGTCGGGGAGCGCGGCGTGCTGTAGGCGTCCCGTATTGGGAAGCGAGGTCCATGTTGTCTCGGCCTGCCGAGCCGGATGCTCTCCCTTTTCGACATCGACCACGCACCCGAGGGCAGTCCAGACCCGAAGACGGGACCCCACCACTGCCCAACGTCCCTCCAGGGAGGAGGCGAGAGGAAGATCGTTCATCCATCCTTCCGGCACACGAAATGTCCGGGGCGAGTCCTCCCCCTCGTCGAGAGCTGCTCCCGCCGGCCTCCCGGAATCGCGACCGTCGAGGGCGGCAAGAACGCGCCAGACAGGATCGCTCGGACGCAGAACCTCGCCTTCCGGACCGAGAAGAGCACGCGCAAGGGCCTCCAGGATGGCCCACGCACCCACATGCTCCCCCACCGGCGGTGTGGTCGCCACGTCGGGCAAATCGAGAGCGGTGAGAACGTTGACGAGATATAGCACCCCGCCGAGATCAGTTGCTGCATACGACTCTGACCGTCGATCTGCCCTCTCCTTCCGTCCAGAATCACCCTCAAGAGTGAGTCCCTCCCGGCGAGCTTCCATTTTCAAGCGGTCGGCCGTAGAAAGAGTGTCCTTCTCGAAAGCACCCCTCGAGGACGTGCCTTCATCGAGGATCCTGCCCTCCCCTCCAGGGGAGGCCGCCTTCTCGAGACGTTCAGAGGAGGCGTACTCTCCCGAGCGAGGTCGCCTTCGATCCGGCCTTTTTTCCGGAGAATGTTCCTCGTGTGCCGCCCTCCCAATGCGGTGACGCCATCCTTGCCATTCTTCGCGGAACGACCCTGAACGAACGACGACGGGGCGCTCCTGTAGGGCGAGGGCTATCCCCATTAGCTCTCGAATGGCCAAGGGCACGGAGGAAACGACCCGACGAAAAGAGGGGCTGCATCTCTTCTCAATCACCTCCGCCCACGGGGGAACCCGACGGCGACCTGTCTGACCGATGGAGGTCGGCTCGGCCTTCCCCTCGCTCGACCGATCTGGTTTGCCTGCCCCCGAGGGAGAAGATGGCGCATCGGCATGAGGTATGGCCTCGGGAATTGCGGGAGCCTCTCCCGCGGAAGGAACGAAAACCCCATATTCAGAAGAGACGGACCGAAGCACCTCCTCGGCGTCCGCTCCGAACATCGATTGTAGCGTCTGCGCGGGGACCTCCCACGCGGCCAGATGTGCAGCCATCGCCGGCACGACCCGCGGCCGAGCCCGCCACACAGAAGCCACGCTGGGTGAACCGCCCGTTGTGGGCGACGATACATTCAATGACGTCTCGAGGCTTTGAACCCACCACGGGGCAGAGAACGTAGCTTTTCGAGCGGCTCGCTCCAGGCTCCAACACGCCCAGGCCTCAGCCACATCTCGAAAGAGAACCGCCTCTGCCCCAGAGGGAATGCGTCCGTGGACCGGTTGCACTGCACGGTGGAGACAGTCGGCCAGCGCATTGCGGACGGCCCGCTCCCACGACCGGTCGACCATCGGTTCGGGGGTGCCGAGGTTGACGTGGCCCGGCGCCGGATCGGGCAGGTGCTTCACCAGGAGCACCTCCGCGGGGGCCAGTCCCGGCGGCCGCACGTCTGCCCCCGATAGCTGGGCACTCAGCCGGAGCTGAACCGGGGCTTCTCCCTCGGCCGGGGCCTGAACGTGCAAGGTGTTAATGTGGGTGGCCGAGTCGGTCATGCATCCACCGTTTCTAAGAGGGAAGATCGAGCAGGCGCGGACGACGAGAGGTGATGCCCAAACACCCATGCGCCACCGGCTACAACGATGGCCAAAAGGCTCCACCAGTGCCCCGGATTCAATCCCAGCCACATCACGGGCTCGACCCGGACGAACTCTAGCCCGAACCGGAGAAGCCCATATCCGCCCAGCGCGAGCAGGGCGACCCGTCCGGTTCCAACCCGCATGGGGCGCAAGGATAGGTAGAGCCCAAGGCCAACAAGGGCGTGGTACGCCGCCACTGGATGGGTCGCCGTGCCGTCCGACCCGGTGACGGCCCAGGGCAGATCGGTGGCTGTGCCGAGCTCGCAGCCGTTCCACACACATCCAATGCGGTAGACCGCATAGCCGAGAGCGACGGCCGGCGCAGCGGCATCGGCATACGCGGACACAGAGACTTTCCGAAGCCACAAGAGGCTGCCTCCACCCAGTCCGGCTCCAAGCAGCGCTCCGAACAAGGCCTTCGGCCCACTTGCGACCTGTACCAGTCGCCACGGGCTACTGAGCACCTGATGCGGCGTCCCCGCCAGTGCGTACCAGTCTCCTCCGACCCATGCTCCGGCAAGACCGGCTATGCCCGCTCCAAACATAAGCAGGGGATCCAGGTCTGCCTCCTCGGCCCGCCGGACGGCGAAAACAAGAACCACGAGGACTGCAACCGTCCACACCGTGGACGGAGCCCAGAGGGCTGCCATAAAGCCTGCAGGTAAGCCTGTCATAGAAGACGTACCGGTGATGAATCCAACGAAGAGAGGGACTTACGTGCGCCGTCGACGGCGATAGGCAACGAAGCCGACGACCATCAGCCCGGCAAACAAGAGGAGACCAGTCGTCGACGAATTTTCGTTGCTACCACAAGGCTGCAGTTGCCCCCCTCTGTCAACGTCCTCAGCGGGCAGATTTGGATCCTCCGGAATCTCGCCACTGACGAGTTGATCAACGGTCACCGCGTGGTAGGGACGCCCCCGGACCCTGAAAACGAGCGTCGGATTCTCATCGACCGGGACATCCTTTATCGCCATCTGATAGATTCCTCGAGTCTCCTCATCCGAGACCTGCACCGCATATGGCTCTTCTCGATCAGGCGAGGTTACATCGAGCAGGGAGGAGTATCCCGGCCCTAGATATTTTCCCGATAGATCTCGCGGGACAAACTGCACATCCAGTGCACGATCCGCAGCCTTGGCCTCAACCCGGCTGTTGGCGAGATTCGGTCGTAGTTGGACTTGAGTTTGAACTTCTTCGGTGCGTTGAATCCTCCCACTCTGTTCAAGCTCTCCGTCTATGTTGAGCCGCAGTTGATACGTACCTGGGGTCGTGGTACTCGGGATGGTCAGAACGTACTGCCCGCTCCCCCCAATCGTGCTTCCGTCAGACAACTGAACCGAATCTGTATGGATCTCCACCGCCTCCTCCGTAGATCTGAGTTGGACGCGCTCCCGCAACTCCTCCCTATCGAGGAGAGATTGCAGCTTCCGTCCGTACGGAGTGCCTGGAGAATCCATCTCCCCTTCTTCCAGATCCTCATCAGGGACCTCTGTCTCAAAGAGCACATTGCCGAGGGCCTGTCCCGATTGACGAAAGTCAACCGTTATGTCACCTGGATCGAGCTCTTGGGTGGGTTGCCCATTTTCAGTGAGGGTAAGCACCAGATACATCGGATCTCCCGTAAAATACTGATGTCGATGCCAATTTGTCTGGTATCGAAAGACCTCTTCATCCAGCATTGTGACCACTTCGTACTCGATCTCCCCTCGGTGATCTCCACGAGTTACTGATATTGTCCATTCCCCGGTGTCCGCCTTCCCCGGGAGGTCGATGCCCGCCACGAGGTAGTCTTCTCTCCGGGTCAATCGGTCCGGCTCACGCGTCTGCCCGCTTGGATCCACGAACTGAATATCCAGGGCCTCAGAATTGTCAACCCCGTACCAAGCAGCTGTCGTCACCAGTCGAGAAGCCGATCGGTTCACGTGCACGGACCGCGACGCCCCCGATTGATCTCCTCTGATCAGCGTCGAGGAGACGCTATAAACCTTTTGCAAGGTACCCGCATCGAGGATATCCAGGAGCTTGTCCAGAAATGTATCGAGATTCATTGCCTGATCCGGGAGATCCGTGTCGCTCTTCCCTCCCGTCTGTTGTGACATGGCATCGAGAACCTGGGACTGTACCGATCCGGGGGCACCAATGCCAATGGTCTGAATCATCTTGGCACCCTGAATCGGAAGGGACGTGCGATCCCCAGTTCCGTCATTGTACAGGTTCATGTGCTCTCCTTCTCGGTTCGCCGGACACGGTGAGGCCGACGACGTCAGTTCGGAGCAGGAGCGAGTTCTATAGTCCCCCGTATTTTCAATTCCATCCGTGAAGAGCAGGAAAGACACGTCGCCGGTCCCGCTCTGCTCGATGGCCTCGTCGATTCCATCCCCCATTGCCGTTTGGTTTTGTGGGGATCTGCTCCGAATGTCTGAAGCAAGTGATCCCCACTCCCCCCCGCTCCGGGAATGCAGGAACTGCCCCCCCGTCGTTACCGGATCAGTATCGGTCGTAAAAAAGACGATGCCCAGCTGATCATCGTCCGCCCCGTCATCCTTCCATGTATCTACGAAGCCCCCGGCCAGTGTGTGGAGGCGATCCATGCGACTTTCGCCCGAGGAAAGAGAACGCCCCATACTCCCTGATTCGTCCAGAATCATAACGATTCCAATCGGGTGACGTCCTAGGTTTTCACCCGGCGGTTGGGATTGCCAGTTTGCGGGAGTGTCGATGATCCGGCGTTGCGCCTCATTGGCCTGACATGCATATGGTTTTGACAGTGCGCGATAGCTGGTGAGACGATACCCCGTAATGTCTCCTACTGCGGTTGAGGCATCCAGCTGAAGGTTAAACTCTCCCGTTCCTCCGATCGCGCGATCACACTTATTTCCAACCCAGTCAGCAAAGTTGCTTCGCGGTTGTAGTTCAATCTCCACCACATCTGGGTCCGGATTTCGAAATCTCACGTGGTCCCCATTTCCAAATGACTGTGGAGCATTTTGAAGAGTAGCAGTTGCGGCTGAAGTCCCCGTCCGCTTCAACTCCAGTGAGCTCGGAACGGCACTGTCGAACTCGAGCGTAATTTTAATCCGTGCGATTGGAAGTTCGTCGGACGTTCCATTTCGCCCCTCGACGTTTACCGCAAAGTCTTGCGCCTGCCCAGAGATCGGAAAGAAGAGAAAGAGTGATATGATCGACATAACGACATGCTTGTACATGTTAAAACCTCTTGTCTGTAAATATGATGTGCAATTAGTACGATAGAGATGACATCCATTCATTCATCGTCCGGGACGGAGATGAAGACCGGCTCCGCCTCAGACTCTACATTCTCAACCTTAACTTTAACGTTGATCGTGCGAGAGCCGCTTAGTCCTAATTCCGAGGCGCCTGGAACCGGAGCGACAATGCCCTGGCTCGTTACGTCGGTCGCGGATCTCTCCACCGTTCCGTACAACACCGCGTTGTCGGAAGGGGCCTCCGCGAATCCCGATCCGCGGATCTCGATTGCGCCTCCCACCCGAATATTTCCCTCGTCTGCCGCGACGACGTCGTCAATCTGGGGAATTTCCTGACCGGAAGGCGGCTGCACCTCTAAGGTGTCGCTGTCACTGTTCCCTCGCGCTGTCACCGTGACGTTGATCTCCGTTACTTCCTCTCCTCTGTCGGGTACGCCTGGAATGTCCTCGGGGACTCTCACGACGAGAGCTCCTTCGTGGCTCTGCTCCACTTTCACCGTCCCCTCGACCCCTTCAAAGGTGACGCGATCCCCACGCTCTGACTCCCAAGGAGAAGAGAAATTCTCCCCGTGAATAGTCACATCCTCTCGGACGCGGACCGGCTCTGGATCAAACCCTTCTATTTCCGGATTGGGAAGCGGCTCGTCTTCGGCTGTTGCTACAAGCAAACGAATCAGCCGGTTGGCCGTCGTCTGTCCGCCCGGGTCCGGCGTCTGCATCAGAACAATCCGTCCTTCATCCGCCTCTTCCTCTGGATCTACACTTTGACCCTCAACGTCCAGAACCGGACCGAGCCGAAGCTGTACAGAAGACTCGTCGAGAATGATACGTGCGTCGCGGAGGGTTCTCCCGATGAAGTTCGGCACGTCAACCCGATTTCCAGAGCCTACTCGCCCCTCCAGCTCGCGAATCCGCTCAATCATCCATTTAAAGACATCAGAGCGGATGAGCTTACCCTCTCCCACATGTTCGAGTATTTTGTCGATGGATGCGTTTTCGAGAGACTCCGACATGGGCCAAAATGGAATTAATGAGAAATAGGAGACGTGTGGGAGGCGACTAGCCCTCTGCAGGCTGTGGAAACTGTGCATATCCCCAGTGTGCGAGATCGAACCGGGAATCGCCGATGAAGGGAAGCGACCCATCCACGAGGAGGAGATACGGAGTTGGGCTCCCTGACACGGGTGGCCTCACCGTATCCGGCACTTCACGCTGAGCCTCATTTTCTCGGATGTGATAGGTCCGAAGGGCTGTCCGCTGGACGAGATCGACGGGGGGCGTAAGGAGAGACTGCTCCATCACTTGGGGCAGGCGGCGGCCTTCCGCGTCGACGTGATTTCGGGCCGGGTACTGCCCCAGAAAAAACTCGGGCACGATGCCGGGCACTCCATTGCTGTTCACCCGCGGGATCATGCATACGGAAGGCAAAAAGCGGAAGCAGTCCGTCATGCGAATGTCGACGAATCCCTCGCTGGCTTCCTGTTCGACCAGGCCGGCGAGCTGGTCCTGAAACTGGAAGAATGCGGCTTCTCCCCGCGCCCGGTGCCAGTGGGTGAACGGCACGGTGCGCTGGGAATCCATGCGGTGCACCCGTCGGCGCACCGACCAATTATCGATAAACCGGATTCGCTCCCCCGCCCAGTAGAGAAGCCCGAGGGGCACAGCGTCGTGGGACAGGTGGTCGCTCCGTCGCAGACGCTCAAGTGCCCCGGACGATCCAGGATCTCTTCCCTGGGCGACGTCGCGAAGGGTGTCGTAGAGCGATGCGGGCTCGGCGAGAGCCTCCGGGGTCCCAAGGCACACATGCGCGAGCAGGTTGCGCAGCTTCGAAACGTCCGCCGGATCCGGCTCCTCCCCCTCAACTAGAGTCCCTTCGATGGTGCCTCTTTTGGTTCGAATGGGTTGTCGGAGAGATCGAGGAACCAGGTCTCCGGCCTCGGTGTCGACGTGAACGAGACAGAGACGAGCGCCCATCTTTCGAAATTTCGCCCCGCACTCTCCGGCGGCCCCATCCCCCTGCAGGCCCGTCCTCGGCACGCGGCCGCGCGGCTCTGCGGCCGGCTCCGCGACAAGCAGGTACACCCCGGCGCCGGACGTCACGACGGTGTCCTGCGTCGAACACGCTTCAAACGTCCCTTCCGTCCCCGCCGAGAGGCTACTGTCAAGTTCCGAGACCACAGACAGGGTCACCTCCCTCGGAAGCTCGAGCACCCGCCCACTCGGAGCAAGTGCCTGCCCCGCCTCGACGGTAACGGTGTTGGGCGTGTCGCCCAGACGAACGAACAAGCCCTCAAGCACGCCGCTCCCCAGTGCACGTCCCAACCGGTGACGTTCGGTGGCATTGGCCTCCTGCTCCGTCTTCAAGTCCTCGGCGGTGAGAACGCGACCGTTGAAGAACGGAATGCGCTCCAGTCCATTCTCGACGACCGGCGCATTCAGGGCCGTGGTAGCATCGTCCGACATGAGAGCCTCCTTAAATGATCAGAGTTCAGCGAATTGAGTTGCTCAACGAATTGGGGGGTCGACACGGCCCGTCCATTCATCCCGAATCATCTCGTCTGTGATTCCGGGCACTTCAATCAGATCGAAGGGGTCGTCAATCGGCCGGTGCTCATCGAGATACTCCAGGAGGCGAGCGGCATAGGCCTCTCCCACGCCGGGAAGCTCCATGAGCCTCTCGGTCGTGAGGTCTTCGGCATTCAGGTCGACCCTCGACGTCTCCCCGAGGTAGACCCAGCTTTCGAAACGCCCCCCCTGCACCCCCGCCTCGCCTCCCGAGGCGCGATCGCCGGTCGGGAGCTCCATCCGGACGAACTCCGCATCGATGGCCTTTCCTTCTTCATCGAGGATGTAGTTCCCCCGGACCTCGACCTCGAATCGAAACCGCTCGGTCGGTTGAGCCCGCTCGAGAATTTGCAGAAGGGTCTCTCGAGGGGGAAACAAGAACACCGCCCCTCGGGCCTGCCCGTTCGGACTCCCCACGACCCCCCCGGTAATGTGACGTCCTGCAAGATGCACTTCCGCGAGGGGCAGCACCTCCCGGGGGATGAGACGCTCGCGATCCGCCAGGGGATAGTTGGGAATATTGCGCTCGAAAAAGACGCGAAACGTCTCCTCGGTGAGCCTTCGGGCTTGAACAGTTCCAGGCCCCTCAGCCGTGAGCGGTTCTTCTCCTTCAAGGGCAAGCTCCTCCTTCCCGAAGGCCACAGCGAAGCCAATTGCAAGGTCGCGGTTGTATTCTTCCAGGTGAAGGTCCAAGGCCGTCACCTCTGCGTAGACATCCTCATGCCCCCAGCTGGTCGCCACAATACGCGTCAAACCGGTCTCAGCATTCGTTGGGACCGGCTCCGGTTCGGGCGGCGGCTCCCGTTCCGGGAGCGGCTCGGGACGCCACGTAGACCCGTCATACGTCAGCACCTGCCCGGCTGCCAGATCGGGATCGCCGCTCGGGTCCATCGACAGGGGTTTATTGTCCAGCCCAACCACCTGTGGATCCGGATACGTCCCAGTGAGGTCCCCGTCGGCTGCGGCGCCCTCAAACCCGTCTTCGCTCCCCTCGCCCGCCCCCGGATGGACTCGGTCGAAGAGACTGGTTTCCTGCAGGACCCGGGTCGCCAGTAGCACCGGCCGGCGCTCTGTGGAAAGGGTGACGTCTCCATCGGGCACGCGCTCGACGCCGCCATTCCCATCCGATTGGACGTCAATGCAGAGCGAGCCGAGAACAATCCCGTCCTCTCCCCTCGGCACCGGATGGCAACTGTCCTTCCCGTCCAGTGGGTCGTCTCCGTGACCGGTGGTCACCACTTCCTGGCGAGCATGCGTCACCCAGGCTGCCTCGAAGGCGCGAAGCAATTCGGCCTGTCGAGTCGGATCGACGCGCAGAAGCGGATCGTCGTCCGTCTCGGAAAGATGGACGCCCGACGCCTCCGCCACTTCTGCTTCCTCGGCGAGGTCGGCGAGGGAGACGGTGTCCTCGACGAATACCTCCCCCGCGTCGTCGGTCGACACCAGGACCGAGGGCAGGGCCCTCACAAGACGTCGAAGTGCGTCCTCTGAGACGTACGGCTCCGTTGGCCGCACCTGCAGTGCCCGCATCAGGCGACCGAGGAGACGAGTCGCGTGCTCTTCGACCTGCAGGGGCCGATCCGCCTCGAACTCAAACCTCAAACTGAAGTCGTCGGCCAGCCGCGAGGCGGTGCGCGTCTCCTCCTCCGACCGGCACGGCTCGCCCGGAAGGGGAACAAAGTCAGTGGCGCACGCCCCGTATCGAAGCACGACGGAGACACAAACCTCATCGGTTCCGGAGGCTCCGTCAATGAGCTCTGCGGCATCCTTTCGCTTCAGCCAGTCGTCGATAATTGCACATTGCTCCCGCTCCACACAGATGTGTTGGCCGGAGGGATCGATCGCCAGACCGGGCTCTACCCGCAGCTCCAGTACCCCTTCGGAGGATTTCTCGTCGTACAGACGGAGCCCCCGAACCACCCCGTAGCCGTGGAGGGCTCGAGTCAGGAGACGATCCCGCTCGATAAAGTAGGCCTGCTCCTGTTCAAACTCATCGACGCCGAGCACGAGACCGGTGGTATACCGAACCCGCTTGTACGGATCGTCAATCGTCGACTCCGGAAATTTGGTCGTGAACGTAGACATGGACGAAGGGAAATGATGAACGGGGTGGACAAAAGAGTTACAGCGGCGTCGGGGCATCGAGGCGATCTCGACCGGCAATGCGGCGGTCCGCCACGTCCTCCGGGTGAGACCGCCCGAGCGTATGGTCACCGAGTGCGTCTCGCCCCACGAGCAAGTCCGAATACCGGCTTCCGGCCCCCAAAATGGTATCGAGTCCGGTTCGACCGGTCCCGACGCGGAAGGCCGCCCAGTACGGCAGAACCTCGACGTCGGTGTGGGCCGGCTTCTCCCGCTCGGCAATCCGCCGTGCGACGTTCAATCGATCCTGCTGGACAGACACCTTTTCCTCCGGTTCGACGGGCACAAGCACCCGAAAGCGGTGTGCCGTACGATGGACCGGGAGGGCGAAGCCCACGAAGTCGATCCAGTCCCGAAGCTCGATGCCGGTCGGAAGCTCGGAAACGGGAAGAACAATCCGGTCGAAACGATCGGGGGGGTCGGCCCACTTTTCAGCCAGCCGGTCGATCCGTCCGTATCGACGGCGAAGAAATGTGCGGTAGTGCTCAGTGACGGGGTCTGCAGAGGAGGACGAGCGAACGACCGAATCCGCTTCAATTGCCGCATAGGGCCCCTCGATGACACGCCGGGTGAAGGTGCGCCAGTCCTCTCGCTTCCGAGAGGCATACTCGCCAGTGGACGAGGGCAAAAGAGGAGGAAACGCGGCCCGTTGAGACCAAACGTCCGTACGACGAACCCCCTCCTCGTCCTCGGCATAGCGCTGTCGCAAGAACTGGGAGAACCTCCGATCCAGGGCCTCCTTTCCCGCCCGGGGGGTCCACGTCTCCTCTATGCGGATTTGCGTGGGTTGCTCCGGACGGGCTGCATCCCCCACGCTCGCACGGGGCACCCCGCGGGCCGCAAACTGCTCGACGATACGGACCCCGAATTGCCTCGGCTGATCGTCCGCGGCCTCTTCGGGACGCCCGACGGCCGACGCAATCGCCGAGCGCGTAAAGAGCGACTCATCGACACACGGATCCAGCGCCAGGGTGAGCATGCGTGCAAGGCCTCGGGGGGTCCCTCGTTGATTGAAAAGCTCGACGGCATGATCGAGCAGGAGGCGCTTCCGGCGATCGTCCAATGCCGGATCGAAATCCGTCCCAAACCAGGAGCCGAGCCAGTCCAGGTACTCGTCCGGAACCGTCCGGGTATCAAACAACGTCTGGGCGTGGGCAATTTGCCCTTCGAGGGCCGTAAAAGTTCCCTCTACGTTGGCGAGATACCGTTCAAAGAAATGAGCCGACTCTTCGTCTTGCTGATAAACGTCGGGGAAGTACTCGTCTAAATACGAGAAGCGAGGCGCATAGAGACGCAGAGCATGCAGGGAGGGCGACGTTCGACCGTCGCCCGTAAAGGTCAATCGCAGCTGAAGATACCGTCCTTCTGCGCGCTGGAAGAGCAGCTCCCACGTCCCAGTTCCTTCTCGCTCGCGGTCGGACGTAGAAAGTGGGCGGTGGTAGGGCACCTCCGAGCCCGTGTCCCGAAGATAGAGCTCCGGCTCCTGCCGCCACGGCTGATCGTCTAGTCGATCAGGGCGATCGGCCGCTCGACTTTCCACTCGAACAGAGGCCCCGGACGGAATGCAGCCGTCGACGAAGAGGCGGTGCCAGGTACAGGCCGAAATCCCGCTATCAAACGAGGGAGAGACGATCTGCCCTCTCGTCGCGAACCGATGGCGTGGGCGCGGAGTCAGAGGAAGCCATCGTTCGTCAAAGTCATAGTAGACTCGCTCTCCCGCCGCCGCGAGTGCCTTTCCACGAAATCGGCGAAGCGGGAATTCCTCCTTCCGGAGCTCGGCCTCCAGGGCGTGCTCGTCCCCCCAAAGGGGAAGTTCAAATGCCTGATCGCCGGTCCCACCTACCGCGTACAGCCGACCTCGGACCGATTCCGTCGGGTCCGGCGCGTCCTCGAGGAATGCGATGTCGTGCGCCTTCCAGCCGCGCTGTTCCGGCTGGCTCACCCCGGCGTCCGTGAGCTTTTCATCGAGCCGAACCTCCCCCCGGAGTTCGAGCGGATCGTCTCCAGGCTGATCCGGAAAGAGATTGTACCGAAGGAGCCTCGAGACAGCCCGCTCCTCCCCCTCTGAAACGGACGGACCGGCAAAGAGAACGAGGAGAGTCCGATCCGGAAGAACCACCAGCGTACGCGCCGGGACGTCTGAGTGCGCAGGAGGAAGAATGAACGGTCCGTCCGCCGATCGACCTGCGCTCCCTTCTCTGTCCTCAGTTCCTCCTTTGTCCACCGGGCCAAACGTCGCCCCCTCCTCGTCTCGCATCGCGGGCCCCTCGACCTGCAGCGCTCGGTCGAACGCCCATATCCGACCGGGGCTGCCCTCCTCCGTCGACGCCTGATCGAGCAGGTAGAAGCCTCCTTCCGGTCGCGGAGCCGCGTCGACGGGGTCGAACCTCGAGACCTGCCGAAGCGCCAGCCGGCGCGGCGGTCCGCCGCCGTGTAGGTCAAACACGAGAAGGCCGGGGGCTCCCCCGTCACGACCTGCGGGCGAGAGCCCCACCACGAGACGATGGTCCGCCGTAATCGTGAGAGCGCCCAACGGGACTGCACGATCGGCCGGTGTAGACTCCGGGGGATCGGGATGAAACACCGACCCCGAAGAAGCTCCCCGGCGCTTTCTCGCCTGGAGGGCCGGGTCCTCGTCCGGCGGCCAAAACGTGTCGACGGTATTGTCGCCAGAATTTCGAATTCGGATTCGAGTCCGGTCTTCAGGGTCAATCCAATACCAAGTGCCGTAGCGATCACGGGCAGCCGACGTGCGATCAGCGTCTTTCAGCAGTTCTCCTCCGGAGCTCCCCCTCGGAATCTGAAGCTCTTCGAGACGGTCCCGCAGCCTGGCGCTACGAGAGTCACGATCGTAGACCACTCGCCCCACTCCGTCGTCAGACCGCAGGCCGGTCCATTCGGCCCAATCAGCGCGGCCGAGGACAAGTTCAAAACCGATTCCGTTTACGTCTTTCATCGTAGGAGCTGCATACTGGAAGTGCTTAGCATTCAGATGGAACCACAGGAACGGGCACAAATGGACCTGCATCCTCGGGCGGCTCTTCCGGCGGCCGGGTTTGACCGGGCGCAGGCGGCGTTCCGCTCTCCACCGCAAGGGACGCCAGCCGAGGCAGCTGGATGGTACTCAGGGGAATCGTCTCCTCGTGGTCCTCGGAGCGCACACGAACTCCCTGTACCGACGCGACGCCAGACACCCGAGAGGCCACTGTCACGAGCTCGCTCGCCTCGACGTCCCGCCCCAGGGGCCACCCCTCTCCCTCGAACCCTCCCGCAAGCGGAGACAGAAACGTCCGGATCGCTTCCTTGACGTTCTCTCGAACCGGAGGCAGGGCCGTCCCCGGAACCGTCTCGATTCCGACGCTCACATCGACGTCCACGTACCTCGGCCCCCGAACGTGCACCTCCGTCGTCACAAGCCGACGAGCATCGAGGTGATCGCAGACCGAATCCAAAAAGAGCCGGTCCGGGACGGGTGCATCTGCACGGGACGGATCCGTCGCCGGAATGACGAGGACGGTGACGACCCCTTCCGCTCGGACGTCACTCCGATCGGGATCGGGAACGGTCAAGGGGAGCACCTCCACACGCCCGATCTCCAATCCCGGCGTAGCCCGCGTAATGGCTTCGAAGTCTGACGCGGTCACGGCTCTCTGTCGGCGTTTTAGATACCCGGCAATCCGCCGTTCGGCCTCCGCGACGCTCTCGCGGGCCGCTGCGCCCCAGGTAGGAATGGGATTGGTGACCGTAATCCCGGACGGGAGGGCCGTCCCCTTGTCGATGGCCCCGATCCCCACGTTCCCGTGCTCCCCTCCGCCATACTGGTACTGAGCCTGAATAATCTCCCCCTCCCTCGGCCGCGCACCGCGGAGCCCATCCCCGAACCGAATCCGGCCCGTGGTGCGGTCAAGTTCAAACACTCGGGGATCCCCCTTCACTCGGGAGCGACTTCCCGGAGCTTCCCTGGGATCCCGTCGCGGCACCTCAGGCGGGGCCGCCATTAGATCGTCGATCTCGTGCCACTGTTCGCCCCCCACTGTTACCTCGAGGTGATCGGGAAGAACCGGCGTGTTGACGAGCTGCACCTCCTGGTCCGGTGCACCGGTTCCCTTCCCAAGATACTCCCCAGCGACACGCGTGCGCTGCTCCACCCGTGCTCCGTTGGCGGCAACGACACTCAGTTGAACCGAGCGCGAACTCTCCATCTCGCCCGACTCGGTACGCGGACGAATCCGAATCCAGGTGATCAGCCGATCAGAAAGGTCCCTCTCTTCCACGGAAGGAGGCCGGCTCCCCACCCCGACCTCAGCCGGCTCGGACGCCGACCAAGGGACAAGTTCAGATTCGGACGGCAGAGAAAGTTCGACCACACCCGGCTCGGAAAGCACTGGATGGAGGGAGCGAGCCTCCAGGGAAAGAAACTCCGGCACCGACCCCTCTCCTACAGGGACCTCGAATTCCAGCTCCCCCTTCTGCCGTTCGTCGGCCTCGCCTTTGGAAGCGAGGATTCGCTGAGCATCTGACAGGACGGGCACAATGGCGAGGGTGAGTGGTTTCCCGGCAATCTTCTCCCGGACCTTTCCGAGCTCCCCCTCCGACCGCGCCAGGAGGGCCAGCCACAAGGATTGATCCGCATCGGGGGTATCTGCACTGAGATCGACCGACGGCAACGGGGCCCCCGGTTCGGGCGGCGTGAGCGTCGTCGTTTCGTAATAACTGAGCTCTCCGCCACTCCCCTCCGGCAGAAAACTGGCATTCAGCTCTTGATACAGGCGTCGGGCCCTCGCATTCTCATCTCCCTCGAGTTTAACCTTCTTCTTGTAGTAGACCCGCGACTCGAGAGGCAAGACCTCGAGCCCATGGGTGATGCGAAACGGCACCGACCCCGCCTTCACTTCCGTGTCTGCGTCCAGAACGACCGGTTGAAACGGGCCTCTCGGGTTTTGAAACGTCACTAGACCGCTGGCGATGGAGGCGGGTCGTCGGGAGAGCCCCAACAGCTGAAGAAATTTCCGCCGATTTCGCTCCGGAATCTGATTGGCCCGGTAGAGCAGGCTCTCCGTCATAAAGGAGAACACCTGTAGCATGGTTACCCCCGGGTCGCTCTGGTTGAAGTTGGTGTACTCCGGGTTGTGAACCGGAATCCGTGAGAGCGCCTCCTCGAGGATGTCCTCGAAGTCCCGGTCGTCGATATCGGGAATGGGAAGGGTCATACTTTAATCTGCACGTAGAGAATGGAAAACACCGAACGTTCCTCGGTCGGTCACACGAGGTCAATCACTGGTTTAGTTCAATGCTCATCCGCGTCTGCCGCCGCTCCCCTGACTCCTGCACCCGATAAGCGAGCGTGAGGAGCGCCACACTCGGATTCTCGGGGGCCTCCACAGCAGAGACCTCTTCCAGTGCAATGCGTGGCTCCCACCGCGTAAGGGCGCGTTCGACGCGTTCCTCGATCTGCTGTCGGGTGGCGGCCGTATTCGGTTCGAAGAGAAAGCGCCGCAGTCCGCCCCCAAACGTGGGACGCATCAGGCGCTCCTCGAAGTCGGTTGACAGAATGACCCGAATCGCCTCCTGTACATTTTCAGCCGCCGACGAAGTCGCCATGCGACCGTCCGGGCCCAGTCGAGGGGGAAAGGAAATGCCACGACTCATATCAATTAGAACGTCAATCCATGAGAGCAATGAAGAAGAAGCCTGTCGGAAAGAGCATCAGTTTCTGCTACGAATCCCCACCTGACGGCACGGGAAAACAGATCATGAAGTAGGGCAACCAGTAGAAGATGAAGTTCAATACATTCACCATGACGAGCAGGAGGATAAGGGCACAGATCGTGATGATCGGAAGAGACAACCGGCAGACCATTGCTACCGCATCCTGCTGATCGGGAACCTCCTCCTCGCCTAAATCAGTCATCGTCACGTTCTTTACACGCTGGATCTGTTCATTCAGCTTCTGGCTGATCCTCACAGACACCCCTTTGGAAGTGTCCCTGAAATCCTCCGGCCCGCCCGCGTCCGGCATGGCAAACTGATGATCTCGAGCTGGAGCCTTCATATCCATGACACTCGCCAGGCGAAATGCTCGCGTTGGTTCGCTGACGACCGGCTCGAAATAGGGGGTACATCGAGGGCGTTCGTACACACATCTAGCTCGAAAGACGGCCTCTTCATTCCCAGGCGAGGGCGGAACTTGAAGCTTCCGCGCTTTGTCGCCGCCCCCTGACTTAATGACGGTGCTCACTTTCTTGTAGAGAGCACTTGACGTAGGACCTTCCTCTGATTCACTTGAGGTCCAGGTAGCGATTGCTCTCAACGACTCCTCCACTGAATCGGCGTCAAAGTTCCCGTTCGTCTTCAGCGTATTCGGGGGGAGAAGTGAACTCGCCTTTCCACGGGCCAAATCGCTCTCCTTTTCCTGAGCTTTCCGGACTGCATCCAGCCAGGTAGAGCCAAGCCCAGAAATATAGATCTCAGTGTCTAGGCCCTTTAGGAGACGTTTCTCCGCCGGATCGAGGCTCGGCCCTGCCGAAGCGCCGGGATGGTCGCCTTCGCTCGTCTGCTCAATCCATTCCGCCACTGGTTCAACGTGGGAGGTGAGAAACGTCCAGAGATCCAGTAATGCGAAGGCCAGTGAGGTAGACACTCGGACTGCCTCCTGATCAATATCATCCCCTTCTAGATCATTGGACAGTTCACCCACGTGCTTACGTAGAGTCCCGAGAGGGTCCAATACCCGAACCTGTAGCTGGGTGAGCCGAGGGTCGACCGACGTGCGACCCACCGAGTTCGAATCTGAGTTGGTGGAATCCGTAGACGGAGGGCCACTAGTGCTAGTGGCATCCAAAAACTCAGCAGAAAGGAATTCCTCTCGATCGGTGGTGGGAATCAGCGCGTTCCAGACGCGACGCTCCTTCGGCGGGCGCTCGAGCGGACTGTCTGGAACGTAGGACGTGGGAAACATCGGGTAGCGCTTTTCGACGGACTCTCCCCCCTCGCCTCTCGACGACTGGTCGACCCTCTCCATGTCGTCGAGCTGTTGCCAATAGCCCTCCATCCAGCCATAGACGGTGTAGGTGTCAGGATTATCGGGATCGACCTGCTGGTCGTTGGAGGTCGGAACCAACCGACGGAGCACCATCGAGACGGTCTCTTCGTCGACCCTGGCTACTGAACGGTCGGGCAATCCCTGCCGACGACAGACCAGGCTCGCGGACACGGTATAGTATCGCTCGTGAAGGGGCTGGTAGAGCTTCGGGAACCCGTCAGGCTGCTCAGGTGCGACTCCCTGGGGGAGATCCTTCTCTTTCCACAGTTGACTGGTTAGAACCCCCTCTTCGACGGCCGTCGGTCCCTCCTCCAGCCTTTTCCCCAACTCCTCCACATATCCATCGCGCTGGAAGTGAAATCGAGCGGGCTGTTTGAAGCGCTCCGTCTCTTCGTTCTCCAGCCGGCGGTCCCAGAGCGGTGCCGGTGCAACCCATTGTATGTCGTGTCGATGAAGCATGAGAAGGGGCCCTCGAGTACGAGTGGAGGCCAAAAAACTGAACAAGTGGTTACAACATGTTTCCTGCACCGGGCATGTAGGAGGAGGCAATGACACTTCCCACACTAATTGTCGGGGCATTGACCACGCCCGAAAATGTGGTGCTCCCTGCATTGACAGTCAGCTGCCCCGCATTCACAGTCACCTGTGCCCCCCCGTCGATCGTGACCTGAGACGAGGAGACGACCTTGACGCCGCTGCTCTCCATCCGGACCGTATTTCCGTTCGGATCGCTCGCTTCGACGACGCCCTCCCCGTCCTTGAGCGCGATGGTCCGTCCCCCGGGCGTTTCCAGTGTTAACACCTCCTGGCCGTCGGAATCGTCCAGGGTGATTTTGATGTCGTTCCGCGAGCAAAGCACCTTCTTGTTGTTCTCGCCGGCCGAGTCCATCTGTTCGGGAGGGTCGTCCTTCCCATTCCACAAACCGCCCACCACATACGGACGACGCGGATTGCCGGCCTCGAAATTGACGAGCACCTCGTCGCCGACGTCCGGGATAAACCAGCTCCCGCGATCTGCCCCGCCCATCATGGTGGCGAGCCGAGCCCACGCCTCGTACTCGTCGTCCTCGGGATCGGGCGACCAGGGGAGGCGCACTCGCACGCGCCCCTGTCCTTCCGGGTCGTTCACGTCCGTCACAATCGCCGAGTAGACGCCGTAGAAGTGCCCTCCGAATCCGCGAGCGACGCGACCGTCAATGCTTTCCTCAAAAGGAGCAGACATAAGGAGTCGATTTTTAAATAATGAGGAGTCGTTACGAAAGGGTGAGCGGACGATCAGGGACGTAGATAGGGCCGCTGAACGGTAAACTCGGTCTGGTATCCGAGGCGATGATCAAAGGTGTGAGTCGCTCGAGTCACCGTATACGCCCCGTCGAATCCTCCCCCTACGCCGGTGATCTCAAGGGTCAGGCCGACGCGGATCCGTCCATCTCCCACTGCGACACCCTCCCCTTCCACAAAGCGCCGGGCCCGGCGGCGAAACTCCGCCTCCGCAATGCCCTTCGCCTCATCCGTCGTGAGAGGCACGGAGTGAACCATGGTCTCTGTGCGCTCCTCGAAGGCCTCTTCGAGGAGCTCCGCTCCGCTTCGTCCCCCATCGAGTTCCCCCTGGATGGCCGCCTCGGTGGCGGTCTCCTGGATGGCGGTCTTGCCGTCGACCTCCCACCCCCCGACCGTAAATGCAGTCTGCTGCCGAGCGAGATCGGCTAGCACGCTAAACTCTCGGAGGCCCACTCCGAACTCGACGGACAACGCTCCCTCCTCCCGCCGCGAATGAGACTCGAAATGGAGGGTGTCTCCCTCGATCCACACCTCGGCGTCGATCGCCCGAGCTCGGTCCCGCAGAAAGGCCAGGTCACTCTGATTGACCTGGGCGAGGACCGAATGCGTCGGCCCATCCACGTTGATCTCGGTCTGGAGGCTGTGGTCCCTGGCGATTTGCTGAGCCACCTCTCGGTCGGTGACGTCCTCAAACGTTCGGGTCCGCCGTTGCATGCGCAGCGCCTGAAGCCGATCTTCGGCCAGGACCGTGAGGGAGGGCGGCTCATCTCCCGTCAAGTGGGCCTCAATCCCCGTCACTTGGCCATCGAAGACAGTGACCCATTCGTCCCCGGCGGTCGTATCGACGGCAAATGCCTGACCGAAGTCGATCGTCTGTCGGTCGAGATACTGCGATCCGACAGATCCGTCCCCCGTGGGACCGAAGTCAACAAACGTCGCCTCACACCGAAAGAGCCCCTGAGGGGTCTCCTCCACGGTGAGCGAAAAGAGATCCTCGGTCAAAGCCCCCTTCTCGTCTCCGTCCACAGAGATGAGGGGCCGGGCAGCCGTCGAGCCGATAAGTTCAACACGTTCAGGCATACTGCCGAAAAATGAGTCACGAGTGGTGAGGAGAGCACTTTCTCCCGCTGAGAGAGCCGTCCTGCCCTCAGCAATGCAACCGATACCTGCGGACCTGAACCCCCTCCGCGCAGAAGACTAGTGGGCCCGGACCCGCAACCGTCGCCTTTCGTCCCGATTCAGAATTCGGACCACATCGATCGGGCGCAGGCGTCCGCTGCGTTCGGGCGTTGGAGTTCCTTCCTCCGGCCCTTCGTCTTCCGGTTCGTCGACGACGACATCGAAATCACTGATGATAATGGGCATGACGACACTCGGTATCGATTTACGGATTCAGATCGAGGGCATTGGGGTTGCGAATTGCTCGGGGGTTTTCCACCCCATTGGCCCGGGCAATTTCTTTCCACTGGGACTGACGTCCCACTTCTCCGGCCAGCTGTTGCACCGAACTCCGCGACTCTTCTTCGGGAGCGGACGACTGTTCGGCTTCACTCTTTCCCCTCCCCTCGGCCCCGCCCTCCGAAGGGATCCGCGAGGGGGACCAGTCCCGCCCCGAAGATCCTCCGTCCTCGTCTAGCCGGATGGCTTGCTGGGTAATCCCTATCGAAACGGTCGCCCGAAGGGGATGTCCGTCTTCATCGAAGAACTCTAGGGTTTCATTCAGGGAATCCATGACCCCTTCCAGTGCGAACCTTCCCCATTGAAACCGGACCCCCCGCTGGACGAAGACCTCCTTGTTTTCTCCGGACGAGTCGCTCGATCCATTCCGACCGTCGTCCGACGCGTTCTTCGTCTGCTTCTTGGGCTCCATGAAGTACCGAACCCTCCGCGTCATTTCGCGCACATCTTTCACCTCTCCCTCCACCCGAGTCGAATCGAACAGGAGGTCGACGCTGAGCTGGGTCGTTCCGCGGCCCACATACTGAGACCCCTGGCCGTCCGGCTGATCGGAATTCGCCTTCTGATTTTTATACGTGACCTTTAGCGTTTGCGGATTGAACTGGACCGTCAGGACGTGTCCCGCGTGGTCGTCCCCATCGGAGCCCTGCGAGCCCCCGTTTTGAGATGGATGTGTCTCAGCAGCCCTTTGGGAGCCGGTGTCCTTGTCGAAGTCCACCTCCATCAGCTTCGCACGTGTGATGTCGGGCTGTTCAGGCATTGGTCTGCTCGGGTTTTTCTGTGGTTTGGGTGGTCGGATCTGCCTCTTCCAGTTTGAGATGCTCGTAGGCGAGCTGCATCTCTTCGATGGCAATCGCTCCTTCCTGTGCGTTTAAGGAAGGGGCTCGAAGCTTGACGGGAACGCAGTGATGAAGGCGAAAGGTGGCTCGGGGGGGGCTTCCCTCCGTGGAGAGGATCTCCACGAGGACCTTGGCCCCGCTCCCGTAATGTGCCGACCGATTGGCTCGATCGAACCACCCCCATAGATCAAAGGAGGAGGTCATCCCCCGCTTGAGGGTAAGCTGCCCATACGTGATCGGGCCCTGCAGCTGGTACTGCCGAACGTTGTTGCCCCCCTCGCGATAGGTCTTCGGCTCCATGGTCGACTCCAGGCCGTCGCACTCCGAAAACGCCGCATCGGCCAGCTCCTTGCCGTCCACTTCGATGTGGACCGCAAAGTTAAAGGAGGAGAACGGACGAGCCGTAATGTCAGAGGACTCTTCAGGCATGAGCGGAGAGATCCATCGATGAGAGAGGGCAATCGGGAGAGCGACCGGTCAGGCGAGAGCAGCACGGGTAGTGTCATTCCGCTGTACGAGGCGAACGGTGATAAACTCGAGGGGGCGGCTGGGGGCAACGCGAAGTTCGACGACCATTTCGCCCCGCTCCCGTCGCGCCGGTGGATTCACCGAATCGTCGGCCACCACGCGGTAGGCTTCGGCCGGAATAGACCCGGCAAGAGCCCCCTGTTCAAAGAGACGTCGGAGAAGGCCCTCGAAGTGCTCGGCGACGCGACGGCGGAGCCGAGGGCCGTGGCTCTGAAACACCAGTTCGGGGCCCTCCCGAACGGCCAGGCGGCGCACGAGGATGAGCGTCCGCCGTGCCGGAATGGGACGAAGAGAGGAATCCGCGGCGAGGGTCGTCGCATCGAGGGTCAGCACGCCCCGTGGGCTCTCGCGAAGGAGGTTCAAGCGGTCCGGGAGGTCCGAAAGAGTTCCCCGGAGCGAAGCAAGCACACCCGGACCGTGCAGTCCTACATTTGCGGGCGGAAACCAGGCCCCTTGCGTGAGAGCCTGTACGGCGGCCAAGCCCGTAATCGCGCCACCGGGCGGCATTGGGCGAACCGGTGAATCTGCCCTCCCAGCGTGCATCGGCCAGGGATGGTAGAGAGCCCCAAAGCTCAGCGTCCGTTTTTCGTCGGGGTCGAGCGGGCTGCCGTACGACTCGGAGGAGGTCCCGCTCGAGGTGAGCCGTCGCACGTGGGATCGCACCTGCTCCGTCTCGTCGTGCTCGGGCAGCCCCAACATCACGAGCACGTCGCCCCGCGCTGCGGCAAAGCGCAGGGCCGACCGCTGTACCCGGAGCAACCCGTCCCGCCCAGCCCCCTCCGAACGTTCTCCGCGATCGTATTCATGGGGAGCAACCAGCACCTGCCGCTTCGGCAAGGGTCGTTTCAACACGACCGTGCAGGACCAGGGCCCCGGGGTCGGATCCGACTCGGGACCGACAACCGCACGAACACGTCCGTACGAGAGCGCCGGGAGGGGCTTGCGCAGCGAGACGCGAAAGGGCTCTCCTTCGTCAGGCTCGAGGCGATCGATCGTCTGGGCCAACGTAAAGGCCGGATCCGGAGCGGCCTGAACCTCGTAGTGGAGGAGTTCCTCGGGCTCGGGCTTGAGACGGTCAAACTCGATGGCGTCGTCCCGGAGTCCCTCCTCCGCACATTGTGCCGACGGCGCCTTTAGGGGATCGGCACAGTCGACAAAGTCGGGCTCGGGCACCTCCACCCGATGGGTCACGGACCATCCGCCGGTTTTCCCGTCGGTTCGCCCCCGAACTCGGAAAAAGAACACCTGCGTTTGATCATCCCGCACATACCGAATCGTCTCTCGTTCTTCCCCCTCGTAAAGCACGGTCGGATCCGAAAACGACGGATCTCTCGACTCCTGAAGCTCGAACGTATATTTTTCCTCTGTCGACAGCGACCAGGAGAGGCGAATCTGATGCGGGTCTCCTTCCTGCAGTTCTGGTTCTTTGAGTGACGGAATAGGCACGGATGACGGGATGCGATCCGTCTCGGTCGGCGGGCGCTCCGTCCATTCGCGGTGATAAGCGTCGGGGAGACCGAGGAGGGTCACCTCGTCCACCGGCCACAGGCTGTGTAGTCCTCGCTGGCCCTCCTCCGCGGTGTTCTCCCCGAGGTAGAACGTGTCGTTTGCTTTCTCACGAAGCGCGGCGGTGTTCGGTCTAGCGAGTTCTTGATCCACGAAGAGGTCCGGCGAGAAGGTCGAGAGCCGCTCCCGCTCCAAGCGCGAGTGAGAGACGGTCGTGGGGATGCGTCCCCGGGCCCGTTCAGGGGTGGCGCGCTCGGCCATACCGAGCGGAAGGAAGGGAGCCCTCCCAGGGGCGTCCGGGGCTGCTAGCGGAAAACGGGGATCGAACACGTCAGCCCGCAGCGTGCCAGACGCGGGCGCGACGGCTTCTCCCCCCTCTACGTCAAAAAGCTCTTCATCGGTGGGGAGAGCCGTCCAAGCCCGGGGATGATTTTCCGCAAAACCCAGATGGTCAATACGGGCGAGCAGTTCGCGGTCGTCCCACACGAGTAGGTCGAATCGAAGACGCTCGGCCGTCGACACAGGGGGGAGTACGAGGTCGGCAAAGGCCTCCTTCGCCGACACCGGCCAGAGGTGGTCGCGTACGTCAATCTGGAGGTCACCGCCCCGACGAGCGGCGTCCCCGAGGTGCACCCACCCATTGAGGTCGCCGTCGAGACCACGGACGTGGGCTACTCGGTTCTCGAGGGTGGAGAGGTCTACGTCCGTCTCTCCATTCACCTCGAGGAGAAAATTCGGAGGGGCCTCGGCCTCCGTCGTGCGGCGGATTGTGGATTCCAGGGTGGGAGCATCGAGGGAGAGAAAATTTGAATTGGGAGGCACTTGGACGTCCGCCGTAACGTCAACGGCATCGTCCCTCTCCTCGAGCGGTGCCGGGGCGCGTTCAAACAGATGGGCTGAGGCGGTTTGAACCTCCACTGAGCCGCCCTTCGAGGCATTGTGGTTCTGACTCGCAATGGGGACAAACGCACGGATCCCCTCCTTCGTGGCCTTAAAGGTAACCTCTGCAGAATCGGATGTAAGCGTTCCTTCCGTATCGACCCCCGTGACGTCTACGACCGACGCGTCAAACGGCAACGTGAAGTCGAAGGACGTCACCGCCTCATCGAGCCCTTCAACCTCGATGAGAAGCAGCCCCTCGTCGCCAGCGTCTCCAGCGATCTCCGACACCAGAACCCGAACGTCTTCAGAGTCCTCCTCTCCATCCGTCGAACTCGTCAGAAGGTTTTTACCTTCGGCGTCGTACAAGTGAACAGTGTTAACACTCAACGAGACAGGGGTCGCGTCCGGCACGTGTGTTCGAAGCGTCGTCTCCAGACGTAGGAGGGGCCCTGAGTTGCGGATTGAATCCCCCTCCGGCAGTTCCACCGATACGTAGATCTGTTCCGCGAAGCGGAGGAACAGGAGATCGCCGTCGGTCAATTCGTCTTCGTCGAGCGGGGCACGAACGTCCGTGTCCCACGTAAGCGTCAGGGCCTGAGTGGAAGGATCTTCGGAGGCCCCCTTCACCGCCGAGGGATCCGGAAGCAGGTGACGGCGGAGGGTCGTCCCCACCTGCAGCCCTTCGAGAGAGGTGCCGTAGCAACGCGCACGGACCATCGAAGGACGCCTCGTGTCTGTAGACGTAGGTTCCTTTTCTGCAGAGACGAGCCCGGGCAGGCCAAAATGGGTCCGTCGAACGGAGTCGGGAGAAGAAGAGACCTCGGGGAGATGAGCGACTCGGACCACCCAGCACCGCCGCCCCCCGTTCTGAAAGAAGGCCTCCACCGCCGGTAGCAGATAGCTCGTGTCCATCCGGCCCGTTTCCTCGTCCCGGGCCAGCTCGACCGGGCCTCCGAAAACGTCTCGAAAGCGCTCGATGCCCTCCACCGGGACAGGCGTTCCAATCGGCCCCCGCTCGGCGAAGCCCACGAAGCCCGCAATGTCCATACGGGGGAGGCTCTCCGCCAGGGGCGGAGCAACGGCCTCAAATGAAATGCCGGGCGAGGAAGTGGTCATGGATCGTCGAAGAGGCAGGAGGCAGAGCGTTCAATCGGGCAAAAAAACGAGATTACGGATACTCGATGTCGAGGTCTTCACACGCCAGCACCAGTTCCTCGATGGCAATGTCGGTCCCCGTCCCGTTGAGGGTTGGCCCGGTGTACTTCAGGGGACGCGCATTCTCGAGCTGCCAGGCCACGGCCACCTCCTCGCCATCTTCCGACCGCAGTTCGATCGTAACCGGCTTCAGGCTTTCAGACTGCTTGCCGTTTCGAACCAGCTGGATCCAGCTCCAGAGGTTGTCCGCCTTGATGACCCCGCGCTTGAGGGTAACGTCGGGAACCTTGTAAGAGGTGTTGATCTTGCGGGGACGGTTCTCTTTCTCGTTGCCGTTCCGGTATTCAGTCACGGTAAACTCCATTCCGAGGCCGCTGACCTCCTGGAACCCCGCGGCATAGCTCTCGCCCTGGTCGTTCCCAATCTTTACCCGGAAGTTGAACTGGCTAAAGGGTCTCGTACGGTCTGGCATGATGAGTCGATGTCAAGGTGAAAGAATCGTAGACAGGGGAATGATCAGCCGCGGGTCTCCATCAGCTTCTGCCCGACGCGGAAGATGACAAACTCGGCCGGTTTGAGGAGTGAAACGCCCACTTCGCAGATCAGCCGTCCATTGTCGATGTCATTTTGCGTCATCGTCGAGCGGTCGCAGCGGACGAAATAGGCCTCCTCTCTCGTCGTCCCGAGGAGACGGTCCGAGCGCCACTCGTTTCGGAGAAAACTGCCGACGGTCCGCTCCACGTTGCGCCAGAGGTCCGGACCGTTGTTCTCGAAGACGAACATCTGCGTCCCTTCGTCGATCGAGCGCTCCAGGTAGGCCAGATACCGACGCACATTCACGTATTTAAACTCCGGATCGGAGGTCGTCGTCCGAGCGCCCCAGAGGCGATACCCGCGCCCTTCGAAGAAGCGAATACAGTTGATGCCGTCCGGATTGAGAACGTCCTGCTGCGCTTTGTTAATGCGGAACTCCAGTCCCACCGCCGATCGGACCACCTCGTTGGCGGGGGCTTTCTGAACCCCGTTCTCCACGTCATTCCGGGCGTAGATGCCGGCGACGTACCCACTGGGTGGGACGTTAATCTCACTCCGAGTTACCGGATCGAAGATCGTGATCCACGGATGGTACATTGCTGCGTGGCTCGAGTCGATCTGTCCCCGCCAGTTCCGAACCCTTCCGATCCCGCTCCCCGAAGGGGTATCGAGCACAGCAATGCGGTACTGGAGCCGCTCGCAGTGAGAAATGAGCTCGCTTTGTATGGCCTGAGGATTATTGACCCCGTCCGCCGTGTAACCGGGAGCAAGGACGATCGAGACTTCGTCGAGGTCCTGGAGGGCTCCCAGGCCCCTCTGCTCATCGGCCCCGGGACTGCCATCTGTGCCCTCGTATTCGCCAGCAGCAGGTCGAGCGCCGTCGCTTGCGTCGGTCAACGTTGTGCTCTTCTCCGTCAAGTTGTCCAGGCTCCATTCACTCCCCCCATCGCGGGTGAAGAGAATCTCGGCGTAGGTGGCCCCGAGGTCTTCAGTGACCTGTGAAGGGTCGACGTAAAATGGTGCACTGTAGCGTACCTGGTCGGAGGGAGGCTCCTCGGCCAAATAGTCGGTAAAGGACTGCCTAGAGTCCGGTCGCAGAGTAAACTCGCCGATCGATTCGGGCGCCCCGTAGACGACGCCCCCGTCCGAGAACCGTTCTTCGGGAATTTGCACGCTGATCTCCACCATGACTCGATAGACGGCATCCCGATTGGGGGTGCTCGATCCCGATCGATTGAGAACCGTCGTCTTGTGCTCCTCTGTCCCGTCGGCAGATCGAAGCTTCTTGTCCTCATTCTTGTCGACGACCAAATCGTAGAATCCGGGCTCACTGATCTGACTCCCGCTCTCAGGCACAACAAACACTGTGTCCTTGTCCCGAACCCCGGACAGCTTGGGCTCACCATCATCATCCACCTTCACCACGTCCCCGCTCAAAGCGGGAGTGAATGTGACCTTGACCTCTCCTCGGAGCCCCGGAAATCGCGCTTCCAGACGGATCGCATCGGAGATCGGACTCGAAGAATCTGGAGAGATGGTCCCGTCCGCTTCCGCAGCATCATCAGTAACCACCCGGGAGACGTAACAGCGTTGTCCCCCTTCTTCGAAAAAGGCCCGCACGCCGTAGGCAAGGAAATTCTTGGCTGACTCAGTGGAACCGTTCGACTCAAAACGGAGATCTTTGAGTCCTCCGTAGATTCGCTCGAAGTCCGCAAAACTGGTCAGGAGAGGAGGCTCTCCCTTCGTGGGACCAAACCGGGTCGGCCCTACGAAACCGGCCGTACTGGTGCTAACCCCTTCAATGCTCTTCGGGCGAAAACTCGTCTCTTCTACGTAAACTCCAGGAGCTAAATATTCGGGCACGGGTCTTTCGGAGGTCTATGAATCGATGTGAATGAAACGTAAGCGTTCTAGGCGCACTCGAGCGGGACCGGCTACGAATTGTCGTTCTCTGAATCGTCGCTCTCTGGGGCGATGAGCAGGGCCGAGCGTTCTCCCCCGAGGTCCTCTGTGGTGAGAACGAGCGGCTCTCTATAGAAAAGAGTCACCTCCCGTTCTTTCTTAGGCGCGCCGGTCTTTTCAAACAGGCGTCCCTGCGACTGCCGGAAAATGGACGGCAGCAACGGCCGGTCGGCACCTGGGGGAGTAACCTGGGCCTGCGGCTCGTAGCGGACGCGAACGCCGAGGGACCAGGTTCGTCCGGAGAGCGGCCGCCCCCCACTCGAACCAGCGTCGTCGTTGTCGTTGGGAGGCCCTCCATCCGTTGGAGGCCCATTTCCCGGGGGGCCGTTTCCCGGACCGCCATCGCCCCCATTTTCCTCTTCTTCCTCGTCGGCCGACCCTTCCTCGAGTTCCTCGAGCGGCATGGGAGGAAGCGGAAATTGAACCGCTACGCGTCCATTTGCGTCGGCGACGCCATACCACATGCGATCCGTCTCCGGAGCCTCGTTCCCGTCTCCGTTGTTCGTCTCGTCGCCCGAATTCCGGTCCGGTGGGAGGTGGCGCACCTCCAGCACCGCAAATGGCACTGGAAGTAACCCCTCGGGCCCTCTCTTCACTAGATCGGCGTAGACGACGGCCTGCCCGACCCCAACGGGCCGTTGCACAGCACTGAAGAGGTAACACGTCGGCTCGGGCGGATCCTCCTCGACATCCGAGGGCGTCTCGACGATGGGATATAGGCCGTTGTCTGACGGCGCGGGCCGATACGGAAGATCGACCCGCAGTAAAACGGGGACGAATCGGCGGCGCCGGTCGCGCACCGACACGCGATACGAAAGACTTCCCTCCGGCACAGACACCGACGACCGTTCGTGGCCTCGAAGTCCCGCCAAGCCCTGGGCGACGTACGCGCCCGACGTGGTACGGACGGCTCGGGTGGGCCGTCCGACGCCATCGTCCCGGCGGACGGTCACGTGGAGGGCGTCGGTCACGGGCTGCTCCGTAGTAGCATCCCGAAACCGGAGCCCCAGCATCGACCGAATGGAGGTCGTTTCGTACTGCATGGAGAAAAGGAACCCCAGGAGGGAGATGAATGAGCTGTCGTGTGTAGAGGTGGACCTCCGATTCCAGTTCTCTATCGTCCACCGATCTCTTCGCCGTTGCCGTTTTCGGGTTCATGCTGCAGAACGTCGAAGAGGCGTCGCTCGACGGAACCCTCAGACGGTACCGTTTCGTCCGCCTCGATCCGGACGTTCCGCACGAGATACGGAATCGATAGGTGATACGGCTCGCCGAGGATGTCCCAGATCCGAAAGAGGTCTTCGTTGGTCAGGTCGTTGACGACGATCTCCAGGGTCTCGTCGGGCTGAAAAACGTCGGGCCGTGCGCCGTGAAGAACGCCATTGGGAAGCACCGGCGTCGTCTCCAACGTCCGCATCATCCACCCCGCGATGCGATGTTGCATCGTGGCCGATTCCGCCCAAACGGTCGCGAGATAATGCAAATCGAGGGGGAGCTGGGTGCGTTGACGTTCTCCGTTGGAAAGACGCCGCCCCGGGGGCGTGCGAATAGAGCCATTAACCACAATGCGGTACAGGAACAGCGAAACGCCCACGGAGACGCCATTTGCTCCCTGCGACCGAAAGTCTTCTCCCTGATACACCGAAAACTCCAGGCGTCTCCCCCCAAAGTCCTCCCGATCGTGACTCGCCTGCAACAGCCGAACGAGTACGTCGCTTATGGTCTCTATAGCGCGAAACGAGGCCATCCGTGGGTCTCAATAACGAAAGGGCGTTGCTGGGGGCCTTTCCTGCGTCTCACTCCTCACCGTCGGCGTCGGACCAGTTCTGGGTGATCCACAAGCAGAGGCGCGACCGCAGGTCGAGCGCGTCGCCAATCTCATTGACGTACGGGGCGATGAAATACGGAATCTGCATCAAGCGTTGTATGTATCGTCGTTCTCCCGTCCCTACGTGCGTAACCGACCCACGCCACGAAGCGTCACTGCGTGGATCTTTCACCTCTTTGGCCCAGATCTTGACGACAAAAGAATGCACCTCGGGAGGCGGTTCGTCCATCGGTCCCGGCCACCGTAATCTGTGAAAGGCAAAGATGCACCGGGCAAAACCGTCCGTTCGCGACGAGCGTGACCGGTTTCTTCTCTTCTCCCCCAGTGTATGGACCGCCCGTTTCGCTGCGCGTTCTCGCGGCGTATCTCGGTGCGTTCTTTTTTCTCCCCCGCCATGCCAACCCCATTGACCGTCCACAGAAACGAGCGCCGAAGAGAGGACTCCGCAGGAGGTGCTCTGGGGACGAAGCAAACGCCCACAACGACGAGACGACTCGATGCAGGAGTGATCTGGAACAGGGCATCGGTCACTTCACCATCCCCTCGGTCACCGATCCGCGGGCCCGCCCCGATTGTTCTTCAAAGTGAACGGGCTGTCCGACCGTCCCGCACGTTCCTCCTCATAGAAATGAGAACTCAGTGCTCGAAGGGCTGCCCTACCTCGCGCACGGCCTTCCTGTCACAGCAAAGGTGAGTTCATGAGGATTCTTGGGGGACGGGGATCTTCCGTAGAGGTGGACTGGGCAGAACGTCCCCCGGACTTGCCCCCTCGCACGAGGTTTCTAGACGCCAACACCGCTGCGGATGAACTGCACGACCGTCGGTGTTATCAATCGAGCGGAAAGGAGAGAACCGTCGCACGGATGGACGTCCCACGAGCGAAGCGACGGATGAAATAAATCACTACTGAACTCAGTTCAGCACAAGCACGGGATCGGCGTCCAGCACGGGTGCTGAATTCTGTCCAGCGTGTGATTTGGTGCGACGAGATGTGGTGCGACCTGTGCTCGCTTCCTGTCTACAGACCTGTTTTCTTCCTTTCTGAAGCGTACGTTCGAACTCTCAGAAGGAGCATTCTCTGGGCAATGCCTGCTTCAACCGTGATGTAGCGCTGATCGGTCGGTCGTACCTACTGGAGGGACAGAAGCCTCGAGGTGGAAACGGAAGAGATCGAAGGGCCCATAGAAAGACGACACCTGCTGATTCCTTCCCCCCTTTAAACCTGACTGCCGCCTGAAGCAGTTTGGTCAGGGCCTGTGTCGGCTGTCGGCTTGGGTGAACCCCTTTGGCCACAGAACGACTCCCTGCATACCCTCTCCCCCCGAATGTATGCGAGCCCACGGTGTCCCCCATTCGGTCCCACTGACCCGAGCGCAGTGTCTTTGGCTTCTCCCTCCCAAGCGGTCTCCTGCATCGATCAGCGACCGCCCCCCGGATGCTTTCTAAGTGGGATATCCTGTCGTTGCTGAAGGGCTATTTCAACGGCTTCAATGTCATCTCGGATCTGCTTTTGAACCGCAGCGATGGTGCTCTGTAGCTTCCGGATGCGATCGATCCCGTCGCGCACAGAGTCGAGATCAGAATCTTCGAGAGAAGGCTCCTGCACCTCGATGGCTTCGGCCTCTCGGTCGTTCAGACCAAAGGGGACGGCATCTGCAGAGCGAGTGGTAACCAGAGTCGCAGAGGCAGCAGGAAATGTATCCTGAAGGATCTGCCGATGGAGCCGCCGAGTGGCCGTGGCCGGACGGACGCCCAGCTCCCGATCGAGCACCTCGGCGCATCGCTCGTACTGCCGGAGGGCACCCGTGCGATTCCCCGCCAGGGCCCGGAGCCGCATGAGCTGACGATGGGTTCGCTCGCGCGCAGGATCACTGTGGAGAATCCGAAGGCAGTATTCGATGCCGGCATCATAGGTGCCCCGGTGCTCACAGCAGCGAGTGAGGCGGTCGAGCACCCGCAAAAACATATCCCGGTACCGCTCCCGCTCCATCAAGCACCAGTCCTGATACCAGTTTTCAAGGAGATCCCCGGTGTATAACTCGGCCGCCGTCTCCAATGACTCCACCTGCGCATCCGTCATGTCCGACACGGCACAATCGCGCACCTCGGCAAACGTGTGTTCGAACACGTCAATGTCGACCCACAGGTCGGCGTCCGGCTGAATCTGAACCCAGTCTCCCTCCGCACGGAGGACGGAAGAACCATCCGCGTCGTCGGGGTCGATGGACTGCCGCAGCTGCCACAGGGCTTTGCGCAGATAGGCCTTTGTACGCTTGGTCGACCCGCGCCAAAGGAGGGTCGCGAGCTTCTCCCGGGGATGGGCACGGCGATAAAGAAGCAGGTACACCAGTAGCTCCTGTGCTTTCTTCGGGGGCAGAGAGTCCAGTTGAATCCCATCGACGTGGATTTGGAGTTTCCCAAATAGCGATACAGACAGTGTAGACATGGACCTGGCCTCGCTAGAAGTGAAATGCAATCGCGAGATGTCGAGGAAAAGGCCCGGCGCAAGATACGAGAGGAGACGCGAAGAACCGGACCGGATACGGAAAAGAAACGCTCCCTCCCCCATACGAAACGCCAAAAAAGCTCTGGTATGGCTCCCGTAGAAGTGAAGCGGGAACTGTCACCTTAACGCTTTTTTAATGAGCCAACAAAGCGCCACTTTTTCAAGGGATTGTTGTGAATCTAAAGACGTATGCCTTTCAGTAATAAGAACTTCACAATTTCCTTCCCACTCGAAAGCTTCCTCCGGTGACCTGGAGGCACGCGGTGCAGCCTTCACCTCATGCCGCAGGGCTCGTGCCTAATCGCTCAGCGTCCGTCTCAGTATCCGTGGTGCGGAGGTCCATCCCGCCCTCCAGCGAGAGTTCCCTTCCCCTATGGTCCCTGGTCCACGACTCCGGGAACTACTACCTCCAGTTCTACGACGGCACCAAGACCCCGAAACGGAAGCGCATCTCCCTGGGCACGAAACGCAAGAAGGTCGCCCGGAAACTACAGCAGAAGTACGAGGAGGCATACGCGATGGGCGAGTACGACCCGCGGCCCGGACGGAAATTGAACGACCCCGACCCGCACCTCTCGGTCAGAGATGCCCTGCAACGATTTTGAAGGGAAAGCGGCAGCAAGGCTGCACCGAGAATATTCTTCGGTCCGGTATTGGTAGGGCAGGAAGCCAACACGTATGCGGACCATCAGCTTCTCACATGTCTAAGATATTTTTTCCCGCCAACAGTCCCTTCCCATGAAGCCACGGGTGAAGGCTAGGCATGACACCTCCAAACTCAGACTGGTACCGGATTTCCTGGAAGTGCTACGAGTGTGGACACCAGTTCTCAACCGTCACTGAAGCACCTCCCCAACCGCCCATTCCTGAATGCCCAGCCTGTGAAAACCCTGAGGGTGTGTGGTTTGAAACGGCCACGCATTTAGATGAACAGCCCAAAAAGGGAGAGGCCTAGGAGTGCCTTTCAATCTCTAGATTCTGGTAATTCGGGTACCCACTTCCGCAGTTTGGACACGGGGGGCCCTTTGGAAACTCTCCCTCCTCTAGCCTCTCGTAGTCGTGTTCTGTGCTGTACTCATGAGTGCATACGTAGCACTGCCAGTTGATGCTGACCTTCTCCTTGTGACTCATCTGTTCGGTGGGAGGCAATGGTGGGACAGCCACCAGCCATTATAACATCAACGCGTTGAAGTTTACAAACCTTTAAACGGTATACTGCTTGTGTAAAGGATATTTGGAGACGAGAGGCAAAAGTGCATGTAACCCGGCGGTACCGGTGATCTACCTGTGGGGGGTAGAAAAGAGGTGGAGAGGGGTTCAGTTACCGCCCTGGAGCTCCAATCGATTTAGGTCTCCTCTATAAACTCTAGCCCCTCGTAGTTAGGATAGCTCGCTCCACATTCTGGACAGGGAGGGCCGACTGGACTTATCCTGCCTTTAACTTTCTCGTAGGGACGTTCAGAAGTGTACCTTTCTTCACAGAGGGAACACTCCCACCCTAATCGCACTCGGGGGCCATCATACACATCATTCATGGGCCTACCTACAGAAGTGAGTATCTACAGAAGTGAGTATCAGAATAGTAAAATCAACGAAGAGAACATAGGTCCCATCAGGACCCCGAGAAGATACGATTTCCTGACCCTATTTAAAAATATGAAAATGTTGTTACACATTAGAACTCATTAGTAGAGGTGCCTTCCGGATGTTCAATTATGTTTTTGTCTTAGGCTAGCTAGAGCTGCACCCTCTGCAAAAACGAAGCATGAGAAGGTTTCTGCTTCAACTATTTAACCCACGTTGCGGGGTACAAACATGCTATCGCGATGACAGCCGACTGCGCCCCCCGAAAGAGTGTGAGACTTCCTTCACCGGTGGATGCCTGCTCTTCGTTTTTGGGCCTAGGCCCCCATACGAAAAACGCCCGCCTCGGACGGGCCGAAGACGGGCGCTGTGCTTTGAACGCCTATTTAGAAGCCTCTAGCATGAAATTCTCCTTCTGTCGACGGAAGGCCTTCATGGCTTGACGGTGCTTTTTCTGGCGCCTGTAGTCAACCAGGGAGTTTCTTAGTCAACCAGGGAGTTTCTGTGGTGTCGGTAGGTCTTGCGGAAGGGTTGGCTGAAGAAGCGCTGTTGTTTTCTCATTTGGGAACCTCTCCCCCGCAGAAGCGGGTCATAGGATGTCTTGGACCGGGTCTGTGATGTCACTTCGACCAAGCTGTTCCTTTGACCCTCTGGACGGGAAAGGTTCCCGCCAGCCAAAAATATTACTAACTACAGAAGCGGGGAGCGAGAGGCTTCGAGTCCGGAGGGGGAGAGGAGGTGTTACGGGCAGTACGAATATCTAGAGCAGGTTCCCGGTAGCAGAAATGAGGGACCTCAAAACGGGAGACGCCCTTCTTTAGACGACTGTTTGAAAGAGAGGGACACTACGGGCTCCGCCTCGGATGCTACGCCGTCCATACCTCCGTCGATTAAAAAAGCAGCCTCTGAGACGTTGAGGCCAGCTTTCGGATGTACCGGAGGAGGGACTCGAACCCCCACGGGCCACAGGGCCCAACGGATTTTAAG
>CAYXAD010000005.1:0-41429 GCA_964462965.1 uncultured Salinivenus sp.
ACCAGGATTTGCGGCTTAGGAGGCCACTGTTCTATCCAGTTGAACTACAGGGGCAGAGCAGCCCACTTAGAGGGGGCTTCGTCACTGTTCTACCCACGCAACCAAGACGGTTCCGACGCTCCCGACGAAGGCCTCGACACCGGTGGCACAGCAGACCACAATCCTCTGCGACGGAGGTCTGCACCGGGAGCGATCCGAAAGAAACGCACCCTCGTCATCCCCCAAGGCGGCGTTCCATCTCCGTGGCCCACTCCTTCAAGGCCGACAAGGACTCGTCGGGGGAGGTTCGTCCTTGATTTCCGTCCGCCCGGGCACGTTCGATGTGTTCGAGGCACCGACGCAACTGCTGCCGCGCGGCTTCGGTCCGCCCCTGCCGCAAGAGAAGGAGGGCGCGCTCGGCGTCGATCCGGGGCTCCGGAGTGTCAATGGCTGCCTCGGCCGACTCCAGCAGGGCAAACGCTTCTTTTCGCCCGTCCGGCCCGACCTGCGTGTTGCGGATTACAATTGCCTTGAGAAGGTAGGCCCGAGCGGTCGACCAGTCGGACCCCAGGGCCCGCTCCAACAGAGGCACTGCGGAATGAAACCGTCGGGCTGCCACCTCGATTTCGGCCTCGTGCTCCAGGACGGCGGCGACGTGTGCGTCATAGACGCCCCTTTCGCCGTCGGGCCGACCGTCAAGGAGAGCGGGATCCTTGCCCGCCTCCGCAAGCACAGAGCCCAGCATCTCCCGTCGGTCCTCTTGCCCTGGATGGCTGTCCAGGAAAGAGGGACCGTGGGTCACCTTGGAGTAGGTCCCAATTCGATGGAGTTTGGTTAGCACTCCGTGGAGGGCCTCCGGGGGTCGCTCGTGGGCGAGCAACCACTGTTGAGCGAGACGGTTGGCCGCTCGTTCTTGCTCCCGGCTATATTCCAAGCCGGCCGCTGCGATAAACTCCCGATCCAGATAATGGGTCGCCAGGCCCCGGCTCAATCCATACACGGTCGACTCGACAGGGCCACGATTGGTGAACCCCGGAGCGACGGCAGAAGAGACCCCACTCACGATGTTGCTCAGAACTTGCCGCGCCCGATTCCGCCTCTGGCCGGACTGGTACGAGACGAGCGCATGGTCCAGGACCACGTGAGCCACCTGATGCGCCAGGAGCGCCTGCAATTCGGCCTCTGACTCCAGCGCTGCGAGAAGGCCCGTGGTGAGTAGAATGGTGCCGTCGTTGAGGGCCAAAGTGTTCGGAGTGCTCGTGCTCAGGACCCGAAGACGAAACGTCCCCGGGCGTCCCGGCATCATGGGGTTGGGTTGCACCTCGAGGAGCTGCTGCTGCAAAAAGTCCTGGACCTGCAGGTTCACCCAGAACCCCTCCGCCTCTCCAATTGCCTGCTGGTAATCGGTGGTGAGGTCGTTGAGCTGCTGGCGATCCTCATACGCCCACTCAATACGTCCCTCCCGGTCGGCTTTCTCCTGCAGGTGAGCAAGCCAAGCGCGTTCCCAATAACTGCTTTCGAGGTCGGAAACATAGGTCCGGACCTCCCCCACTGTAACAGGCTCCTGAGCAGCACCCTCCGAGGGAGCAACAGTGAACCAGATCATCAAAAGAGCCAGGAGACAGAGCCCGGCTTCCCGAATCCAAATGCTCCGTTCTGAGAAGCCGTGCACCAGAAAGACACGCAAAGTAAAACTCAATAGTGTTATCAGAGAAGTGATCGAATCCCATTCCTCCCCCCCCTCACGTCCAGACCTCAGAATGTGCAGGCGAGGATTTTCGTCCAGACGACGACGGTCCCTCTACGACAAAATTTCGTCAACCAATGCCCCTTCACGAAATGTTTATGGAGCAAATTCGTACTTGACACTTATTATCAACTGAGATACGGGAAGAGGGTCACAGACCTCCTTCCCTGTCTCTTCCTCCTACCATTTCGACTCGGACGTTTCGGGTCGGTCCTCCCTTCCGCTCCCTATGCCCCGGGCCGTTGCCCTCCCCTCCCCGCCCCGCGGTCCGGGGCTTTTTTATTTTGGGCGTGGCAGATCCGACGGGGTTCTGCAGCTAGAGGATGTGCTTGCTTCGCCCTCCGTCCACCGGAAGAGCAACCCCTGTCACGTAAGCGGCTCTCTTGCTTGCCAGAAAGGCGACGGTCGCGGCAAACTCGTCGGGCTCTCCGATTCTCGGCAAGGCGTTCTGTTCTGCCCACTCGGCCTCGATTTCATCATAGGGCTGTCCAGTTTCTTCCTGGATGTCGGCCGCAAGATCTTCCAGACGCTTCGTCCGCGTGTATCCCGGCAAGACGGTATTGACGGTAATGCCCGTCGGTCCCAGGTCCGTGGCCAGGCTTTTGGCGTATCCTTGCACCCCAGCACGGGCCGTATTTGAAAGCGCCAGGCTAGCAATGGGCTGCTTGGCAGAAATGCTCGTCACCATGATGATCCGAGCGTGGTCGTCGTCTTCGGCGGCCGTCGTAAGATGAGGAAGGGCGGCGTCGCACAGGGCAATGGTGCTCATCAGGTTCAGCTCCACCGCTTCCCTGTAGTCCGCGGGGACACATTCTGTAGCGGTCCCCGACGGAGGACCTCCGGCATTGGTAACCAAGACGTGCAGCCCGCCGAACGTGCTGACCGTTTCGGCAATGGCCGCCTCTACCTGCGCGTCCTCCGTGACGTCACAAACGATAGGTAGCACGTCCGCTCCCGTCTCTTCTCGGATGTCCTCTGCTGCCGAGATAATCCGATCTTCGTTGCGAGAGCACAAGGCGACCCGGCATCCTTCGTTAGCGAGCTCCCGAGCAGCGGCCCGTCCGAGGCCCCGACTGGCCCCGGCCACGAAGGCCACGCGATCTGTAAGTCCAAAATCCATGTATTGAAAAGGCTTGTCGAGGTACGGAGCGAATGCAGCTTCAACAACCTACGGAAGGACGAGGCCAATGTTGATTTCTTCTAGGGTCGGTCGTCAAGAAAATCCGTGACGACGTCGGCCAGGGCCTCCGGTTTCTCGGCATGCACCCAGTGGCCCGCTCCCTCAATCGTCACGAGCTCGGCACGCGGAAACAAGGTACGAATGCCGTCGAGGTCTTTATCCTGGACGTACTCGGAGTTGCCGCCCCGGACGAATAATGCCGGTCCGTCAAACGTGGTGTCGGCCGTGATGGCAGCCGTGATGTCGTCGTAGTGAGCCCGGATGGCTTCCAAATTCATCTTCCACGTGTATTGCTCGCCGTCGTAGTCAAGGTTCTTGAGTAGAAACTGTCGAATGGACCAGGAAGAAACCTCCTCTGCCAGTGTCGCATCGATCTCGTCTCGGTCCTCATACTCGCCTGGGTCGATTCGGGCGAGGGCATCTAAAAGGTCCGTGTGATGAGGTGGATACGCCTTGGGAGCCATATCCACGACAATGAGCCGGTCCACCTGTTCAGGATCGGTGAGCGCTGCCTGCATGGCCGTCTTGCCCCCCATGGAATGCCCGAGCAGTGCTGCCGGCGCCAAGTCATGCTGGTCGATGAACGACTGTAGATCATCGGCCATGCTCGGATAGTCAATCCGATCGGTATGCGGGGAGCGACCATGATTTCGCTGATCCACGGCGTAGACCCTGGCTACCTCCTGAAAAGCCGTGCGGCTCAAGGTGTGCCAGTTTCCATTGGCCCCGAGGAGTCCATGCAAAATGATGAGGGGAATCCCTGAGTCTCCGTACTGGTTGTAAAAAAGATCCATGCTATCTTGCTTGGTCGGACAAAAAGGGGTTGAATGGCGTAGCCCTTGCAGGACGTATTCCTGATCGCTCGTCAGGTTCGAAAATAGACCTCTTGGGCTCCGTCCCGACGCACCGGCAGTAACAAATTCCTCCACGCTGACGAAATCTCCCGATCAGTGCTCTCCCGACATCTTCTCTCTTTACTTCTGGGGCTCATTCTACTGTGCCCGTCCGTCTGGGCCCAGTCTTCTCCGGCGTCCTTTCAAGACTCTTCCTCTTCGGATAGCACGACGTCCTCTCCGGCTCCTCAACAGGGAGCGCAGTCTCTAAATGGTGCCCGGATCAGTGTTTGGTTCGGCGGCTCCCTTCAACCCAGTCGGCTTATTGGGAAAATTGCAAGGAGCAAGTTTGCTCTGTTGGGACTTCGCTACCACCGACGACTGGACTTCAGCGGCCGAGAGTCCCCCACGACGAACTCGACGACCCTCACCTACACGGCCGACCTCTTCCCCGCCTCGGTCCTATCTATCCCTCCTCACACGATTCCTGCGTCTCATGCACGTCCCTCCCAGAGGGAGGTGTGGCAAAATGGATTTCAAACCTTCGGGCTCGGGGCAAGTCCACTCGGACTCCGGCTCAATCACCGCTCGACCAAACGCATCCAGCCCTTCATTGCCGGAAGCGTAGGCTTTATTTATTTTTTTCGCCCCATGCCCGACGAGCGGGGAAAACACCTGAACTTTACGGCCGATGCGGGGTTGGGCGTGCAGGTGGTCCTGACGTCGAGAACCACCCTTACACTCGGATATCGCTATCATCATCTGTCCAATGGCTTTCGAGGACAAATTAACCCCGGCGTTGATGCAAACCTGCTTTACCTCGGCGTCACGCTCCTTCCCTAATCGGGTGCTGAGCCGACCCCATAATGGACTGATCCTGCTCGCAGTACTGCTCGGGGGCCTTTTTCTCGGTGACCGTCCGACGGCACATGCACAGTCCCCTCCTCGCCCTCTCCAGGCGAGTGATCTGTCCCAGGTCCAGACGATTCAAAACGTAACCGTCTCCCCAAATGGCCGGTACGCTGCATATACCGTTCGACGAGTCGTAGAACCGAGCCCCGGCGACCGTGCAGACACAGGAGCAGTCCACCGAACGCAGCTCTACGTCGTTCGCGCCACGGGTGGAGATTCCCCCCAGCTGCTGACTCGCGCCTCACAAAACGCCCGGCAGCCGGCATGGCATCCGGACGGGGCTCGCCTCGCATTCGTTCGGTCCGTCGACGGCACGCCGCAGGTGTTTGTTCTCTCCCTGACCGGTGGAGAGCCCTATCAGCTCACGTATTCGCCACACGGGGCCGAGGCCCCTCAGTGGAGCCCCAATGGAGAACGGCTCCTCTTTGCAAGTGAGCTCCCTCAACCGGTCGTTCGACGCCAGTCGGGGCGTCCCGCCCCCACCGAACGCCCCGGCCGAACCCCTGAGGATCTGACTCGATCCTTCCCTCCCGATACCGTTTTGGTGCTTCGTCACGCCCAGACCCTCGACCCCGTAGACACCCTCGCCCTCGGTCCCGACGGCCGCCCACACCTCCGTTCCGACACGTCGCGATCCCTGCGGCTCCCAGGCCGTCCGGACGATCCGGAGCCCCTCGCGACGCGTCCGGTCGATAGCCTCGCCGCCCTTTCCGCGGACAGCCTGCGAGCTGTGTTCGACAGCCTTCGAGTGCTCCCCGACACGACGACCGTTTCCGTTCCCCCCGACACAGCCGCGTCTCCCGATGGGGATCTCGTACAGGTGCGGCGCTGGATGCACCAGCAATCGCAGGAAGAAACCGCCCGTGTCTTTACGCGCCTCGACTTCCAAAAGGAACGCCACCTCTCCTCCACCCCCAGGTACCGCCATCACTACGTTGTTAACGTTCCCTCGAACCTTCAAACGGGGGATCCTCCCGCTCCGACCCCTGAGCTCGTCACTCAGGGCTACCGATCGTACGGAAACGCGGCCTGGCTGCCGGATGGGAATCAGCTCGTCGTAAGCGCCCCCCCACCGACCCGGAGGCACCCGGATCGCGTCCAAAAACGAAACCTGTACGTGGTTGACCTGCAGCGCAACCGCATGCGGCAGCTCTTAGAAATCGACAACTACGCCCTCTCCGATCCAACGCCGACCGCGGACGGCATCACGATTGCCTTTCGGGCCTCCCCCCTGTCGGATACGGTCCACCACCAGACCGAGGTGGGCCTCTTTGCGCTCGACGGGCGAGCTGAACCGCGATTTATTACCTCCGAGTTTGATCGGGCTCCCTCTTCTCTCCGCTGGTCGCCGGATAGCTGGTACCTCTACGCAACGGCCCCCTCTCGAGGCGAGACCCCCCTCTTTCGGTTCACCCCCTTCTCCCCCGATTCGACGGAGGCCTCCCCCGGACTGGCGTCGAACCGCTCCACCTCTCGGGACACCTTTGCGATCGACTCGACCATGATCCAGCCTGCCCCCTACGAGCAAATGACCGGGGATGGGCGATCAGTCCTGGACTTTGACGTCACCGACGCCACGGCCGTCTATGCCCTTACAGATTCTAGCTCTCCGTCCGAGCTATACTCGAATACGATCAGCTTTAACAACGAGCAGCAACTGACGTCGCTCAATACGGGGTGGTTGGCTGAGCGTCGCCTCTCGCCCCCAGAACGCCTGACCGTTGCTCGGGACAGCCTCCCCCTTGAGGCCTGGGTCACCCGTCCCATTTCGGCCACTGATTCGTCGCAGCACCCAATGCTCGTGCAGGTCCGAGGGGGTCCGACTCCGCTCGATTCCTTGAACTCGCCCCAGGCCTGGTTCGAGCGCCAGTACCTCGCCGCCCAGGGATTTGCCGTGGTGGAAGTGTGGCCCCGCGGCTCGAGGGGCTTCGGCCGCGCCTTCGAACGGGTCAGCTCCCAGAACTGGGGACCGGGTCCCGCCCAGGACGTCCTCGCCGCCGCCGACTCCGCGGCAGCACTGGCCTGGACGGACTCTTCCCGACAAGTCCTCTCGGGAACGTCATACGGGGCAACGCTTGCGACTTGGCTCGTGAGCCAGACGAACCGCTTCGAGGCTGCCGTCGCTCTGAACGGAGTGTACGACTTGCCGTCGTTCTTCGACGAAGGACGGGCATGGCGCCTCGTGCGCCAGCAGTTCGGCGGGGCTCCCTGGGACGGGGCCTCTTCTCCCTCCACCGGCCCCCCCGTTCTCTCGACGGGCCCCCTTCCCTCGTTAGACACGGCCGCATCCGCCCGCTCGGCGCTTCACCGAAACTCCCCGCTCACCTACGCCCCTCAGATCGACACTCCCCTGCTCCTTCTGCAGGGAGAAGCCGATCGCCGCATTGGTCCCTCCCAGGGGGAGCGGCTCTACAAACGCCTGAAAGTGTTGGAGCGCCCCGTCGAATACGTTCGCTATCCGGGAGTCGGGCACGACGTGGCCCGCACGGCGACCCCTCGCCAGCGCCAAGACCGTCTCGTGCGCACGTACGAGTTTCTGGCCCGCTTCATCGACCTCGGTGGACGCCCCCCAGACGCGGCCTCAAACGACGAACGGTAACGGCTCTCTACTCCGGTGCTACAAAAATCAGCCGGTTTCCTGCGGGAGCCACGGCGAGCCGGGACACGTCCAGGGTGTCGTAGGAGGCCACCGTCGACCATTCGTCCTCGTCCACCGACCAGGCTTGAATGGAGCTCCCCTCGCCCATCAAGAGTGTCCCGGCCGGCGTCCAGGCGTGGTAGTCGCCCGTTTGGTCGCCGGGTGTGGCCGTCAGGCGTCGGGGGTCGAGAGACGCCCCATCGAGCAAGTGCACGGCGGTGGTCGAGTCGTCCTCAATCTGAATGAAGCTGACGGCCGAACGACCAGGGATCGGCTGGAGCGACCGCCCAATGTTTGACGCAACCGTGGTGTCCCTCCCCGTTCGTAGATTTCTCACGTCCAGGGTGGTCGGGGACCCGAGCATGAACAGCGCGACTCGGTTCTGATCGAGCCAGGCGTGATAGCCGACCGAATCCACGTCGGCGAAGATCGGATCGACCGGCGCTCCCTGAGTGGTATATCTCCAGAGCCGCTGGCGACCGTCGTCTTCCACTCGGACGACACTCATCCCTCCCGCCTCGAGGGGCGTCGGGGAAAACTCGCTTACGGGCGTGTGCGTCAGTCGAGTCTCACTGCCCTCGTCCCCTGACGACTCAACCAGGGAGCGCCGATAAATGTCTGCCTGGCCGTCCCGAATGGAAATCCAGAAAAACGCTGTGCCGTCCGGTGTAAAGGCGGGCTGATTGTCATACCCCGGCCGTTCGGTCAACCGCTGAGCCTCTCCCACCTCTAGGGAGTTAGCAGTTGTGTCGATGGGAGCAAGGAAGAGTTCCGATCCAGGCGCCGCGGTAGCAATCGAGTCTTCGGGGGATGATTCGGTGGGCAGTGTCGACTCTGCACAGCCCAGGAGAGTAACTCCGAGAAGGCAGAGGGAAAGTCCAATACAGAAAAAGGGGGGGTCGGACATGGGGAACACAACCTTCGATCAGAAAACCCAAGAAATCTCGCCCACCTCGTCTACGAGACAGTGTCATCGGCCGAGGCGGCAGGGGCCTTTTGGTCGGCCAAAAGTGGTGGAAGAGGAACATCAAGGGCAATGGCGACGGCTCGAAGCAGTTCCGTTTCTGCCGGCTCCAGAACCTCGTCAGCGAGAGCGCATCGTGCACAGGCAGCAATGATGTCCTTTTTGAGCTGCGGAGTGGTCCGCACAAGTTGATCCAGGGCCTCATCGAGTTCTTGGGGGCGTGCCGGAACGGGGTCAAGGGAGCCAAGGTCGCGTCTGACGGCCAGCTCTTCGAGGCCTTCCTGAAAGGCACGGCGGGCAAGCCGAGTGTTTTGATGGCCCGCCTGGGCCAACCCCGACAGGACGACGGCAATCTCCTCCGCTACGTCTTCCACGTGCCGGATGTGGGAGTGCTCTTCGCTGGGATGGGCCACGTGCTCGAGCCGATGGCGCACGATGGTTTCCAGGGCATACTCGAAAATGGTCAACTGCTTGTCCATCCGAGCAAGCTCCCGAACCGTCTCCTGAAAGCGAGTACGTTGCGTATCCGACAGGTCGCGCAGGGCCGGGGCGGCCATCGCGACGAGGGGAAGACGCACCAGACGATCCAGGGCAGATACCTCGGAATACATTCGCTGCGTCTCCTCCACGACCTCTTTGCCCAGGCGCTCCCGGAGATGCGAGAGTTGCTTCTCTCGCATCGAGGCCTCGCCATCGAGCAGAAGTCCAAAGACGACAGCCAGGGCCCCGAGTGGCTCGTGAACCGCCCGACGGAGAGGAGTGGGCACCTCTTCACGAATCTGCATCCCCATAGCCACTTGGTCCGCCGTTACCTGTCCACTCTGCTCGATGACCTGCTCGGGATTCGAGACGGAGGGGGCTCGAGTTGACTCTGCGCCGCCTCCTTGAAACCCAGCCACGCCTGCCTCGTCTGGGGGCGAGGTCGCGTCCAATTCTACCATCGGAAATGAACCATCAAAGGAAGGATCAATCCGTTGGATCCGCTCCTCCAGAGGCGGGTGGGTCGAAAAGGCCCCGGCGGAGAAGAGGCCTTGTCCCAACGCATACCCAAAAAAGAGGTGGCTGGCTTCCTCTGCCTTGTCGGCTTCGACTTTTGCTCCCTGTACGTGTCCCCCAATCTTTTTGAGCGCCCCTCCGATTCCATCGGGATTGCGGGTAAACTGAACCGCCGCCGCGTCGGCAAGGAATTCTCGCTGCCGCGAGACGGCCGCCTTGATCAGCCGCCCGCACAGAAATCCAAGGCTTCCAATAATTAACAACGCGAGCCCGAGCAGAAATAAGGGGATCTTGCCCTTGTTATTTCGACTCCGCCGTCCACCAGAGAAAAAGATGGTCCGCATGAAGAGACGCCCCGTAATGCCGATGAGGAGAATGCCGTGAAGCAGCCCCATCAGGCGAATGTTGATCCGCATGTCGCCATTGAGGATGTGGCTAAATTCGTGCGCAATGACCCCTTGGAGCTCTTCCCGAGACAGAAGCTCCACACAGCCACGCGTTACCCCAATCACGGCGTCGTCCGGGGTGTACCCCGCCGCAAACGCGTTAATGCCTTCCTCGTCGAGCACGTACACCGGGGGGACAGGCACTCCCGAGGCAATCGCCATTTCCTCGACGACGTTGAGGAGGCGTTGCTCTTCCAGCGAATCCGGCTCTCGATCGAGTTTCGTTCCTCCCAGGTTTTCGGCCACCACGTGCCCGCCCCGCCGCAGCGAGGCCGACTTCACCGCACTTCCAATTCCCACGAGACCGAGGGTTCCTATCACCACGACGAATGCCAGACCGGGCCGTACTGGATCGAATGCGCCCTCCTGCCATGCCAAAATCCCCACCGTCGCAACGTACACCCCTACGATAATCGCAATGACAGCCACGACGAAGAGCCCAATCAGCTTCTTCGTGTTGCGCCGGGCCTCATCTTGCCGCTCGAAAAAATTTCGCATCGGTACGTCAGGGTCACTGCGAAGAGTCCAACGCCGAGCCAGAGAGGGCCAATAAACGCCTTCGTCTGATTAGGAAAGAGAAACGTCCGGGGCCTGTCGCTCTTCGGCGATGTCGACCTCGAAGAGCTCCGCCTCGTTGTAGTTAAACATGTTGGCGAGAAGGACGGTCGGGAAAGACTCCCGCTCCGTGTTGTAGGTGGTGACGGCGTCGTTGTAGGCCTGGCGGGCAAAGGCGACCTTGTTCTCCGTAGAACGCAACTCCTCCATGAGCTGATTGACGGACTCATTGGCCTTCAGCTCCGGGTAGTCCTCGGCGACGAGCATCAATCGCCCCAGCGAACCGCTCAGCATCGACTCGGCGGCATTCAGATCCTGCATTGCCCCTGGGTCTCCCGGGTTTTTGGACGCCTGCTCATTGGCCTGCATGGCCTGGTTCCTCGCCTTTGTCACCGCCTCCAAGGTTTCTCGCTCGTGATCCAGGTAGCCCTTGACCGTCTCGACGAGGTTCGGAATTAGATCGTAGCGTCGCTTCAGCTGGACATCAATTTGCGAGTAGGCATTCTCGTATCGATTCTCGAGCTGGACGAGCGAGTTGTACTTGTTGATGGCGTACCCCCCAATCATGAGGAGAAAGAGAAAGAGTACACCGAAGAAAATCAGAGCGATCCACATGACAAGACGGAGACGACAATCAAGGAGTCACGGACAAAGGGCTTCCACATATGCAACATGATCGTGCATACCAGTCGCATCTTCAAAAGATAAGAACAACGCAGGAAAAGTGGAACCCCCGCCTTGGGATGCCGTGAATGCGTTGGGTTCTTCTCATCTGGCCCCTTCAGCAGACGACTCTCTGGCTCTCCCCCTTTTCTATGCGTTCATTTCTTCGTGCCGAGTGGACCCGTCTTCGTCGCGCTCTCCGCTCGTTGGATGGGCAAACCACCTTTGTTTTCGTATTCGCGGCCGTTGCCGTCGTCGTCCAGTTTACGCTGGGTGACCATTCAGTCTTTCGCGAACATCTTGCGGGGGCCTTCCCGGCAACCTGGCACGGCCTCGGGGCCTGGGCGTGGTGGTTCGGAATGCAGGGCCTCGTTGGCTTTCTGCTGCCCGTCCTCGCCCTTTGGCTCCTGTTTTCGAATGACGCGACGGAAATGGGGCTGGGACTGGGCAACTGGCGCCTCGCCGTCCTCATTGCCGGGTTGTACCTCCCCCTCGTCGCCCTTGGAACGTGGGTGCTATCGGATGGGGCGGCCTTCCAGGAGCAATATCCGCACTTCTCCCCGGCCACTCGAGATTGGGAGGTGTTTCTGATCTACGAAGCCCTCTTCCTCTTTTACTGGATCGGGTGGGAATACCTGTGGCGTGGCTTCGTGATCTTCGGGACGGCCCCCACACTCGGCCTCTACGCAATTTTTGTTCAGGCGCTTCCCTTCGCCGCCCTGCACGTGAACAAGCCCTGGCCGGAGGCGCTCCTGTCCATCGTGGGCGGCATTGCGCTGGGTGCGCTCGTCTGGCGGTGCCGCTCGTTCTGGATTGCCGTGCCCATCCACGCCGCCCAGATGATGCTGCTTGACTTCTGGTGCACCCTCCGTCGGCGCACGGACGTGTCAGGAACCGACCTGGATGCGTTCTTCGAGATGGTGTCCCTCCTGAGCAGTGGCTAAGAGGGCCGGTTCCCCGACTTCACGGACTGCGACAGTCGTGGAGGTGGCTTCCCTCTTCTCCACTGTCGAGAGAGTCCATGCGACATTGGAACCGCCCCACAGAGAGTCCTACAAGAACATCTCGAGGGTGCCTAGGTGCATGGCATCCCGCACGTACGGTTCGAGGGCGACGGTATAGCTGACCCGCACGTCGAGCGTGCCGATGGTATGGCGGAGCCCAAAGCCGACGCTGGGTCGCAGCCCGCCGAGGTCGTCGACGCCGAGCCGGTCGAGGCCAGCCCGAAGCGCGAGCACGTCGATCGGCCGATATGACGCCCCCATCCGCCCTCGAAGGTCGTGAAAGAGAAACGACTCCGTCCGCATCCGCGGCTGCGGGCCTCGAGACGTGATTCGAACGCCGGGCCGGCGCCGGTCTCGCGCCGTGTAGCGGGATTCCACCTCTGCGAGCAGGCGAAGACGCTCGTTTAGCAGAACGTAGCTCGCACCGACACGAGCACGTACGGGGAAACGGTCGGTGTGGGAGCGCCCCCCGAAGGCGGAGGTGTCCCATTCGTACCGGGCCAACAGATCGTGGACGGTCCCCGCGAGGTGCCACCGCTCAGTGATCTGTACTCCCACCCCTACGGTGACCCCTAGCCCCCGCACGGGATCGAGCCGGGGGACGACGTCCGACTGATAGAGCGTGAGGGTCGTTCCCACGGACAGCCGCTCGGCAAAGCGGTTCCCGAATGACAGGGAAACGGCGAACTCGTCCGTAGACAGGGTCCGGGTGTGCTCACCGTCTCGATTTCGACCATCGATGTCCCCGACCCCTGCATGAATGAGGTTCACGCCCACCCCTGCCGAAGGGCCCACCGGCGTCGCAAATTCGAGAAACTGCAACTTGCGGTCAAACGTCAGGAGCGCCGCGGAGGCAGCGAGGCGCTGCCCGGAGGCCGACGGCAAAAGGGCGGGATTGTAATAGGGACTTACGTCGTCGGAGGGATCCGCCACGAGGGCATTCCCGAGGGCCACGCCGCGAGCCCCGAACCCGAGCCGTGAAAAGGCGCCGGTCCCCGTATCTTGTCCCTGCACGGGAGTGCCCAAAACACCGAGGAGGAGTCCAATCCCGACCAGGATCGTGAAGACCCGTGGCCCCCTTCGGCTCCCCAAGATGGAGGATTGAACGATCGTGTACATGAGCGGAGGGCCCCGAAGGGTCGTTTGAGGAGATGCTACTCGGCGAGTACGATCTTTCCACGAACCGTTTGTCCGCCGAGCTCTACGGTGTACAGATACGTACCCGTTGGGAGACGAAGCCCCGCCTCGTCCGTGCCGTCCCAGACGGTTTCTCTCTGCCCGGCCGACTTTCGCTCCCGTATCGTTCGGACGTGGTTCATGGCAAAGTCGTAGATGTTGAGCTCGACGGTCCGCGGCTCCGACACCTCATAGACGATCCGTACGCGTCCATGCTGCGACGGGACAAACGGATTGGGGTACGCATACGTCTCGACGTCTGGGGCCTCCTCGGTGGGCTCGTCGGGATTGACGGGTACGTTCGTCCGGAAGAGGCGCCAGCGCGGCGCGGCTGCCTCCGGGTCGCCCCGAAGAAGCCGAGGTTCTTCCTCTCGGGCAAGCCGTAGCAGTCCCTCCGTGGTTCCCACCCACAGGGCCGAAGGCGTTACGGCCACGGCCCGAGTTGCAAATCCGGAGGGAAACCCCTGATCGTCGTTCTGAAGCTCGACCTCGTTAATGCTCCGCCAGGTTTTGCCCTGATCTCCCGATACGAAGAGACCGGTTTCTGCGGCGGCATAGACCCGATCGGATCGGGCCGCCACGTCGTAGACCCGCTCGCCCACCAATGCCTGACGGAAGGTCTCCCCGCCGTCGGGGGTCACGGTGACTCCAAACCGCTGTCCCTCGGTCCCGTCCCCCAACGCCCAGGAGGCGACCCAGACGGGATTCCGACGATTTTCCAGCGGTTGCTCGGCAATCGCCACGACCCCTCTTCCCGTCAGGCTGTTCGGCCCCTCCTCGACGTCGAACCGCCGCCAGGCCCGCTCCCCGGAAGGTTGGACATCATCGGGGGTCGAACGGTTGAGGCCCGCCGCCGTCCCTGCCCAAACCGTTCCGACCTCGTCTACCAGCACACTAAAGGCGACGTAATTCTGAAATCCCCGGCCGCCCTCGAGGGGAGGCGCCACCGTGAAGTCGTAGGTCGAGTCCGGGTCGATACGGGACCGAGTCTCGGGAGGCAACACCACCCGCTCCCACGTCTCGCCCCGATCAGTGGACCGCCGGAGCCCACTTCGAGCCCCGGCCACCCACACCTCCTCAGTCCCGGCTCCCAGCGCAAGGTCCTGGGGTGCACTGTCTGCCTCGCGGGTGATGGGAACGGCCGGAAGCGTCGAGTCCCCGTACTCGACCGTGGTATCTGCCGGTTGGTCGAGGTGATGAGAACGAAACGCAAAGGAATGGCCGCCGTCTGTAGAAACCAGGAAGCCTCCCGCCCCGGCGGTCCCCCCCCCGGCATCGAAGGCGAGTCCCGCCCAGACAGTGGCCCCGGAGCCAGTGCCCGGCTCAGTGGCGAGAGAAAAGACCACGTTCTCCTGCTCCTGGAGGCGTTGCTCGACCGTCGCATCGGTGGGCCGAACAAGGGTGTCGCTCCGGGCGTCGTCGTAGACCGTGAGCCCAGGCCCCATCCATAGGGAGTCCCCTGCCGGAGAGAGCACCTGCACCTGGTTGCTCGCGATCCCAGAGACCGGTCGCATCCGCTGTACCTGCTGCCACGACACGGCTTGCCCCAACGCCGAAGGAGCCAGGACGCTCAGCACAAAAAGGATCACAAGCAGCTGTCTCATGACGCCCTCCACATATTCGTCACGGATGGGATGAATCGACAGGGAGATCGGCCGGGCCGAAACCGGACGAGCCCGCGGAAGCCTTCGAAGAGCCTGCCGGAACAACCCGAACCTGCCCCGTCACCTGGTTGCTCGTGAGGCTATCGCTGTCCACGGCAAACACGCGAACGGTGTACGTTTCATCGAGGGTCGTCGGAACCAATAAGGCGAAGTTCCGGGCGTACTCGTACTGTGTGCCCTCGACGGGGCGAAGCTGCCCAAACGCCGTCCCGCGAGGGTTGGACGCCGGTTCCACCGTAAACAACACCCGATCAACATCTCCGTCCGGATCCGACGCCCTGGCAGACAGCGAAAGCGAAAGGGTGTCTTGCCCCGCCTCCGAGGAACCGTCATTCCCGTGTACACTGTCCGGCTCCACATGGAGTGCGAACACGGAGGGAGACCGTTGCTCTCCGTGCTCCACACCCGGCACGGCATCACATCCTCCGATCCCGACGAGTCCCACGACGAGCACACCCGCCCCAAGAAGAGCATGGAAATCGTGATATGAGAAAGCCATAGAGGTCCTCCCAGAGCGGATGAACGATTGCAAACACCCCCTTGGAAACACGGGGGCAACCGATCGCCCTAATTTAGAGAACGGTTAACGGTCGAAGACTGAAGCAGAGGATAAAGATGGCTATGGCAACGTACCCGAGAATGCGACGGCCCGACGTCAAGGAGTGCGGGCGGAGCACCGGCGGATGCTCAACCCGAACCAGAAACACCACCAGCAGCGTCCAGATCAGCCAGGGGGTATACCCATACTGCGTCAGCATGGACCCGACGGCCCAAGCAGCGACCACGCTCCCCATCAGTCCGACCAGGGCGGGTAGAAGGAGACGAGAGTTGCCGTCGTAAATCCGGTAGAGATAGCCATAGAAGATTGCGGCCAAGATGATCCAGGATGAATGCCCATACCACGGCCCCATCTCATAAAGGGCGGGCCGAACCTCGGTGAGGAAACCCATCCCCCCAGAAAACAACAGGACCAGAACGAAGAGGCGCGCGAGCCGACGGTGCCACCGTTCCCCGAGCAACGAATACAGGATGTGTCCTCCATCGAGCTGTCCCACCGGGAGCAGGTTGAGCGCCGTAAAGAAGAGCCCCAACCACCCGGCAAAGAGCACCGGATAGTGGTACATCTCGTACATGGGGGGGACGTGGACAAACAGCTGGGACAGGAGCCAATACAGGGGCGTTTGCCCGACGACAACGATCACCGCCCCGTCTGCAGGTTCGGGAGGGGTCTCTGGAAATGTGCCGTGTTGACGAATATACTCCTTGAGGGCTTCATGCCCCGGTAGATCGAGCAGATACTCCGGAGGCGGCAAGGTGGCAAACCCGTAAAGAAGAACCCCCAACGCCACGACAAATCCTGCCAGCGGTCCGGCGGCCCCAATGTCGAAGAGCTTTCGGGTATCAGGAATTCGCTGCCGGATGCTAATGACGGCCCCGAAGTTTCCAATCCCATTAAAGGGAAACGGAATGTAGTAGGGAAGCGAGGTCCGCACCCGATGATACCGGGCCGCAAAATAATGCCCAAACTCGTGGACGGTAAGAAAGCCCAAGAGGGGGATGGCGTACCGCAGCCCGTCGACAACCCAGGCCCGGTTGACAGACATGAAGAAGAGGGAGAGCGTCTGGGACTGTCCCTCGTAGTACAGCAGACGATTCACCCACTGGGCCCCTGCATAGATCGTAGACACCAGGGTAAGCACGAAAAGGAGCAGGTGGAGCCAGTATCGGTCCTTGGCGGGCTTGCGAGCCGCCCTCGATTCGGAGGGCTGTGTCGGCGACTCGGACTCGACGGGCCAATCAGAAGAAGAATTCGGGTCCACGAGCGAGGGAGTGCGTGAGTGACGAACAATCCAGCGGGGCAAAAGCCGTTCGGCCAGCAGAAGCTGTTGTGGCTAGCGAAGGGCCGTCAACCCCGCCTCGATTCGTTCCATGGCCGTCTCCAGGTCCTCCATCGAGGAAGCGTAGGAGAGCCGGAACCCTTCGGGGGTGCCGAAGGCTGTACCGGGAACCAAAGCCACATCGTGCTCCTCCAGAAGATAGAAGCAGAGATCACTGCTGTCTTCGAGGGTCGATCCGTCCGGGGCTTCGGCCCCAAAGAAGCTCGACACGTCCGGATACACGTAGAACGCCCCCTGTGGGGTGGGACACTCAATTCCATCGATGGCTCGGAGGCGCTCGAGCACGTAATCGCGCCGCCGTCGGAAGGCCTCCACCATCTCATGGACCGGCTCCAGGTCCATTTCTAATGCAGCCACCCCGGCTTTCTGAGAGATACTCGACGGAGCCGACGTGAACTGACCCTGTATCTTCGCCGCCGCCTCTGCAATCGGAGGAGGCGCCGCCAGGTACCCGAGGCGCCAGCCTGTCATCGCGAATGCCTTCGAAAAGCCGTTCACCGTGATGGTCCGTTCCTTCATGCCGGGAAACGACGCAAATGCCCGATGCTCGGCGTCGTAGAGCACGTACTCGTAAATTTCGTCGGACACCACGTAGACCTGCTCGTGCCGTCGCAGCACCGCCGCCAGGTCTTGGAGTTCGTCTGGGGGATACACCGCCCCCGTGGGATTGGAAGGGGAGCACAGGATCAGAATCCGGGTGCGGTCGGTGATCGCCTCTTCAAGGGCTTCCGGCGAAAGACGATACTGCTCCTCCACGCCCGTGGGCACAATGACCGGCTCCGCCCCGGCAAATCGAGCCATCTCCGGATAGCTCACCCAGTACGGCGCCGGAATGAGCACCTCGTCTCCTTCGTCACAGAGGGCGTGCAGAGTCAGGGCGAGCGACTGTTTGGCTCCATTCGAGCAGACGATCTGCTCCGGCGGGTAGCTCAGGTCATTGTCTCGCGCGAGCTTTCGACAGATGGCTTCACGAAGCTCCCTCGTGCCGGGGTTTTCGGTATAGTGGGTAAAGCCACTCCGAATGGCCTCGATCCCCGCCTCGGCAATGGGCGCCGGCGTATCAAAGTCTGGCTCCCCGGCACTCAGCGCAACCACGGGGTGCCCCTGTCGGCGCCGTTCTGTGGCCCGTGACTTCATGGCCAACGTGGCAGAGGGCTGCATTGAAGCAACGCGCTCATTGAAACGGATGGAAGTCGTCGAAACAGACATAAGCAAGCGCGGAAGAAATCAGAGAAAGAGTGGAGGAGAAGGGGAACCCCCGGAGGTCGATTTTACACGACAATGGCAGGAAAGGCTCCCGGGCCTACATCGGGGTCTTCTTTTTTGCAAGGGCCTCTTCGACGGGAGGCGGGACAAACTTTCCGACGTCCCCATCCCAGCGATGTGCATCTCGTACCATCGAAGAGCTGATGAGGGCATACTCTTCAGAGGTCATGAAGAAGACGGTTTCCAGCTCGGGGGCCAGCTTTCGATTTGCAAACGCCATACGAAACTCGGCATCAAAGTCGCTGACCTGTCGAAGCCCCCGCACCAATGCCACAGCCCCCACCTTGCGAGCCCGATCCACAATGAGTCCCTCGTAGGCAACCACCGAGATGCCATCGAGGTCCACTGTGCATTCCCGAATGAGTCTCGTTCGCTCGTCGATGGAGAAGAGGGTTTCCTTCTCAGCGTTGACACCCACCGTGACCTCTACACGGTCGAAGAGACGAAGCGCCCGTTCAAGAACGTCACGATGGCCATACGTAAACGGATCGAACGTGCCGGGATACAGTGCAAAACCTTTGTCCATGACATCGAGGAATCAGATAGGATCAAGACCCAGAACCGGCCGCTCCGTCGCCAGGGGCGCGGTTTTCCTCCTCGGTCGAGGGGGCCGACTCCTCCGGCTCCTCCTCTCCTTCGGGAGGCAGCGGAGGACGAAACAAGCTCACAATGGTTCGCCCGTACGGCCGGCTCGTCATCAAGTGCGGATGCTCGTCAAACCAATGGTGAGAGCTGTGTTCGAGTGTAAACACCCCATCCCTCGTGAGATGAGGGAGGGCAAGATCAGGCATCTCCTCCATGGCTTCGAGCTTATAGGGAGGATCGGCCATGATGAGATCCAAGGGCGGCCCGCTATAGCGACGAATATATTCCACTGCCTCCCCCTGAATAAAGATGCACTGCTCCTCGACCCCTAATTTCTCAGCGTTGGCCCGGGCGTAATCGAGCACCTCCCGATCCTGCTCGACAAATGTCACGAGGTCGGCCCCTCGACTAATGGCTTCGAGCCCAAGGGCCCCCGTTCCGGCAAAAAGATCTAGCACCTCAGCGCCCTCGAGGTAAATACGAGCATCAATGAGGCCGAAGAGGGATTCTCGGGTCCGAGCCGTGGACGGACGGGTCTGGTGTCCCGACGGGGACTTAAGACTGTGTCCGCCAAACTGACCGGCGATAATTTTCATGGTGAGCTACACAGTTGGGTGCAAAGCAGGAGGCCGCGAGCGTCGAACGTACGTTCCTCGCCTCACAGTTGTTGAGTTGGTAAACAGACACCGGAAAAGAGATCCGGACCTCCGTAGGGAAGAAGCAATCAACTACTCCATGTAAGGCGTCATCGCTGCCCCTATGGCGAGGACGTACGACTGCACGTCGACGTTTGGAGCGACTCCCTCCCCTCTCTGGATAGTACGGAGGGGATCAAGGTGCTCCGGCTGAGGCCCAAAGACGGATTCGAGAGAGGCATACGCATCGAGGTCCACCGACGGACCATAGATGAACAGCCGCCCAATAGCATCCACTGGAACGTCGATCCGGTTCAGAAAGGCCACTGCATAGTAGGCCCGGTCCTCCGGAGTGTCCGCCGCCAGGGTGTAGTGGGCGTGGTACCATTCCCGATTCTGCGAGAGGGCATATTCGGTATGGCCGGGGTACTCCCCAATTGCCAGGCTGTACGGGTGAAGCGCTTCCTCGTGGGACGGTCGCGTTCGCTCGATCCGTCCTATGAGGCGAGATGCGGCCTCTGCACTCACCATCCACGCATGACTGCGCACGGGCGTCTCCTCCACCCAGGCTGCAACCCGCCTGTCCACCTCTTCCGGAATAGCAAGGACGTGAACCCACATCAAGGACTCGCCGTCCGAGCCCGGAACCGTTCGCACCGTGCGAGACGCCAGATGGAAAGAGCGAGCAGATCGCGCCCCGGTGACGAGCGCCGCTTGTTGGACGAGTTCCTGTTTCCGCTTCTGAACGGATAGCTTGGTGGGGAGAGGGGTAAAAAAGCTAAATCCATCGAGGGGATGAATCGCCACCTTTACCGTTGAGGCTTCTGCCTCCTCTAAGTCCTCCCGGATCCCCTCGGCCAACCGTTCGAGCGTCTCCGCTCCCTCTCTGGCTTCCTTCAGGGCCTCAACCACGTCAAAATCAAATGTGCGGCGGTTCACCCGACGGAGATGTCTGGAGGACTCCCGATGTTCAACCTCGGCGTAGGACAGCGTCGTCCCGTGAATGTGTATCGCCGCCGAGACTGACTCACTCATTATCGAACCCTTCGATTTCGGAGGAGCCGTTGGAATTCTCGATTAATGACTACTCCATCTGCAAGGGGCCCCTCTTTAGGACTCTATTCCCAACTGGCAGCGTTCGTCTGTGTCGGGTCCCCCGTCAGGGTTCCAATCTGGTCATCCGTATCCGGATCTTCCAACAAGTAGGTCTCGACACGCCCCGTGTCGCTCAGCGTGTATTCAAAACGCTCCCCCGAGCGAGGAGAGTACAGAAGCGAATCGAGATTGACCGGTCCGCCAAAGATGCTATCCTGCGCATTGGAGAGCGCCGAGTCATTCCGGATGTGGTCCATCAGAATCTCCAGGGAATCGGGGAAATTCGCACTATCCCGCTCATAGTCGATGAGAGCCGTCCGAATGTTGGACATTCGCTCTCGCGTTTGTTCAGTCAATCGTTCTTGTCGTTCGATCTCTGCATAGGGCTCAGTGATCGAATAATAAAGAAAATAGCCGAGCCCGAGAATAATGAGACCCAGAACAATCTGAATCCCCGTCCGAAGCTGTTCGCTACGCGTTGCCATGTGAGCCGTTCATTGGTGGTGACGAGAATGCGAGCGGGTACCTCCCGCCCAGGACACCGCTTGGCAGCAGTATAAGGCGAGAGAGATTAACACGCCCGAAAATAGGAGGCACCCCTTCGAAATGCAATCCCCCAATCTCAGTTCCTCATTTCAATTGATCTTGCAAATGGCAAATGAACCCCCTCAAAAAACAAACGAGGTCTGCCAGTGTAGGAGTCGACTGTTCTCGTCATCCCCCTCGATGCCCTCCGATTCTGTCGTGATCAACCTCCTGATCAACGTCGACCACGTCGGGACTCTACGAAACGCCCGAGAAGAAACGTTTCCGGATCCCGTTCGCGCTGCCGCCCGATGCGAACAGGCCGGAGCGGACGGGATTGTGTTTCACCTCAGAGAAGACCGTCGCCACATTACGGAGCGAGACGTGCATCTCCTGGCCGACACTGTGGAAGGGAAGCTCGATTTTGAGCTGTCGACCGACGAGGAGATCGTCTCCATTTGCTGTGAGGTAGCGCCTGACCTTGCAACCCTGGTCCCGGAACGGCGCCAGGAAGTGACGACGGAAGGAGGCCTCGACGTACAGGCCCACCGAAGCCGCCTCAACTCCGTCGTCGCTCGTCTCTTTGAGTCAGGCGTCCGCCAGGTTAGCCTGTTCGTGGACCCCGTTCCGGCCCAGATTGAAGCCGCCGCCGACGTCGGAGCCAACAGCGTCGAGCTACACACTGGCGATTTTGCCGAGGCGCCGACCGAAGAGGCCCGTCGGGAGGAGGCAGAACGTCTCGCTCGAGGTGCCGAAGTGGCCCACGAAGCGGGGCTTCGAGTCCACGCCGGGCACGGCCTCAATTACCGCAACGTCCCGCTTTTCCGTGAAACGGTTCCCCATGTCGCCGAGGTCTCTATCGGATTTGCGGTCGTGGCTCGAGCCATCTTTGTGGGCATGGACCAGGCCGTCCGTGACATGCGCGCAACCGTCAAAGGGGACTAACCGTTAGCGGTAATGGCGCATCCACAATACGCTGTACCGTCTCGCTTTTAGGTCCTGCCGCTGTCATGGAGCAGTCCTCACCCTTTTTTGAAGACATTCCCGACGACCACACCAGTGGGTACGTTGCCATCGTCGGCAAGCCCAACGTGGGAAAAAGTACGTTGATGAATGCCCTGCTCGGCGAAAAGCTCTCGATTGTGACCCGCAAGCCGCAGACTACGCGGCACCGGGTCATTGGCATTCATTCCGGCCCCGAGCACCAAATCATCTTCCTCGACACCCCGGGAATCATTGAGCCTCGATATGGACTGCACGAAGCCATGATGGGCCAAGTGAAAGGGGCGATCCGGGACGCAGACCTGCTGCTCTTCTTACACGAAGCCCCCCAAGAACAGCCCGATACGGAAAGCCTCGAAAAAATCGGGGACACGCCTGCCTTTCTGGTCCTTACGAAAATGGATTTAATTTCCCAGGAGGAGGCCCTGCCCCTGGTGGAGTCCTATAATGAACTCCGAGCCTTCGACGACGTCATTCCCACCTCTGCCCTCAAGGGGTACAATCTGGACACGCTGCTCGATCTCATCCTCGAGACGCTGCCCGAAGGCCCTCCTTTCTATCCAAAGGAAATGATCAGCGAGCATCCGGAGCGTTTTTTTGTAGCCGAGATGATCCGGGAAAAGGTCTACCAGCACTACCACCAGGAAATCCCGTATTCCGTGCAGGTCAACATCGTGACGTACAAGGAGCGACCAGAGGGCCAGAAAGATTACGTCGACGCCGAAATTATCGTCATGCGGGAATCCCACAAAGGCATCCTCATCGGAGAAGGAGGCCGAGCCCTGAAAAAAGTAGGGTCCGATGCACGCACTGACATCGAGTCGTTCCTCGACCGACCCATCTACCTCAACCTTCACGTGAAGGTGCAGGAGGACTGGAGAGATAAAGAACGATTGCTCCGTTCCTACGGGTATCGCTCTTAATTCAGGCCTGGCGACGGATGGTCTCCCATCTCCCTGGAGGCCCATGGGCTAATCGATCTGCATCTCGATCCCTTCTTCTACGGGCTCTCTGTATTGTTGCGGGACGGAGGCCCCCAGCAGGCTGTGCTGCTGCAGTTCTCGCCGTCGTCGATAGTTCCTTCGCAGAGGGGTGAAGTCTGGCGCCTGCCCGGACGGAGAGTCGGCAAAGAGTGCGCGCAACTGGGTATCGTCCACGGTGATGTCGTAGCCTTGACAGCTAAGGTGGTACAGCCAGTCCGTACGGGGAAGCCGGGGATCAGGAGGCGACGGACGGAGAGCATCGCGGGTCCTCGGCTCCAGGACACTGGCGGGGTCCCACGTGGCTTCCTCGTTCAGGAATTCACAGAAGGCCTCGTAGAGCATCGCCGTGCCTCTGACTTTTCCATCAATGGCGTATCCTGCGATGTGAGGCGTCGCTATATCGACGGCCTGGACCAACGCCGGATCGGGCGACGGCTCCTCTTCCCAGACGTCTAGCACGGCAGCACCCAGCGGTCCCCGTCGGAGCGCCTCTAAGAGAGCGTCTCCGTCTACCACGGCTCCCCGCGAGGTGTTGAGGAGCCAACTTCTCTTCCCCATCTGGGCCATTGCTTCTGCGTCGATGAGATGATGCGTTGAATGAGGCCCCTGGGTGGTAAGCGGCACGTGAAGGGTCACCACGTCGGCGTCGGACAAGACGGTATCGAGCCCGACGAAGGAATGCTCCTCTCCCCTCCGCTCTCTCCTCTCGGCTCGAGGCGGATCATTGCAGAGCACAGAAAGGCCGAGAGCTGACACCCGTTCCGCCAGCCGGCTTCCAATATTTCCATACCCGACAATGCCTACTGTCTGATCGACTAGCGGGACGTGCTTCCGACGAGCAAGGGTTAATAACGCAACAATCACGTAGTCGGCGACGGAGTCCGCATTCGACCCCGGTGCGTGGGCAAAATGAATGTCCGCGTCCTGCAGGTAGCTGAGATGGACGTGATCAGTCCCGATTGTGGCCGATCCTACGAAGCGCACAGAACTCCCTTCCAAGAGAGCGGGGCCCACGGGCGTTACACTTCGAACCATCAGGGCGTCCATCCCCTGAACGTCTTCTGCCCCAATCTCTCGTCCCGACTGCTTATAAACCGTGCCGAACCGTCCAAACGCTTCCTCGACGAACGGAATGTTCTCATCACACAAAATCTTAAGGCCGGACATAAAACATGAATGTGCTGTGATATTTATCTAGAGAATAAAATAAGTTCACCAAAATTACATTTATAGATACAATAAAAGGGACATTAACCCCGCTCAAACTCAAATATAAGCTTTTTTAATGAAAGGTCGTCTACATCTAAACCCCTTTAAATTACGGGGTGATGTAGTCGAAAATCAGAAACTTACGCTAGGTGTTGTTAGTAGATCGGCTTCGGTTAGCAAAGGGATTGGGGAAAGTGTCTCCGATTCGATGCATACCGCTTGTCCGCAAGATACATCACCTTAGCTCGTCGTTTTTCTTTTTCGCTTCGACTGATGATCGGGACATAGTTTCGCCATTCTACGAATAATGCTCATCCGTACATGAGCCACCGAGCATCAATTCTCTGGGTTTGTCTCGGCGCACTCTTCTTTGCTGGAGGCAATGTCCCAACTATGCTCGAGTCACAGTCGTCTCACGTCGCGTCACCGGCTGAGGCCTCTTCTTCGGTTGACTCCACCTCATTCGAGCTGTTGAGCGCCCTTTATGGTCCCGATGATGTAGAAACGGCCGGGTCCTTACAAGTCCCCCCGAATTTAGATGAGCCCACCCTGTGGCTCGCCCGGGCTGCATTCTCGGAAACCAAACTTCCTCACGAGCAAGAATTAGTCGCCTGGGTCGTCCGCAATCGGGTGGAGACGAGCTACCGCGGCAAAGACACCTACCGGGGGGTCGTGCTTGATCCCTATCAGTTCAGCGCCTTCAATCCCAACTCCTCCAAACGATCCTTTCTCCTCCGTCTGACGCCCGAGAATAAACTACGCGCCTGGCGCCAGGCCCTTTGGATTGCCCACCACGTACGACACGCAGACTCCAACGCCCGCCCTTTTTCTCGCAACACGCGTCACTTCTTCAGTGAACGCTCCATGGAAGGGCGCATTTTCCCCTACTGGGCCGACCGACAAAACGTCGTTTCGCCCAGCAAAAGCTATCTAATCAACGAGCGCCGCTTTCGCTTCTACAAAGAGATCTCCTAGCCGAAGAGCCCTCCTCGAGCTTTTCTCCGCCGAGGAGCCTGCTTTCGGGTGGATCGACAAAAGATTCCTCGAGGCAGATCTGCCCCCCTGCTCCGGGGAAGTCCAACGGCCCTGTTTCATTTGTGCCTCGGAGCTCAAAGAGCCCGTCCCTCGTCCCTCCTGAACGCTCCCGTTGATCCGTGCAGCTCCGACGTCTCTTTCCCCAGTTCCACCACTAAAAAACCGCCCGCTGTCTCTGCGGACAACGGACGGTTGGACGTTCCGGAAGGAATGTTGTGCCTCCACGAGAAGCCCCATTTCGCGTTGACCCGTTAGAACAGGACATTTAGGCGTAGCCCAATGGCGCTAAATTGCGGCTGCTCCTGTGGGGTGAAAGAGGATCCTCCGATTTCGAAGTCGTCCTGCACAAAGCTCGTGGCCCCAATTTCATATCGAAACTCCGGCTGGAGCACGAGCGAGGAACTCGGAATAGAAATGTCCACGCCGGCCCCTATGTTGAACGAATAAGACACGTCTTCGAGCGCATCATCGAACTCGTCGTCCCCCTGGGGAAACGTCGCCTTCGCTCCTCCCAGCACATAGGGACTCACTAACGGAGCAGGAAGTACAGCCAGCCGAAGGTCCACAGGAACCTCCCAGGCCGAAATGTCGAACTGGCCACCCGTAGAAAAGTCGTACGTTCCTACCCGACGGTACATGAGACCGGGTCGCAGGCTGACTCCCCCTCCCCCGAACTGGTATACGACGCCAAGATGGTACCCGGTCGAGTTGTCGAAGGTGGCATTGTTATTCCCACTCGTCTCAATGTCGCCGGCCGTCTCAAAATTCAATCCTCCTGCGACCCCAAATTGCGCCTGTGCAGGAGACGCCGTCCCCCCAAACACCAACACTGCGAAGAGTACACCGGCCAGATATCGCATCCAAGTAGACTGCATAGGAAAAGAAAGTTGTGAGTAGAGTCGTCGAGCAGGGTCCCTCCCCGCCGAGGCATTGTCCCTGAGAAGCTGTTTGGCGGACTGTCTTTGGCCTCCGACTTCGTGGATCTCGCGTAGCGAGACTTCTTCACCTCACCTGGTAGCACTCCGAAAGCACTTCTTCGCTGCGCTCAGGGAGCTCCGCTACAAGGGTCGTTCGGGCGTCTCGCTGCCGCTTCGACCACTATGTCTCGGCATCGAATCCATCCACCAAACAGCATCAGAAGTTCTCACACAGTGTATAAAAGAGTCGCATCGGTTGCAGAAAAAAGTAACAGCAGTTCAACCTTTCCTCCAGATACGTGAGAGGGAAAAGTCCTCGAGAGCTGTAACATGTGCGGACGGTCCTTCCCAAAGTACGGGCTCTCGCCCCCCCCGTCCTCAACGATACAGATCTCCTTTGAAGCCCGCCCTCAAATTCACCTGTGTGCGCCCTTTCCTACGGCTGCAGGGGGCGCCTCTCCCCCTACACCCAACTGAAAACAGGACGAGCCTCCGAAAATCAAGGTCGATTCAATCCTGTGAATGGAGTGCAACCTCCAAATCGCTAGCGAGTTGATCCAACGATCCATCCTGGATCCCGAAACCTCCACGTTCGCCCCAAACTGCCTGCTCCTCCTCTTTATGAAGATCGGGATTACGTGCTATCCAACCTACGGCGGCAGCGGCGTCGTTGCGACCGAACTCGGAAAAGCGCTGGCCGAGCGGGGGCACGAGATTCACTTCGTCTCATCCTCCCTTCCGTTTCGCCTTTCCCACGTGGCCGGCAACATTTTCTTCCATGAGGTAAACGTCCAATCTTACCCTCTCTTCGACTACCCCCCGTATACGCTCTCGCTCACCAGCAAGATGGTCGACCTGGCCAAACATGCAGGGCTCGACCTTCTTCACGTCCACTACGCCATTCCTCACGCCACGAGTGCAGTGATGGCTCGTCAAATCCTGGACACGGAAGGCCTGCACGTTCCCGTCGTCACCACGCTGCACGGTACGGACATTACCCTCATCGGTCGAGATCCGTCGTTTGCCCCCGTCGTCACCTGGTCCATCAACGAATCCGATGGGGTGACCGCTGTCTCCGACTATCTCCGGCAGGAGACCTACGACCACTTTAACGTCACGAATGGAATCGAAGTGATTCCCAATTTTATCGATACCGACCGCTTCTTTCGCCAGGACAAGGAGCACTTCAAGCAGGCCTTGTGTCCGAATGGGGAAAAGGTGATCGTTCACGTGTCGAACTTCCGTCCGGTTAAAAACACGGGACAAGTCGTCGAGGTCTTTCATCGCCTCCGAAACGGAACCTCCAACGTAAAGCTCTTACTGATCGGGGACGGACCGGATCGAGTGCCGACCGAACGAAAGGCTCGTGAGCTCGGGGTGTACAGCGACGTGCGCTTTCTTGGTAAGCAGGACCCCGTGGAAGAAATCCTCTCGATCGCCGACGTCTTTCTCATGCCCAGCGGGTCGGAAACCTTCGGACTCGCAGCCCTCGAGGCGATGGCCTGCGAAGTCCCCGTGGTCGCGACGAACGTAGGCGGCCTGCGAGAGCTCGTTGTGGACGGCGAGACGGGCTTTCTCTGTCCCCAGGACGATGTCGATGCATTCACCGATCGGACCCGTCAGCTGCTCACGGACGAGGAGCTCCACGACCGAATGTCCGCCGCCGCACGGCAGCGAGCCGTCGAGACGTACGACATCGAGCGAGTCGTCCCGCTGTACGAAAACTACTACCAGCAAGTCGTAGAGAACGTGACGCCGGCAAGTGTTTAATTCCTCCTAAAAGCTCAGCGCCTACTGACGGAGGGCCTCCTGTACGTACGGATTCTTCTGACGCTCGCGCCCAACAGTGGTCACGGGACCGTGTCCCGGATAAATGGTGACGTCGTCCCCCAACGGAAGGATCTTTTCTGAGATGGATCGTAGAAGCTGAGCGCGGGAGGTTTGGGGAAGGCCCTGGGTCCGCCCAATCGAGTTTTGAAAGAGAACATCCCCCGTCAAGGCCTGCTTGCTTTGAGAATCGACGAAGCAAATCGAATCGGGAGAGTGTCCCGGGGTGTGTAGAATTGATAGCTCGACGGTCCCGAATGAAACGGTCCCTCCTTCTTCGAGGAGAGTAGTGGGCACGGAGGGCGGATCTACCTGAACCCCGAACGCAGCCGCCTGCTCCTCGGCTCGCTCGATGAATGGCACAGCGGCCTCGTGGGCCTGAAACCGCTGACCGAAGTGCGCCTCGAAAAAATGACATCCCAGTATATGATCGACGTGGGCATGCGTAAGAAGCAAATGACGCACCTCAAGATCGTGCTCGTCGACGACCGATAGCACCTCCTGACACTCAGAATCCGTACTGCAACTGGCATCCACGAGCACAGCCTCTCCCTGGTCGTGGCACAGGTAGCAGTTGGTCATGAAGGGACTAAAGGTAAACGTTTCAATCTGCATCTGGAGAACGGACTCAATGCGACAATAAGACAAGCGGAACCGGGATCCCATCAATCCTCACCGGGATGCATAGATCCCCTGTGGGCCGAACACGGCCTTTCCTCCCCTCGTTTACACGGAGATCTCATTGCAGAGGGGGACCTCTCGCGGACGGACTACTAGTTTGTTTATATGCTGCGTCGGCTTCATTGGCTCATACTGCGCCGGTTGCCAGGCCCCTTTTTCGGGTGGCTGGGCACGCTCATGTTTCTCTTGCTGATGCAGTTTCTGATCCGCTGGCTGCCCGAGATTGCCGGCAAGGGGATTCCAATTCCAGTCATTCTGGAGTTGATCGCTTACAATCTGGCGTACATGGTGGTGCTGGCGGTCCCGATGTCCGTATTGCTGGCGGCTCTGATGACCTTTGGCAGCCTTGCGGAATCCCAGTACTATACCGTCATCAAGAGCACCGGCATCTCGCTCGGCCAAATCGTTTGGCCGACCCTGGGGGTCGCTCTCCTCCTCACGGGGTGCATGCTGTATTTCAATAGCGTCATGCTCCCCGAGGCCAACCACCGTGCTCGCCAGCTCTGGAGTGACATTCGGGGCAAGCGACCCGGGTTCGAGCTACAGCCGGGCGTCTTCTACGACGGGGTAGAGGACTACAGTATCCTCGTCCGGGACCGCCCCGCCGGCACCAATAAACTCATTGGGGTCACAATTTACGATTACACGCAGGGTCGCCAGCGGCAGGCCGTCATCAAGGCGCAGCGTGGATCTATCGAGTCGAGCCAGAACGGCACACAGCTCACCCTCTCATTGCGAAATGGGGAAATCCATCGTCCCCTTCCCCCCAACGCCTCTCAAAACACAGAGCGGTATGAGCGGCTCGTCTTTGACCGACACGAGATTCACTTTACCCTTTCCGGCGCTGTCTTCGAGCGCTCGAGCCCTCGGGAAACGTCCCGTTCTACTCGCACGATGCGGACGGCGCAACTGCGACGTACCTTAGACTCTCTGCGAAGGCAGAGAGATGAGGATTACCGCACGTTGTTTACGTCCGTCCAGGAGAGACTGACGGTAGACTCGACCCACAGAGCCCCCCTCCCGGACTCCACGGCCCCCGATTCTTTGCGTCTTCCGTCTCTCGCCTCGCTCCAGAGTGACCAGTATCTCGCTTTGGCCGGCCTCCAGGAAGAGACTCAACAGACGGTTCTTACGACCGCGACCCAGAAGGTGCGCTCCGTCCAGTCCTCTATTCAAGATGTACGAAGGGATACGGACTGGAAAGACAAACGGATACGTAGCTACCAGGTCGAGGTGTACAAGAAATATTCGATCGCGCTCGCTTGTCTCATTTTCATGTTTATTGGGGCTCCACTGGGGCTGACGCTTCGTCGGGGAGGGTTAGCCACCATCGGTGCCATTGCTCTGGGCATCTTCATGTTTTACTGGGTGACCCTCGTGCAAGGCGAAAAGCTATCAGAGCGCGGATTCTTCCCCCCCTGGTTCGGCATGTGGATCGCGAACCTCATCATGTCGGGCGTTGGCGTATGGCTGGTGGTGTACACGGTCCTCGACCTAGGCGCCACCCCCCCGCTGCGCCGCCGCCTCTGGGCGTGGCTCACCTCGAAGTCACAGTAGCAATGCCCCTCGTCCCCTCGATTCTTCCCACCACTGCTCCGGTCCGTGCTTTACCTCGTTCCCACCCCCATCGGCAACCTCGAAGACATCACCTACCGGGCCGTCCGGGTCCTAAACGAGGTCTCCCTGATTGCCTGCGAAGACACACGAACCTCAGGCCACTTGCTCGACCATTACGACATCGATACCCCCACCACCAGCTACCACGAACATAACGAACACGAAAAAACCCCTCAGTTGATTGCTCGCATGCGGGCCGGAAACGACATCGCCCTGATTAGCGACGCGGGCTCCCCGGGCATTTCGGATCCCGGTTTTTATCTTGCGCGGGCGTCCTGGGAGCAAAATATCGACGTCGAGGCCTTGCCGGGGCCCACCGCTCTCATCCCCGCCCTCACTGCCAGTGCCCTTCCCAGCGATCGCTTTGTCTTCGAAGGATTTCTTCCCAAGAAGAAAGGCCGCACGACTCGACTGACGGAACTGTCGACCGAACCTCGAACCATCGTCATCTATGAAGCCCCTTATCGCCTGCTTCAAACCCTAGACGACCTCATCGAGCACCTGGGCGAAGACCGTCGTGCAGCCGTGGCCCGAGAACTCACAAAAAAGTTTGAAGAAATTGAACGGGGAACGCTCCAAGAGGTCCGGTCGTATTTTGCGAGGTATGATCGTGTGCGGGGAGAGTGTGTAATCGTCGTTCACGGGGGCGCATGAGTGCCTAAAGGAGGTTTTTTCCTTCATCTTGGCGTGCGTCCAGTTGCTCCAAGCATCCTTCATCCAGGATTCTTCATCCCATGACGTCTGCAGCCTCTGTTCTTTGCAGCCTTCTTTTTCCTGCCCCTCCGGCGAGCAGCCTGGAGGAGCAAGAGGCTGACGGAGCCTGCCGAAGGGACGGGATTCCTGGCGCACCAGCTCCACGAACGTGCTCGAAAGCGGATGGCCCAACCTGGTGACCGACACTCCGGAGGGTCCTCCCCTTCGTACACGTGGAGAACGACCTTGAGAGTGACCAATCGGACGTCGATGAATGCACCCTCCAGATCGGGTTGCCGAATTTCCTCAATCCGATCTGGATCCGAGTGACGACGAAAGACGTTTCGTCGGTGCTTCTGGGACCTTCCCATCACAAAGATTCCTTGAGTCTGGGGGCTTTCAACTGGGAAGGGGGCTTTGGCTCCGAATGCTGGTACAATGGAGACGGAACCCCGTCCGTCCCGCCCGAACGTGACTCCATAGGACTGGGAGTCATTCAGGCTACGGCTTGTGACTCCTTTTGTCCGCCCGTTCGTGGTGACTTCTCTTTTATTCTTACTCATAACTGTAGCATCACATGAGCCGGAAGTGGATTGATCGCCTAACTGCCGGATTCGTCTTTCTGTGGGCGCTCGGCCTTTACTTGGCCACCATGGCGCCTACGGTGTCTTTTTGGGACCCTGGCGAGCGCATTGCGAGCGTCTTTAAGCTTCAGGTGATGCACCCTCCAGGGGCTCCCTTCTATATGCTCCTGGGACGGATTTTTTCGATGCTCGCCCCCTCTACAGAAACCGTAGCCCTGGCCGTCAATCTGCTGTCGGTGCTTGCCAGCGCAGGGACCGTCCTCCTCACCCACCTCATCATCGTCCGGCTCGTACGACACTGGCAGGGGGAACCGAACGAGTGGTCGACCGCTCAGTACGTCATTGCTCTGGTGAGTGGAGTGATCGGGGCATTAACCTATGCGGCCACAGACTCCTTCTGGTTTAACGCGGGCATTGCCGAGGTCTACGCCCTTTCGACCTTCTTCACCGCTCTTGTTGTGTGGCTGGTGCTCCGATGGAGCGAGGCCGCCCGCCAAGAGGAAGCCCAGCTGAAAGGCGGACGGTACCCGTTCCGGCTCAACGCCAACCGGTACCTCGTGCTCATTGCCTTTCTGTTTGGAATGGCCATTGGCGTACACCTTTTGAGCCTCCTGGCCTTCTTCTTCGTGGCCCTCATCGTCTTCTTTACTGAATTTGACCGAGATTCCTGGACCCCACGACAGCGGTGGCTCAACATCGCCCTGGCGGGTGGAATTGCTTCGGGAATCTTTCTGGCGATTTACCCCGGTGTCATCGTGGGCCTGCCCGAACTCTTTGCTGCGTTTGGCGCGCCCTTCCTCACCGCCTTCGTCCTTGCTGGTCTCATCGCCTACGGCATCTACAAGACCCACCAGCGGGGCATGCCCGTGGCCAATCTTGCGTTTATGTGCATGGCCGTCATCCTCATCGGCTATTCCTCCTATGCGCTCGTCTTCGTCCGGAGCGCCACCGATCCCCCGATCGACATGAACGATCCGGACTCCATCGAGCAGTTTATCTCGTATCTCCAGAGAGAACAATACGGAGATACCCCCCTCCTTCAAGGCGTTAGCTTCGACGATCAGACCGGCCGGGTAACCCAACGCGACGGAGAAACGACTCTCTTTCCCCGGCGCCACTCCCCAGATCCTCGCCACTGGCGGGTGTACGAGCGCTACGACTCCGACCTGGAGTTCTTCCTCAAGTACCAGATCGGCCACATGTACGTCCGGTACTTCCTGTGGAACTTTTCGGGACGAGCGAGTGACGAGCAAAATGCTCCTGCCATTACCGGGCTCCCCTTCATCGATCCTCCCTCGAGCGCCCAGGAGGTGGTACAATCCCCAAGCGAAAAAGAAGCACGAAACGTCTACTTCGCCCTCCCCCTTCTCCTCGGACTCTTTGGCGCTTTCTACCACTTCAGCCGGGACTGGCGTCGAGCGTTTAGTGTGTTCGTTCTCTTCTTTATTACCGGCATCGGGATCATTATCTACCTGAACCAGAGCCCGATGCAGCCCCGCGAGCGGGACTACTCCTACGTGGGGAGCTTCCTGGCTTTCAGCTTATGGGTCGGGATTGGTGCAGGAGGACTGCTCCAGCTCCTATACGAGTCCATCCGAGATTCTCTGTCAAAGACGACTCAGTGGGCGCCTCTGATTGGGGCGGGCCTTCTCATCTTCCTCGCTGTACCGGGCTGGATGACCGTGGAAAACTACGAGGATCACGACCGCTCCGGAAATTATGTGCCTCGCGATTATGCATATAATATGCTCAGCAGTGTCGAAGAGAATGGCATCCTCTTCACGAATGGGGACAATGACACATACCCCCTCTGGTACCTCCAAAATGTGGAAGGCATCCGGACCGACGTACGGGTCGTCAACCTCTCACTTCTCAACACGCCGTGGTACGTCAGAAAGCTCAAGAACGAGGCTACGTACGACTCTCCTCCCTTGCCCATCTCGTTGACCGAAGAACAAATTACCAACCTTCGTCCCATGAGATGGGACCCTCGAGAGGTAAAACTGCCGGTCGACCAGGACTCCCTGCGGCCCCGCCTTGACGCTTATCTCCCGGAATCGACCTCCGATTCGGTCTCCCTCGAAAGTCCAATGACGTGGCAGTTGGAAGGTCGGCCTCTGCAACAAGATAGCTACATGCTGGAAGGAGCCGATCAGGCAGCCTACAACATGATCCTCACGAATGCCCGAAATGGGTGGAAGCGGCCCATCTATTTCGCCGTCACGGTGGCCGGGTCGGGCCAGCTCAATCTCAGCAACTACTTCCAGCTGGAAGGCCAAGCATACCGCGTCCTCCCCATCAAGCACGACCAGCCCTATGGCCGAGTCATCCCCGGACTGACGGATCAGCGGATGTCGCAATTCCGCTTCACCAACCTCAGTGACTCTAGCGTTTACTACAACGCGAATGCCCGTCGGATGGTAGACGGCTATCGCTTACACTTCTCTCATACGACGGAGCAACTGGCCGTTAAAAACCGGAGGGAAAGAGCCGATAAGCTGATGAGCGGGTTCGTGGAGGAGGTGCCCTTCTCCACCATTCCGGCGGACATTCAGACGTACATGCTTACCGCTCGTGCCTTTCAGGCGCTCGGGGATCAGGAAAAAGTAGCGAGCGTGATGCAGCAAGCTGAGCCCGTGGTCCTCAACGATCTCCGGACCAGCGGGTCCCGACGACAATTTAGTCGCGCCCTCCAGTATGCAGGAATGATTCGCTCGACCTACCTCCAGGCCAACCTGAAAGGCGCCAGAGAATCCTTTGATCAACATATCGAGACCGCCTTGGCCGAGGCCCGATTCCAGGTTCCCACGAAAATCCGTCGGGCCTACGGTCTCTCCTCGGACACAGCCGCGGGTCCCCCGGAAGCCCCAGGTCTGATGCCGCAGCCCGAAGGACCTGGAGGAAATCCGTAACCCGGAGCTTCTCCCCTTGCCTCGAGTCCGGCGAGGCAAGGGCTTCGCTGTGCGGAAACATTTGCTCGGACCGAACAGGCTGGGTTTAGTACGTATACCCGCCGTTTTCTGAGCTCGCTTGACAGGCGGAGTCCCCACGTCTATATTCGATACGCAGAAATCATGCGGTGGAGTACTCCTTAATTTTTTGATGCAGCGTTTGGGAGCATGTTGTACGCATGATCGCGTCTGCATCGACAGTGCAAACCGTTCGTGAGTATCTGCTCGGCTTCCGGTGCCACGAACTCTTGTTCGATCTCCTGGTGGATGGCGGCAGTCGAGCGGTTTCGACATCGTGCAGACTTCTCTCCATGCCATGCAACAAAGCACCGTAAAGTGGTTCGACGCCAAAAAAGGGTACGGCTTCATTAATCACCCAGAGGACGGAGAAGACGTCTTCGTGCATTACTCGAACATCCAGTCGGACGACGACTTTAAAACCCTGCGCACGGGCCAAGATGTAAAGTTCGAGATGAACGACGGGCCGAAAGGATTGCACGCATTAAACGTCGTGGCCCTCGACGAGGAAAGTGCTTCTCAGGAAGAGCCCACTCCGGAAATTACTCCGGCCGACGTGGATCCAACTGCCGAAGTAGACCCTTCTCCTTCAGACGGCCAACCGTCGTCCTCCGGCTCTTCGCTGTAACGACTACGACTGGTTCCTCCAGCCTTTTCCTCTGTGCAGGACGCCTATCCAGACGCCCTATCGGTCGAGCACGATCATCCGTCCCGGCGGGTGGACGAAGCTGCGCTCAAGCACCTCATTCGCCACGTCCTCTCCTCCGAAGAGGCATCTCTCGTTCATTTGAGTGTGGTGTTGAGCGATCACGACACAGTCCGCCATCTCAACCGGACCTACCTCGACCACGACTATAACACGGACGTCCTTTCGTTCTCACTCCGAGAGACAGACGACGGAGACCCGCAGACGGTTGAAGGAGAAGTCTACGTCGACCTGGACACCGCCGCTGAGCGCCACGAGGAGTTTGAGACCTCCTTTGAGCGTGAGGTGCATCGGTACGTGGTCCACGGCCTCCTCCACCTCCTCGGATATGACGATGCAACGACGGCGGCCCAACAGACAATGCGAGAGCGGGAAGACCAGTACCTCGATGACGCTTCGTCCGCTCCCCTGTCGTAGCTGTTGTGGCATTCTCCGTTCTCCGTGCGCCCGCCGAGGGGCTGTCGCCTTCGACTGGTTGAAACATCTCCCCTGAATGTGGGATGTGAGAAGATCCGCGAGCATCGTGGGTCGGTGAAGCTTTCTTTTCACCGACCGTCCTCCAATCCAATCCGAAATACGTGCCCATGGCTTTTCAGACCCAAATCACGGCCCGCCACGTGGACGTAAGCGATCAGGTGCGCCAATACGCCGAGGAACGAACTGCAAAGCTCGAAAAGTTCTATGACGGCATCGTCAGTGCCCACGTCATTCTAGGGGAGGACAACTCCCCAGCCAGCAACAAGACGGCAGAGATTAACATCGAGGTGTATCAGCAACGCCTCTCTGCGGACGACGCCGCGAGCACTCACAAGGAGGCGATCAATCTGTGCGTCGACCACCTGCGGCGTCAGTTGGAAAAATACAAGGCGAAGCTCCGCAGCAAAGACAAGGACGCGCATCGATAGCTGCGTCTCGAGGGTCCCGTTTCCCCGGGACGAGAGAGTCCCTCTCCCCTTCCCTTAGAAAACCAAAAAGGCTCAGCTCCCGTCGTCTCAGACGGAGGCTGGGCCTTTCCTGTTTAGCCCGCAGAGGCACGTTCACTCGGCTGTCGACTCGCCGAAATGGACAGGCAGTCTCCGCAATTTCACTGCTCCTCGCCGACTTGAGCGGCTCCCGTGGCCACCGGGAAAACATCAAAGCGTCCGGCCCACGACAGGGTCGGAACGCTCCTCCGGTCTCGCAAAGGTCTCGAAAGTCGTTGCGGGTTGGCTTTTCGGGCTCCCTCAGCACATTGTCCCCAACTCAGATCGGGATTGGGCCCAACTCCTGTCGGGGGACTCCCTCAGCAAATGTGCTTTTGCTGCTCTACTTCGCCCCTCTACTCCCGCACTGAAAACCACTACGAAGGAGGCCGGGAGCCTCCGGCCCTCAAGTGCACTCCGTGGCTAGGCCATCTCCCGGAGGGGTTCAACCACCTTCTTCACAGTTTTCGCGCTCGACATGATGTAGAAGTGTACACAGGGCACACCCGCACTGAGAAGCTCTTCCGTCTGACGGATGGCCCAATCGACCCCGATGGACTCGACGTCCTCGGGATCTGCGGCATCGACCTCTGCGGCCAACTCCTCCGGAATTTCCGTGTGGAAGTACTTCGGAAGGAGACGAAGGTGTCGCTTCCGCTTCAGAATCTTGACTCCAGGGATAATGGGAACGTCGATCCCTACGTCGCGGCACTGCTCGACGAAGTTGAAGAAGTATTCGTTGTCGAAAAACATCTGGGTGACGATGTACTCGGCCCCGGCATCCACTTTCTGCTTCAACCGCATGATGTCCCACGTCAAGTTCGGGGCCTCAAAATGCGTCTCTGGATAGCCCCCTACCCCAATGCAGAAGTCCGTCGGCTCAGCATCCATGAGGTCCTCCAGGTACTTTCCCTGATTCATGTCGTCAATTTGCTCGACCAAATCGACGGCATAGTCATTTCGGGAGCGATTTCCCCGAACGGGCTTCTCGTACCCTTTGTCATCGCCTCGGATGGCCAACACATTGTCGATCCCCAGGTAGTTGAGCTCAATGAGGGCGTCCTCCGTCTCTTCTCGGGTAAACCCACGACAGAGCAGATGGGGAACGGTGTCGATGTCAAAGCGGGCCTCGATGGCAGCACAAAGACCAATCGTGCCCGGACGCTTTCGCTTGACCCGCCGCTTCCACGTTCCATTGTCGGTCTTCTTGTACTCCACTTCCGCCGAATGACTCGTCACGTCAATGAAGGGCGGATCGAACGGCATGAGCTCTTCGACGACCTTCAAGATCTGCTCCGCTGAGCCTCCTCGCTTGGGAGGAATGATCTCATATGAAATGAGCGGGTTCGATGCCCGTTCTAAATGCTCGATAACCTTCATGAGGTGGGTGAATTTCGTTACCGCATTTAGTTGATTAAGAGGGGATGCGCAAAATGCGCCGCATATAATACCTTCCACAACGAAGGGTGTTCGATGATTGGAGTTATCTTTGCCTCATCTGCAGAAGCAGCTCCGTTCGTGGCTCAGTACGCTGACGGACGATTCGATGAACTTGAGGAAGGCACTCCCATCCAGGCGGGGGAGGTCCTCGTCGCCGTCACGGGACCGGGAAAAATCAAAGCCACTCTCGCCACCGAGCGGCTGCTTGAAACGTATGATCTGGACGTGCTCCTTCATGCTGGGGAAGCCACGACGCTCACTGACGAGATTGAGGGGGGCGACCTTCTTGGGATCACATTTGTGCTAGAGGGAGACCACGTGGACCTTGAGGCTCCCTCCTATCCACGGATGCCGCTCGAGAACCCGCTCGACTCCACCACGGAAGGGACGCTCGTCACGCGGGACCATACCCCGACGGACTCCGACGAAAAAAGCTATTGGGAGCGCATTGCAGACATTAGAGACACGACCGGGTACGCAATTGCTTTTGTCGCCGCCCAGCATGGAACGCCGTGCCACATCGCCAAAGTCGTCACGGCCCAGACGCAGGAAACCGGAGCAGAGCGAGAGGCCTATCAGGCCCTTGCGGACGCACTCCAAAACTGGATCGAGGCCAGAGAAGAGGAAACAGACCAATAAGCACTGAACGGGGTACTGTCCCTCTAGCCCCGTCTGTCATCCCTGTGCCCAACCGGGACGCCCGTTTTGATTCTTCCCCTAAAGGGGAAAACTCCGCAGACATACTCGGGAGCGAGTCGTATCTAGTTCCGTCGATGCCATAGGTCCTCCACCCACTCTTCCGGCACGCCCTCCGAGTGCCCCCACACGTAGGAGACCTCTATTCCTCCCTGTTCGCGTCGCTTCCGACGTTGCTCTGCACGAATCTCTCGGATCCCCACAGGCATGCGCTCTTCTTCGGCCTGCGTCGCCTGGGTCGGCACGAAGGGCTGCTGTTCGAAGAGATGAGGGTCCTCAGGGTTGTAGAGTCGATACACAGTAACCCCAACCCAAAGAAGGAGGAGAAGAAACGTCGATCCGACGACTGCAGCAAAAAGAAAAACCATGACGCGCTTTCGAGGCGGACATGACCTTTCAAGTGAAGCGACCACGGTGCCACTTGGACACGCACCTAGAAGTACACGAAACCTTCATTCAGGTTTCGGCTGCTCAGCTTGGGTTTCTCCGAGCGTCCCCCTGTGTGTCGTTCAGCTGGGTCTTCTCGGTTCTTTAGGAGCCCCCATTTGTAGGAGCAGTGGCCCCTTCTTCGTCAGGCGAGTTCGCCGGGGTGACTCCAAGATTCTCCAGCTCGTCCTGTCGCTGCTGAGCTTCCTCCTGGCGCTGCTCAATTAGCTCGATGGACTGGGGATTCACGTGGTCAAGGTCGCCCCAGAACATTGTATCCACCAGGGTAATTCCGATAAAGAGGCCGACGAAGATGAGTCCAATCGTAAACGTCAGGGCGTTGACGGGATTGTCGTACTTCAAATGCATAAAGAAGAGCACGACGAGAGTGGCTTTGGAAGCCGCAATCCCGACTGCAACCGGGATGTTTAGGGGCCCGAGAGGAACGTAGGCCACAGCCACGGTGATGATCGTGAGAACAATAAGGGCACCAAAAACCTGAAAGAGGGTCGCTTTCGGAAGGATGTGGTGACCACTGTCGTGAGCCATGGGAAGAGGAGCTCGTCAAAGGGTTCGGGAGAACAGAACGGAGGCCGAGGAGGGCCCAACTCGAGGGCCGCGTAGGCCGCTCTAAACCAAGTAGAGCATTGGGAAGAGGAAAATCCAGACGATGTCCACGAGGTGCCAGTAGAGCCCCGTGAGTTCGACGGGCGTGTACCACTCGCTATTGAAGTGACCTCGCCACGCCATAAATGTGATCGCCGCGATGACAACCATGCCGCCCAGCACGTGAATGCCGTGGATGCCGGTCATCACGAAGTAGATGCTGAAAAATTGAGGAGCCGATTCCATGCCGGCCAGATGCTCGTAGTGGGCCCCATGCGGATCGAAAAGCCCTCCGGGATAGACCCCGTGCTCAAACTTGGCTGTATACTCGAAATACTTGATCACCATGAATACGCCGGCCAGTCCAAGGGTCGCCAACAGGTTGTAGACACACTGCTTCACCTTGTCCTGCTTGATAAAGTGTATGGACAGGGCCACGGTGAGCGAGGAGGTCAGGAGAACGATTGTATTCACAGTTCCCAGCATTTGATCGAGGGTCGCACTGGCCGCTGCAAACGTCTCTGGATTAAACTGCCGATAGACGGCGTAGGCCACGAACATTCCACTAAAGAGCAGGATCTCCGTAATCAGGAAGACCCACATTCCCAGCTTTGCCGAGTCGAACTGCTGTGCCGACGAGACAAAGTGGTGCTCGAGATGAGGCGGATGATGCTCATGTTCAACATCCGTCTCGGCTTCAGTCGTGGCCGGTGCGGTTTCCGTAGCCATGGGAAGAAAAAAGTCACGTGAAACGTCTGGGCGGAACAGGATTCTCGTGGGACTTCCCCCACATCGAGAACAGGGGGCTTAGCTCGTCTCCGATTCAGGCTCCGGAGCGGACGGGGCCGGCTCAGGCACCTGTAGCGGCCGATCGCCAGCCACCTCGCCGTCGCCTCCCCCAAAGACTTCATCGGCGAGGTGAAAGTCGTAGGGGCCCCTCGTCACCAGCGGGGTCCGCTTGAAGTTGTGAGGATCCGGAATGGCCGCCACATTGGTCCATTCGAGGGTAGCCGCGCCCCACGGATTGGCGGGCGCCTTTTCTCCCTTAAACAGAGACCACAGCCCGTAGCCGAGCACGAGAAAGAGCCCACTCCCCAAGATCCAGGAGCCCACCGTGGACAGCTGGTGCAGGTCGGTAAACCGCTCGGCGTAATTGGCGTAGCGCCGCGGCATGCCGCGAGCGCCAAGCACGAGCTGCGGAAAGAAGGTCAGGTTGAATCCGACAAAGACCAATCCGGCCGCAATCTTGCCGAGGGTCTCGTTGTACATGCGCCCGGTGATCTTGGGCCACCAGTAGTGCATCCCGCCGAGAAGAGCCACGACCGACCCGCCCATCATGACGTAGTGGAAGTGGCTTACCACGTAATAGGTGTCGTGCACGTGCACGTCGACGGCCAGGACGCCGACCATGATGCCGGTAAAGCCTCCGATCATAAAGAGGAACAGGAAGCTCAGGGCGTAGAGCATCGGCGTCGCAAGCCAGATCGAGCCCTTGTACAGGGTGGCCGTCCAGTTGAACACCTTAATGCCGGAGGGAATGCCGATCAGGTAGGTAATCAGCGAGAAGATAATCGACGAGACGGCCGCCTGCCCGCTTACGAACATGTGGTGGCCCCACACCAGGAAGCCGAGCATGGCGATGGCCACCGATGACAGCGCGATGGCCCGGTACCCGAAGATTCTCGACCGGGAAAAGGTGGCAATGAGCTCCGACATGATCCCGAAGGCCGGCAGAATCATGATGTAGACGGCCGGGTGGCTGTAGAACCAGAAGAAGTGCTGAAAGAGCACCGGATCGCCGCCGAGGGCCGGATCGAAGATGCCAATCTGAAGCACCTGCTCGAGAAGAAGGAGCACCATCGTGAGGCCGATGACCGGCGTCGCGAGCACCTGCACGATGCTGGTCGCGTAGAGGCCCCAGACGAAAAGCGGAAGCCGGTTCCACGTCATCCCGGGCGCCCGCATCTTGTGCGTCGTCACAATGAAGTTGATGCCCGTAAAGATCGAGGCAAAGCCTGCCACAAAGATGGCAGCCGTCATCCAGAGGACGCCCCCGCCGGTCGTCGAAGAATATGGGGTATAAAACGTCCATCCTGTGTCAACCCCCCCTGTAAGGAGAGCCGTAATAATTAGTATGGCACCGGCCATGAAAACGTACCAGGAGGCAAGGTTGAGGCGCGGAAAAGCCACGTCTTTCGCCCCAATCTGCATGGGCAGAACGAAGTTGCCCAAAATGGCCGGCACCGACGGGACCAGGAAGCCGAAGACCATCAGGATGCCGTGCATCGTGAACACCTGGTTGTAGGTGTCATTGC
>CAYXAD010000006.1:0-35554 GCA_964462965.1 uncultured Salinivenus sp.
TCGTCGACCGTCTCGTTGTAGAGATCCTGGTCGACGATGATGCGACCGGTGTGCTCGCAGGCAACGATATTTTTTCGTTGCCGGATATCGACCTGGCGTTGTGGAGGCACAGCAAAGCCGGCAGCAGCACCTCGCTTGAGTGGTACAACGGCCCGTCCGTCGCGGAGTCGATCTCGAAGCTTCGAGTAGGCCTTAAGGTATCGACTTCCGACCTGCTCGGCCGCTTCTTCGCGGAGCTCCTCGAGATTCTTCTCTTCTTCCTCCGTGTCCGCGCGGACTTCCTCGAGCTCGTCGCGTTTCTCGTCGAGAAGGTCTTCGAGTTCTTCGAGGCGGTCTTCGGTTTCCTCGATGGCCGACTCGTGGGATTCGATGGTTTCTTCGGCCTCTTCGATGGTCTCGCGAGCCTCAGAAATCCGCTCCTTCTGGCCCTCGATCTCCTTCGTCAGAGCGTCAAATTCTCGATTGTTGCGGACTTGAAGCTGCTGCTCCTCGTATTTGTCGATAAGGCCTTCCGCTTCCTTGATGTCGAGCTCGGCCTGCCGTTTGTCCACCTGCTTTTGTTGAACCTCCTCCTCGTAGTTTTCGAGGCGGGTCTCCAGGCCTGCCTTTTCATCTTCCAGGTCCCGAATTTCCTCCGGGAGGTCGCCCCGAAGGGTTTGGATCTGGTCAATCCGATTGTCAATGTGCTGGAGCCGGACCAGGGCACGTAACTGATCTTCGACCGATGTCTTTTTCTTTTGGGCAGTCGGCATAAGGGGATGGTTGATCGTTCTAGCGCCGGTGAAAGCCGTCTATTCTGTACAATCTGTGCGGCTCGAAGTTCATGGAGTGAGGGCCGTCCCCTTTCATTTCGTGCAAAGAAATTGTCCAGCAGGAAGGAACGGACGGGGCTTATAGGTCCCAAGAAGGGCGTTCCCGACTGACTCACCGCTTCGGGGAATAGGCGTGGGACGATCCCGGGCGTCAATCCCTGAGGTCTCGGCATCTTCCCGGACTCGGCGCAACGGCCCAAGCGGCGGATGACAAAATGTTGATCCGATGTCCCACTTGGCTCGGGACCTGCGTCGCTACGCTGAGGGACACGGTTCGAGGCGATTCTGGGGAGGTGTACCGCAACCGTCATTGATCTCGCTACCGTTTATGAAGATCGCACAAGTCGCCCCTCTCTATGAGAGCGTTCCTCCCCAGTATTACGGAGGCACCGAACGCGTCGTCTCCTATCTTACCGAAGAGTTAGTGCAACTGGGTCATGAGGTGACCCTCTTTGCGAGCGGGGATTCCGAAACCAGTGCTGAACTGGTTCCGATGTGTCCTCAGGCCCTACGCCTCGATGCGACGTGCGAGGATGGTCTCGCTCATCACATCTCAATGCTCGAAAGGGTCGTTCAGGTCGCCAGCGAGTTCGACATCATCCACTTCCACATCGACTATCTTCATTTTCCTTTGTCCCGCCTGAAGGGGTGGCCCCACGTCACGACCTTGCATGGACGTCTCGACCTGCCCGACCTGGACCCTCTGTACCGGGAATTTTCGGACATGCCTGTGATCTCGATTTCTGATGCACAGCGTCACCCCCAGCCCAACGCCGATTGGCAGTCCACCGTCCATCACGGGTTGCCGCCTGACCTTTACTCGTATATTCCGAACCCGGACGGATATCTCGCCTTTATTGGTCGAATTTCCCCGGAGAAGCGGGTCGATCGGGCCATAGAGATTGCAGAACGGGCCGGAATGCCCTTGAAGGTTGCCGCGAAGGTCGATGACAAAGATCGAGAATACTTCGAGGACTCGATTGCTCCTCTGCTAGAGGCCCCTCACGTGGAGTTTTTGGGGGAGATTGGGGAGGGGGAAAAAGGCGATTTTCTCGGAAATGCCCGTGCGCTGCTGTTTCCAATAGATTGGCCGGAGCCCTTTGGCCTGGTCCTGATTGAGGCCATGTCCTGTGGCACTCCGGTTGTGGCCTATCGCCACGGATCCGTTCCGGAACTGGTGGAAGAAGGGGAGACGGGGTACATCGTCGAGGAGGTCGACGAGGCAGTCGATGCGGTGCGCCGGATTGACCGCATTTCCCGGCGACGATGCCGCGAGGTGTTTGAGGACCGATTTACGGCGAGGCAAATGGCAAAAAATTATCTCGGCGTCTACGCCCGCCTTCAGGCCCGCTCTCCGGTGTCGCTGCTCGATTGAGCTTTCGATTCCAAACCAAATACGAATGCATACAAATATGGAAAGTCATTCAGATGTGGAGGTGCCCGCTGAGGCGATCGTTCCGGAGCACGACCACGACGTCCAAGCGAGCACGAACCTGACCGACGGGCGGCACCGCGTCCTCAAGCAGGGAGAGACGTTCGCAATTTTCAATCGGATTGGGGACATCCAAGCCGGGGCAGCAAGTGGCCAGGGGCTTTATCATAAAGGGACGCGGTTTTTGTCGACCTTGTCGCTTCGACTCGATGGGCATCGTCCGCTCATGCTCGGATCCTCGGTCAAGGACGACAATGTACTCTTGGCCGTGGACTTGACGAACCCCATGCTGCCGATGGACGGCAAAGAGGGAGTTTCACACGGCGCCCTCCACCTGTTTCGCGGCACATTTCTGTGGGAGGGCGTCTGCTACCAGCGGAATCGACTCTACAACTACGGCCGCGAGCCGGTCGACATTATCGTGTCGATCGAGGTGGGGGCCGACTACGCCGATGTCTTCGAGGTTCGAGGAGAGGAGCGAGAGCGGCGCGGCACCCCTCTGCCTGGGGAGACCTCTTCTCAGCACATCACCCTGGGCTACAGAGGGCTGGACGACGTGGAACGGCAGACCCGCATTTCGTTTTCGCCGCGCCCGGATTCGGTATCGGACTCCTCGGTTCATTACGAGGTTCGACTCGATCCGAAGGAGAGCAAAACCTTCTACCTCGCCATTGCCTGCGAGGTGGGGAATGAAGTCCCGGATCCGCTCCCACACCCCACGGCGTACGATCAGGCGCTCTCGAACAAGGAGCAAATCAGCAGTCGTCATTGCAGCATCCGTACCTCCAACGAGCAGTTTAATGACTGGTTGGAGCAGTCGCTCGCCGATCTACACATGATGCTGACTCGTACCCAGGAGGACGAGTGGTATCCGTACGCTGGAATTCCGTGGTACAGCACGCCCTTTGGTCGGGACGGACTGATCACGGCGCTAGAGTGCCTTTGGAATATGCCGTTTGTGGCAAAGGGCGTGCTCCAGTTCTTGGCACGAACGCAGGCGACGGGGGAACGGCCGGAGGAAGACGCGGAACCGGGCAAAATCGTACACGAGATGCGCAAGGGAGAGATGGCAGCCCTGGGTGAAATCCCGTTTGCTCGGTACTACGGGACCATCGATGCGACTCCTCTTTTCGTGCTCCTCGCCGGGGCCTATGAGCAACGGACGGGCGACATGGATCTGATCCGAGAGATCTGGCCGAACATCGAGAAGGCCCTTCACTGGATCGATGCGTATGGAGACCTGGATGGGGATGGGTTTGTGGAGTACGCTCGCAAGTCGCCCACCGGCCTTCGAAATCAGGGGTGGAAGGATTCATCGGATGCCATCTTTCGGGAGGACGGATCGCTCGTCGACGGTCACGTGGCTCTGTGCGAGGTGCAAGGCTACGTGTACGCGGCAAAACGTCACGCAGCTCGGCTCGCGAGGAAGCTGGGGCGGGAGTCCATGACCACCCGCCTCTCTCGGGAAGCAGAGGAGTTGCGGAGACAGTTCGAGGAGACCTTCTGGCTTGAGGAGCTCGAGACGTATGCCCTGGCCCTGGACGGCGACAAAAACCCGTGTCGAGTGCGCAGCTCAAACGCAGGGCACGCCTTGTTTTCAGGCATTGCCGATCAGGAGCGGGCGAGTCGGGTCGCGGAGACTCTGTTCGATGACAGCTCGTTTTGCGACTGGGGCATCCGAACGATTGCCCACTCCGAAGCCCGGTACAACCCCATGTCGTACCACAACGGATCCATCTGGCCGCACGACAATGCCCTAATAGCGGCCGGGCTCGGAACGTATGGGTTCAAAGAGAAGGCGTTGGAGCTTCTCACTGCCTTCTTCGATGCCAGCCTGTTCGTCGATCTCAAACGTCTCCCCGAGCTCTTCTGTGGGTTCCGTCGTCGGAAGGGAAAAGGGCCGATTCTCTACCCTGTGGCGTGCATTCCACAAGCGTGGGCTGCCGGGTCCGTATTTATGCTGCTGAAGGCGTGCCTGGGGCTCTCCATTCGCGCATCGAAACAGCAAATTAGCTTTCATTACCCCCTTCTGCCCCAGTGGTTGAAGGAGATCGAGATCACTGACTTACAGGTCGGAGATGCCCGGGTCGATCTCCTGTTGCGCCGTCACGGATGGGATGTCAGCGTAAACATCATCGAACGCAAGGGAGAGGTCGAGGTCGCCGTGAAGAAGTAGGCCCCAAGAGAGACGTCCCTGTACGTTCACCCGGAGCCCTTCTCTTCGGGACGAGGCACATTGCCGCGAATTTATGCGACCTCAGGGACGAACGTCTTCATCGGGCTCGTGCGAGTACGGGTCCGACGCCAGGTGACCGATTGGAACCGCTCCTGGAGCCAGTCGCGAAGCAGGGCTTCGGTGAGGGCCTCGGTTTCGTAATGGCCGGGATCGATGAGGGCCATCTGCGGGGTGCCTTCAGCGTCGAGCACGTCGAAAAACTCGTGGTAGGTGACGTCCGCCGTCACGTAGGCGTCGGCGCCGGCGCTGAGGGCTTTGCCAATGAAGTCGCTTCCGGCCCCTCCACACACGGCCACACGTTCGACGGTTGCGTCGGGATTGCCTGCGTAGCGGAGGCTATCGGCATCCAGCTCGTGGGCTACGCGCTCGAGAAAGGCGGAGAGCGGGCCGGGCGACTCGAGCTGCCCGATGGCGCCGAGGCCGGCGCGCGTGTTCTTTTGCTGCACCGGATACAGATCGTAGGCGACCTCCTCGTACGGATGGGCCTCCTGCAGGGCCGCCAGCACCGATCCGAGGTCCCAGTGTGCCACTTCCACTTCCAGTTTCTTCTCTTCGGCCGACTCCACGTCGCCGCCGGCTTCTCCAATGTAAGGATCGGCGTCCTCTCCGGGACGGAAGAACCCGGTTCCATCGCTGGCAAACGCACAGCCCTCGTAGTCCCCGATGTGGCCGGCGCCTGCATCAGCAAGGGCGCGTCGCACTTGATGGAACGCTTCTTCAGGGACGAAGACGGCAAGCTTGTAGAGGGTCTCCTCGAAACCATCGAGAAATTCGATGTTCTCAAGTCCCAGTCGGTCAGCAAGAGCAAACGATACGCCTCCGGGGGCAGCGTCGAGGTTCGTGTGGATGCTGTAGAGCCCAATGCCGGCCTCAGCCAGGCGCAGCGCAAGCGTGGAGACGTAGCCATCTGCCGTGACCCCCTCCAGGGGTTGAAAGAGAAGCGGATGGTGGGTAATGACGAGGTCCGCGTCCGTGTCTTTGGCTTCCTCCAGCACCTCCGGAGTGGCGTCGAGAGCCAGGAGGGCCGAGGTAACCGATCGGGAGGCGTCGCCCACTTGGAGGCCCACGTTGTCGTAGTCCTGTGCCGAGCCGGGAGGCGCCCAGACTTCGAGGGCATCCGTGATTTCAGCGATGGTCGGTGCGTCGTCCATGGGGAGGTTGGGCGATGGTTGTTCGAGTCGGTGAATGGCAAACGGCAGGGCTTTTACATGGACTGCAGATACCGCAGGTTCTCGGGCGTAAAGGAGGTGGGGGAAAGATCGAAGTCTCGGTAAAAGGGCGTGGCGTCTCCGGTGTTGCCTTCAATGACCATCTCGAACTGATCGGGGGTGATCGGAAGAAGGCCCACACGTCCAGCGGTGTACACTGCGAGACGCGCGAGAGGCATTGGGAGGTGGATCTTGGGTTTCGGATCGAGGCCTGCACCTCGGGCGATTCGGTCGAGGACCTCGATGTAGGGCACCTGTTCGGGGCCCGCCACAACATAGGTGTGGCCGGAGACGGACTCCCGGGTGAGCGCCTGCACGGAGGCGGCGGCGACCTCGGTCACGTGGATGGGCTGCATGTCGTACGTTCCATCTCCGAAGACCGGAAGCATCGGAAACGGGCGAACCAGATCGTTCAGGAGGCGGGAGGCGAATTCGGGGCGTCCGGGATCGGGCTTGCCGAAGAGGATCGAGGGACGCAGGATCGTCCAGTGGGAGAAGTTGGCGTCCTCGACGATCTGCTCGGCCTGCCACTTCGTGCGTTGGTAGGCGGTTCCCCCGGACGGTCGGGCTCCATTGGCACTCATATGGATGAAACGCTCAATGCCTGCGTCCTCGGCTGCTTCCACCATCTGCCTCGTGCCGGTCACGTGAATCCGTTCGTAGGTGGCCCCCCGTCGTGGGTGTTCTTCGAGAATCCCGACGAGGTGAATGACGGCGTCACAGGCAGGCAGTGCCTCCTCAAAAGAGTCCGGCTCCAGGAGGTCCCCAATGACGGGCTCAACCTTCTCGTTGGTTACCACCAAATCGTCTACAGAGTCACGCACGAGGCACCGAGCTGTGTGCCCGTTGTCGAGGAGGGCACGGAGCACATAGGATCCCACATAGCCCGTGGCACCCGTGACAAAGACACGCATGGTGGGGGGGCGGTCGGTAGCGTCTTGAGAGGAAGAGAGAGGGGCCCGGACTGTGTTGTGTAATTCGTATTGCGAATGCCGGTGTGTGTTTAACGAGGAGCACACCACCGTCACAGGGCCTCCTCGGGGTGTCGAGGCAGGCGCACAGTGAAGCATGTGCCTACCCCCTTTGTGCTTTCCACGTCAATGGTTCCGTGCATGAGCTCGATCAGCTGCTTGGTAACGGACAGACCCAGGCCGGTGCCTTCGTGTGTTCGTGTCGTACCGCTGCTTTCTTGATGGAAGGGTTCAAAGAGATCGGGAACGAAATCGGGGTCGATCCCAATGCCGGTGTCCTCGACCTCCATCACAACGGACTCCGGTTTTTCCCGAGCGCGCAGGGTGACGGATCCTCCCTCGTCGGTAAATTTGAGGGCGTTGCTCAGGAGATTGTGGAGGATACGCTGAAGTGCTCCCTGGTCCAGGGTGGCTTGGACGGGAGGATCTGGCAGGGTGGCATGGAAGTGAACGCCCTCCTCTTCGGCTCGTGCCTCAAAGAGGGCAACCGTCTCGTTCAGCAGTTCGGTGAGTTCGACGGGGCTGAAGGACGGTTGCATCGACCCCGCCTCAAGCTTCGAGAGGTCGAGCACCGAGTTGATCGTTTCCAGCAACTGGGTTCCGCTCTTTTCGATCAGTTCAGAGAACCGATTGGCGTCTCCCAGGTCCTGTTCATTTAGAACTTCGGCAAATCCGATGATGGAGGTGAGGGGGGTGCGGATCTCGTGACTCATGTTGGCGAGGAAGGCCGACTTGAGGCGATTCATCTCTTCGGCTTCCTCTTTGGCTTCGATGAGCTCTTCTCGGTATTGGGCCTGGCGGAGGGCCACCGCAAGAAGATTGGCCACTTCTTGGGCAATCTCGATGTGTCGACCCTCGAAGGCGTTCGGTTCAGGGGCTCCCAGGTTCAGCGCTCCCATGACCGCGTCTTCGGCGAAGAGAGGGACGTTGAGGGTGGATCGTATTCCCTGCGAGTGCAAGTGCTGTTCGATGGGGTCTTCACTCCTCGGGTCGAGAGAAGAGGTGTGTCGAGCCTGTTGGAGGATCGAGTCGTCCTCGACCGTAAAGTGAGGCAGGGGAAGTTCTTGTCCAGCGGCCAGCGATCCTTCGTCGGAATTGTCGACCGCGAGGACGACGGCCGTGTCCTCGTCGAAGTCAAATTGGGTGACGCTACCCCGTAGGGTAGGGAGGAGCGAGGTCAGGCGCTGGAGGGCGGCGTGGGCCACTGCTTGGGCGGAGGATGCAGACAAGATGGAGCGACTGATGTCTCGAAGCGTGTCGATGCGCTCGATGGTCTGTCGCTGCCGGGATTCTCGTTCCGTTCGTTCCAACACGACCTCAGCGTTGCTGGCTAGGACTTCGAGGAGACGAACGTCGAACGAATCGATGGGGCCGGGGTCCAGACTCGCCATTGAGATGAGGCCGTAGGGGCCGAGGGGGACGTAGACGGTGGCCCGTGCCTCGCCCCGGTCGTAGGAATCGCTTACGGATTGGATGTCGTCGAACATGTGGGTCTCCCCGGAACGGAAGACGTCGGCCACGATGCTGTCGCCGTCAATGGCATATGTGGGACGTTCCGGCATGTAGTCGGGCAGCTGCGGCGAGACACTGACCGGGGTGAGCGTACGGTCCTCGACGAGCCGAACTGCGCTGAGCGGGTACCCCAGGGTGTCGATTACCAGTGATTCGATGTGGGTGGCGACTTGGGAGGGCGTCTCTGCCCGCAAGAGTTCCCCCATGGCTGTATAGAGGGCCTCGACCTTGCTTTCTCGGGCTCGCAACTCTTGCTCCATGCGCCGCCGCTCTGTGACGTCGTGCAACACAGCGACCCAGTAGGTGGGGCGCCCGTTCTCCTTCTCGACGGGGGCAAGCTTCCAGTGAACCCGGACCGAATTCCCATCTGCTCGATAATTGACGGTCTCGGCTTCGAAGGAAGACGGCTGCTCCGGGGCCGAATGAAGGTGGTTGAGCACCTCTGGGTTGGTGGAGGACCCTTCGAGCAGGTGAGGGGACTCCCCGAGGACCTCCTCGGACGAGTAGCCCGTCATGTCCGAGAACGCCGCATTGACGTACACAATTTCGGCGTCGGTCTTTTCATCGGAGGTCTCTTTCAGTACCATCACGGCCTCGGCGGCATTGTCGAGGGCGCGCTCGAGCAGACGCAGCCACTCCTTTCGTTCCTTGCGGTCCGTGATGTCGATGACCGCCCCGTCATAGTAGAGCGGGCGATCCTGATCGTCGTACACCACGGTACTGCTCGTCAATCCCCAGAACGTGGAGCCGTCTTTGCGCCGGAATTCGATTTCGGCTCCTCGGAGGAAGCCCCGTTCGTCCTCCACCGTTCTCATTTGTTCTCGCTGCTCCGGGTTTGCATAGAGCGAGGCTGAGTCGACCTCCAGGAGCGCCTGCGGGTCGTCGTAGCCAAACATCCGGGCAAAGGCGTGGTTGGCGTACACGAGCCCCTCGGACGGGGTGCTCCGAAAGAGTCCTTCCGAGACGTTGGCGTTGATGGAGCGGAGCAGCTCCTTTCGTTCCTTGCTCTGTGTCACGTCGCTAAAATAGACAGCCAGGCCACCGTCGAACGGGGACAGTGAAATGCGAAGCCACTTGCCAAGGGGGCGATAGTAGGCCTGAAACGACATTGCCGATTGGTGCTCGGCGGCATCCCGCATTTTCTTCTCAATGAAGGTATCCTGGAGCTCTGGAAACACGTCCCACAGGGGGCGTCCGAGCAGCTGGGGGGCTGGCTTTTCGAGCAGTTGTTCGGCGTTCTCATTCAGGAAGGTGAACCGCCACTCGGTGTCGAGGGCGTAGTATGCGTCAGAGATATGGTGGAACGGTCGGGCGTCGCGCCAGCCGGCAGCTCGGCGTTCGAGTTCTTCCGTGACCATGGCACGAAGGTCCCACAAGGAAGCCGTTTGAGCCTCCGTTAGGGAGCGAGGGGAAAAATCTGCGACCCACAGGGCACCTACCGGAAAGGGGGCTTCACTGAATTGAGGGGGGCTTTCCAGAACCAATGCAACGCCTGCGACGAAGGACGGAGCTTGTTTGTGGGTCCAGAGAGGGTGATCCGAGGAAAATTTGCTCGCCGGGAGATTATAGAACGTCGTCAGGCCCTCGCTTCCGAGGATGGACGAACAGAGAGAAGAAGAAGGGGGACATTCCGAGGCCTCCAGACCGACGGTGGCTTCATAATGAACCCGATCGCCCTCGTGGAAGGCAATTGCAGCGACAGGGACGTCCAAGGCTTCGGTGGCAAGACGAACCACCCGATCGAAGGTCGGGGCAGAGGCCCCTGGAAGCTGACAGGCCTGAAGGATTTGTCGACGCGTTCTCGGACGGAAAGAAGAAGAGGGGGAAGTGGACATGTGTTCTCCGATCTTGGCGGACGTGCGTCAGGAGCAAAACATTCGATTGCGTCACCCTATGGGTCTAGGCAGTTCCTCAGAATTTTTGAATAGTGTAGATTTTTATGAAACGTATAGTATCAATGGTCAAGTGTATATACACTCCCCATAGTAAAAAATTGCTCTCCATTTCGAAAACAGCGCCACGGTGCTGTGTCCTCGACGAATGTGTTTTCCCACTTTAAACATCTGTCTACGAACCATTCTGAGGAGCTACGCGACGAAGGGTCTCTTCAAATGTGTCAATGGTTGGGGTCGGAGGGCGCGGAGAGGAATGTGGACATTTGTCGGATCTATCGGGTTATAGTTGTCCTCTTTGAGGGAGGAAGTGAAAGAGCCTCAACTTCTCACCGTGTATACGATTTACTGGAGGTAAGCATTCATCGACGATCACGGGGGCTGTTTTCTGCATCTAGATCCCTGGAGATGGAGTTCCTGATTCCGTCGCCCTGATCACGTATGCCTGGTTGCAACGTGGCCCCGTCCGATGATTGAGGAGAAGGGCTCCTCTGCTCGTCAGGGCTTCTCGTGTCTTCTCTCTTTTCCCTACGTTTCCCATGCAGGTACAGAGCGCAAAAAATGTTCTCGGAGGGGTGCTCCGGGCATGTTCGACGGACCCAGAGACGGGTTTTTATCGCACGGGTCGCTGTGAAACCGGGCCGAACGATGTCGGGCGGCACGTCGTCTGTGCAGAGATGACTGCTGCGTTTCTTCAGTTTTCCAAGTCCCAGGGAAACGATTTGACGCAACCGCGCCCGGAATGGGATTTTCCTGGATTGGAGCCGGGGGACCGGTGGTGTGTATGCGCGGCGCGCTGGCAGGAGGCGCTTGAGGCGGGCGTTGCTCCTCCCATCGTGTTGTCCGCCACGAACGAAGTGGCCTTGCAGGTTGTCGACCTCGATGACCTCAAGGCCCACGCGGTCGATGCCTCGACGCAGGATGGGGGATCTTCGGAAGACTGATCCGGAGAGAAGCTCACGCTTCAGGGAACTCTAGATAGCGAGGAGGGACTCGCTGGGTGAGCCACACGGCGTCTGTGGATTTGTAGAAGGTGTAGCCCTCCTCGTGGAGCCGTTTTGCAGCGACCCGGAGAACGACCGGTTGGCCGTGTCGTCCTCCGACGGAGTTCGCCTCCTCGGGCGTACTCGAGAGGTGGACGTACTGTCGCGATTGAGGTTTGAGCCCCTCGGTGCGGATGGACGAAAGGGCTCGCTCCGCCGTGCCGTGAAAGAGCGTCGGGGGTGGGGACATCGGCGTTAGATCGAGGTCTACGTCGATGGAATGTCCATAGTTGGCCCGGATTTTCGTGCCGTCGTCGGTGAGAGAAAACCGGTTTTTCTCCCCCTGCTCGATCACCTGTTCCAGAAGCTGTCTATCGAGAGCACGGCCCTGTCTGCGAGCTTGTTCGAGGAGATGGTCCACCTTCGCCCAGCCCCCCGGTTCGAGCTCGAGGCCGAGGGCCTCCGGCTCGTGCCGGAGCACGTAACTGAGGAATTTGCTCGTCCGAACGAGGCGATTCGACACGATGGGAAAGTTCAGCGGTCCAGTTCAACTACGGGATCGTTCGTGTTTAAAAGGCAGAACGGACCTTCGATCCACGGACCCCGTTTCGGGCTTCTTCTTTTTAGCGTGGAAAGAAAGGAACTGTCGCTACGCCGGTGACTCCTCTTCTCACAATGGCTGATTCCCCTCTTCTCGAGACCCGCTCGCTGACCCGGATGGTCGACGGAACGACGCTCGTTGAGGACGTCTCGATTGAAGTCTACCGACAGGAGGTGTTTGTCGTCTTCGGACCGTCCGGGGCCGGAAAAAGCACCCTGTTGCGGCTGTTGAATCGCCTGGACGAACCCACCTCCGGGACCGTCCTGCTCGACGGAACGGATTACCGGACCCTGCCCCCCCGTACCGTCCGAAAGCGGATTGGGCTCGTTCCTCAACGACCCACTCTGATCGACGGCACGGTGGCGGACAATGTGGCATGGGGACCGGTCTTGCGCGGTGACCCTGTGGACCGGGCTCGGCTGGAGGATCTGCTCGACCGCTTGGGTTTGAGCGGCTTCGAAGACCGGGTCGCAGATCGTCTCTCGGGAGGGGAGGCACAGCGCGTTGCGGTGGCCCGGACGCTCTTTAATGATCCAGACATTGTTCTGTTAGATGAGCCGGCGTCGAATCTGGATGCTGAGGCTGCTCGTCGCGTCGAAACCCTCCTCGAGGACGTCATGTCGGCCCTTTCCCTGACTGCGGTCTTGGTGACTCACAATGCCGATCGGGCCCGACGGCTCGGGCATCGCGGCATTGGCCTTCGGAATGGGCGGGTGGTGCGCGAAGGAGCGATCGATGTCGCCGTTTCATCATAGAGGCCATATCTCCATGAATGGCTCCCTGTCGTCTGTTTTCTCCGACGTTCTTGCTCATCTGCAAGACCCAGTGGTGTGGGAGGGGCTCGGTCAGGTGGGGGCTGCGAGCCTGCTTGCGCTTCTCGTCGTAGGATTGTCTCGCTGGAGAGCGCTTCGCCTCGAAACTGAGCTCGGAGTGGCGTTCGTGCGCGGCCTCTTGCAGGTCGTCGCGGTAGGAGTCGTGATTGGGTTTCTCCTGACCGTTCATGTGGCCTGGAGCGGGCTCATCTTGCTGGGGATGGTTGGGGGGGCAACGTGGATCTCGAAGCAGCGCGGGGAAGGCCTTCCCGACGTCACTCGCGTTTCCTTCTTTGCCATTGCCGCAGGAGCGGGCCTCGTCGTCGTGACCATGACGTGGGCCCGGGCCATCGAGCCGACGGTGCGAAGCCTGGTTCCGGTGGGCAGCCTCGTGATTGCCAACGCCATGAAAATCAACAGCCTCGCCCTCGATCGCCTGAAGGGGGAGCTTACGGACAATAGGGCCGTCATCGAAGTGGGGCTGTCTCTGGGAGGCCCTCCGTCGGCTGTGCTCGCCGACGTCCTACGCGACAGCATTCGGGCTTCTCTGATCCCGGTGGTCGACTCGTTGAAAAGCCTCGGATGGGTGTGGATTCCCGGCGTGATGGCCGGCATGATCCTCGGCGGCGAGAACCCCGTCTACGCGGCGCTCTACCAGTTCGTCATCATGGCCATGATCTTTGCCGCCGGCGGCCTGACCAGCATGATTAGCACCTTGCTCATGGGCCGAAGAGTCATTACGGAGGCAGAGCAGCTGTATCCGATTCCGGCTGAAGAAGCGGGGGGCTAAACTGCGTCTTCAAGGGGGGCAGGCTGTTCCCTTCGGGTTCTTCACAGTTAAACTGTGGGAGAACGCAGTCCGCTAGTTTGGCAATCGAAAAATGACGTTCGGCTGACTTACGTGCCGGCTGAGAACCACGAATTTCGCAATTGGAACTGGAGCCCTGGAGGGTCGGCCCTGCCCCGGGGGGGATCCAACGCACGTATCTGGAGAAGTGGACTTACGTTCGCAACGGGGGGAGGGACTCATCAGCCGGCACGAAGTTGAGCGCCAGGCCATTGTTGCAGTAGCGGAGCCCCGTCGGGTCCGGTCCGTCCTCGAAGAGGTGTCCCTGATGCCCGCCACACCGACGGCAGTGGTACTCCGTGCGCTCATATCCGAGCTTGTGGTCGGCTTTCGTCTCCACCTGTTCGTCCAGGGGAGCCCAGAAGCTGGGCCACCCGGTGCCGCTGGCAAACTTGGTCTTCGACGAAAACAGAGGAAGGTGGCACGCTGCACAAATGTAGGTTCCGGCTCGCGATTCGTTCAGCAGGGGACTGGAGCGACGCGGCTCCGTGCCGTTTTCGAACAGGATGTGGAAGGCGTCCTCTGAGAGAAGCGCCCGCCACTCCTCCTCCGTTTTGTTTAAGGAAGAAGCCTCCGGGGGAGCGTCGTGGATCCAGAGGCTGTCGGGGGCAGCGACCAACGAGCGATCCGGCGTCGATCGGCTTGGCTTGCAGGCCGACAGGGCAACGGGAGCCAGGGACGCCCAGGCCAAATGTTTGAGAAACGTCTTGCGATCCATGTCAGGGAAAGATTGTCCGAAAGGGTGACACCTATTAGGTGTCAGAGGGGGCAGAAATGTTTCAGACCGCCGTCGTGAATGTGGAAGGACGGAGGCCTGGAGTGGACGCAGTCTTCCAGATAGACGAGGAAAGAAGGAGGGAGAATTCCTGGCCGCTGCTGTTCAAGTCGTGGCCTGTTTGTGAGGCGACGCCTCCGGGGCGACGTCGGAGCTTACGTCCGAAGGAGAAGCAGCAGAGGCGTGCGGGTCGAACACCTGGAGGCAGAGGGCCCCGAGCACGATGAGCACGGCGGAGATTCCTTCGTAGACGGATGGGTCCGTCCCAATGGTCGCCCAGGCCAGGATGAGAGTGGCCACCGGCACGAGATTGCCGTAGAGGACGACACGCGTCGGCCCGATGACGTTGAGGGCCCGATACTTGATCCATTGACCGACGCCGACCCCAATGCCACCGCCCAGGAGAATGGCAATCCAGGCCCAGGCGCTGAGGGCGAGCCAGGGTTCCTGGACCAGGGCGGGACTCGCGATGAGAAGGTAAAGAAGCCCGCCGATGGCCGTGCGGGTGGCAACCATTGGAATCGAGCCGTAGCGAGACACGAGGGGCTTGATCAAATGCATCTCGGCGACCTGCATGAGCAGGGCCAAAAAAAGAAGAAGGTCCCCCAGCCAGTACGCGCGGGCCGGTCGCAATCCGTCGGCAGCGAGGACGAACGTCCCCAGGCCTGCGAGGGCAATGCCCAGAAAGCCAATTCTCCCGATGCGCTCCGTTTGCCAGAGTCGGCCGATGGCCGAGCTAAGCACGGGGCCGAGAGCCAGCCAAAGCGATGCACGCGCTCCATGCGTTAGCCCCAACCCTTCAATGCCGAGCCAGGGGGCGAGGGTCGCGCCCAATACGGACACGAGCAAAAGGCGCGTCCAATCCTCTCGTTGGACCGTCGGAAAGAGCGGACTGGATCCGTCGCCTGGGAGCGCCAACCACATCCGTTGGAGATAGAAGAGCGCAATGAGAATCACGCCTCCCATTAAGAAGCGGGAGACGCTGAAGGAGATGGGGGCCATTTCCCGGAGGGCCACCTCGGCCAACACGAAATTTGCCCCCCAGAGCCACACAAACAGAGAGAGGAGACTGTGGTGCGGCCATGTACGATTGAGGGAGGCACTCATGATGAACTCTCCGTCTGCGAGAAAGAGGCGCAGAGAAACGGAACGACGGGGAGGCTAGGAAGAATTGTCGTCCGCGTCGATCTCGATGGGAGTCAGCGCGGCTTCAATTTCATTCCGTTTGGGCTCCAGGCTCGGGGGAAGGGTCAGAAGTCCGGCCTCGGCGTCTTCGAGGGGGAATGGGGCGCCGGTATCCGTGGCAATCTCAATGAGGATGCCGCCCGGCTCCCGAACGTATACCGATTCGAAATAGTGTCTGTCGATGACGGGAGAGGGGTTCAGCCCGGCCTCAGCAATTCGATCCCGCCAGGCCTGAATCGTCTCACTGTTTGGCGTACGCAGGGCGAAGTGGTGCACGCCTCCTCGTCCGAGCCATCCTTGCGGCGCATCGGGTCGTTCTACGACGTGAAGCTCAGCGGCTACTCCTCCCGGGCCTGTTTCGAAGACGGTTGCTGCGGTTGCGTCTGAGGGAGCAGGGAGGGAAACGTCAGTCGACGAACGGTCGGAGGACGCCGTGGCAACCTCGTACGGGCGGGCCTCGGAAAAGCTCAGCACCTCCGTGAGCACTCGTCGGGTCGGGGCAAGGTCGGACACCGTCATTTCGACCGGTCCAAGCCCTCGGAGTGCCACGTCGTCGGGCACCGGGCCGTCCGTCCAGGGCGTGGTGTCCGGCACGCGGTCGACCTCTGCGGAATCATCCACGAGGTGAAGGGTTTGCCCTTCCTGATCGTACAGGGTGAGGGCAGGGCGTCCGGCTCGTTGATGGAGGGACGTTCGCCGGACGTTTTGCTCATCGAGCCGATGTGCCCAGTGCTCGAGGGCGTCCGTGCCACGAACCCTCAGCGACGTTCCCGTGATGAGGCCTGTGCCGGGGCGTTGATCGCGGGCGTGCGCCACGTCGAAGAAGGTGAGCTCGGTGCCCGGGGCTCCCGTCTCGTCCCCATAGAACAAATGGTACGACGAGGGATCGTCCTGATTGACCGTCTTGAGGACGAAGCGCATGCCCAGCAGCTGAGTGTAGAAGCGGACGTTTTCAGAGGCCCGACCGGTGACGGCCGACACGTGATGTATCCCGGAAAGAGGAGGGGGAGCCATAACGAGAGAAGCCAAATGGAGAGGCCAACGAAGGGTTAGAGTCGCGTATAGACGACGTTGTTACAAATGGAACCGAAGGTATAGGAGAGGCCAATGGATCCGCTCAACTGATAGCTCGTCGCTCGGGATTGTCGACGCTCATCCTGAGTACGAATTGAGGGGCCTCGTATGTGAGTTCAAACAGAAGCCCCTGGAAGGGGCCCTGTCCGAAAAATTCCAGGCGGTACGGAGGGTCACCACCCCCGGTTTGGTGGGCCGTTCCCATCAGGCGGACGTCCGCCTGTTTGCGATCGTGGATGTAGCTGACGAACGTACGGGTGCGTCGGAGGAAGGATCGATCACATTGGTCCCAATCGGGGTACACGCGAGCCCTCCGGTCAAGAGGTTCGATCGGAAAAGGAGACTCGGCGGGGGTTTGGGCCCAGGTTACACGACTTGAACTCAATAACACAAGAGCACCGAGTGCCCCCCCGACTGAGGAGGTCGTGGCGGACAAAGAGGATGATCGGGACGGCATCAAAGAGACAGGGGCAATAAAGGGACGCTGGAGACGACTCTAAATAATGCCGTCCAACGTACGGCTGCGACACTGCAAGTTCCTGGAGAGGGAGCGAAATACATGCACGCGCAGCATAAGACATCCCGACGTTCTGAATCGGAAGACCTCCTTTCATTTCGACACCGAATCGGCGAGCCCGCGTCGAGCCGCTCTCTTCCGAACCACGCGCGAGGGCGATCCGGCTGTGGAGAACGCCCCGATCTACGTGGTCCCCTCGACGTCGGTGGGGCACCAGTCGGGGCAGGGGACTGGGGCTGTGAGATAAAGTCCCCTCCGACAGCGGGAATCGGGCACAGCTCTCGATCTTCCCGTCTCGGATTGAAACGCGAACTTCTGAAGTGAGAAGGTCTTTTCCGCGTCACACCGGTAGGCGACACCGGATCCGAGTGCCCTCCCCCGGAGTAGAGTCAATTGAGAACTCGGCGCCGAGCAGCTCCGCACGGTACTGCATGGTCCGTAGGCCCAGACTGTCCTCGTGGAGTTGCTGGGGGTCAAAGCCTTGCCCATCGTCCTCAATGGTGAGCACAAGGGCTTCCTCGTCTCGAGTCAGGCGAATGACAATTTCGTCCGCCTCCGCATATTTGCGGGCGTTGGCACTCGCTTCTTGCGCGATGCAGTAGAGATGCGTCGCCACGTCGTCATCCAGGGGGACGTCGTCGCTCACCTCAAAATGAGGAGATTCAAACCGACAATTCTCCGTATTCGCAGCGAGGCGTTCGAGCGTGGCGGGCAAGCGATCCTCAGAGAGCCCGGCCGGGTTGAGCCCTCGGGAGAGCTGTCGAATGTCTTCACAGCTTTCCACGACGAGGTTGCGAATTTTCTGAATCCGCTCGCTCACGTCTTCCTCCTCAATCTTTCGATTGGCCACAGTGTCGAGCATAATGCTGACCCCCGTGAGCTGAGAGGCAACCACGTCATGTAGGTCACGCCCGAGTCGGCGCCGCTCGTTCTCCTGAATCTGGAGCACCTCCCGCTGAAGTCTGGTTCGTTTGGTGACGTCGATGTCGGTGCCGAGGATGGCCGGTTTGCCCTGGTACTCGATGCGGCGTCCGAAGGCCTTGACGTGGATGGTTTCTCCCTCTTTCGTTTGCCCCTTGAAGCGAAAGGCCTGGCTTCCCAACTCTCCTTTGAGGCGGCGTTCGATCTTGTCGCGGAGACGGTCTCGGTCGTGCGGATGGACGAGCTCCTCCGTGTAGCGTCGCCCGATCAGTTCGTCTTGAGAATACCCGTACATCTGTGCCAGGGCTTCGTTGACGTACTGGAGCTGCCCGTCCTGAATGAGGAGGATTCCGACAATGGAGTTTTCGGCGAGCGCCCGAAATTTGGCCTCCGATTCTTTGAGCGCCTCCTGGGCCTGCTTCTCTTCGGTAATGTCGCGCACAAAGGATTGAATGGCCTGCGCCTCCCCCTCTTCATTTTCCCAAAGGGTGGCCGAGACTTGGCAGATCATCTCTTCGCCGTTGCTGCGACGAAGAGGGACTTCTAAGTCTCGCACCCATCCTTGTCGCTGAAGCTTTCGAACCAGCTGTTCCCGGGCATGCTCGTCGTATAGGGTGGAGGCCTGTTTGCCGATGAGTTCATCGCACGAGTAGCCTGTCAGGCGGCAGAGCGCCGGGTTGGCCTCAATAATCTCGCCCGCGGGACTGGTAAGAACGATGCCTTCTTGAGAGGTCTCGAACAGGCGTCGGTAGCGCTGTTCGCTGCGGCGCAGTTTTTCCTCCCGCTCTCTCTGCTCGGTCAAGTCTCGAGTCACGACCGCATAGCCACAAAGGGAGCCCTGGTCATTCCGAAGGGCAGTAATTTTCTCTTCGGCCCAGAATCGAGTCCCGTCGTCTCGGAGCCGCCACCCCTCGTTGCTCCAGGAGCCTTCCTGCGAGGCAGTTGTCAGAGCCCTCTGGGGCACCCCTGCCTCAGTCTCGTCTTGAGGATAAAATGCCGAGAGTGGGGCTCCGACAGTCTCTTCTTCGCTGTGCCCAAAGACGCGCTGAGCGCTTTCATTCCAGCTCGTGATTGTCCCCTCTGGATCCGTCAGAAAAATCGAGCAGTCTTGCACCTCGCGGGCCAGGAGACGGAACTGGTCGACGTGCTGCTGCGGGGAATTCGAGAGTTGAGGGTCTTCTTCCGGAGGAGGGGAATCCCCGGAGGGGGAGCCGGGGGACGGAGGATTCGAGGGGGATTGGGTTTCACTTTTCGGAAAGGAGCTCATACGACGTGACGAGGTTGTGGGAGAAGTGAAGGCTGAAGAGCGGGAAGTGGATGTAAAGAGCCCGCCTTTGAACATGCAAGGTCTTACACGAGGTATCGGAGGGAGGGCACCCAATCTTCCAGATCTGGTGAGCTAGGAAATAATCCATCTGGAGACAATGCATCTCTACATGAGAGTGAAGGAATAAGGAGCGAAAGGAAGCTGCTGGTTTGGATTTTGTCTCCTTATACAAATGGATTTGCATCGCTACGACGTACAGTGCACCTCCTCGGCCCAGAGGCACCGTTCGGAGCCGTGCGTTCCTCGTTGTTCGGGGAGGTCCTCCACTTCTTCTTGGGGGACCTGGAGGCACGGGCCCACTCCGTTAGAGAGCGCGAAAGAGGACCCACCTGGCTTCGTGCTGAGGGTTGTGGTAGAGATGTATGGCAAAGGTGGCGGGCTGCTGCTCCGAATGAACAAACGTATACGGAAAACGAGCGTCCACCTTTTCGCCCTCCTTTCCCTTGTGGAATCGACCTCTGAATAGAGGCGTGCAGGTACAGGGAGCGAGGTCCGTGAAAAAGTTGTCGCCAAGAAGGGCTTCCGGGTCGTCGACCGTCTGAAGGCCCGGAAGCTGAAGAGCAGCGGGGTTTGCGTATTCGACCGAACCTTCGTTTCCGAGTTGAAGCAGCCCGACGTCTAGCGCATCGAGTTCCCGTTTGGGCATGTCATGAATTCGCCCGAGTGTTTCCGGCGGGAGAAGCGGAGGAGTCGCTTCGATTCTGGGGCCCTGGGAGCTCGCAGTGGACGATTGGGAGGGCACTGACTGTCCGTTCAGAAGCTCAGAAAGTGACGTCTCTCCCGCGGCCTCGAGCGATCGTACAGCCGTGACCAGCGAAGCCACTCGTGCAGTGCCGAGCTCCATTTCGAGCTGTTCGAAGCGTCGCTCGTACTGGCGGTTCTCTTGAAGCAAGGCATCGATGCGTTGTTGCTGTGTGCGCAGCTGATCGACCGCCTCACGCGCGCTATTGAGATCATGGTGAAGGAGGATCTCCTTCTCGCGATAGAGGGCTTCGAGCTGGTGCTCCAAGCTTTTCCGTGCTAGGGCGAAGGCGTTGTCCCGGGCAGGGGAGTCGGCTGTCTGCCGATTTGGAATTCGAGGGACCTGTGCTCGGTCCTCATTGGGGGGCATGGCCCGGCCGTCTCCCATCCCTGGCTCAGGAAGCGCTCGTAAGAGTTTAGCAATGGAATGCAACATGTCAAAGACCGTGTCCGAGGGGGCATCGGCGGTCATCCCAGCGGCCTCGGCGCGCCGGCGAATCTGTTCGTAGAGCTTTTCGATGACCTTATAGAAGGCAATCGCTTCATCGGGGGATGTGACGCCGATTGTGTCACGGATGGCGACGGCTGCTTCGAGGACGGAGGTGTCCGGGTCGGAACGCGTGTCCGACGGGGTCGATCGTTCGACACCCCGGTCCCGTTCCCGTTTGAGTCGTTGACATTCGGTTTCAAGTTGCTCGCACTTCGCTTGCAGATGATCGCGTTCCTCCCGGAGACGATCGAGGGTCTCTATGGCCTCGGCTGCGTCCTCGAACCCGGCCTGGACGAGTCGTTCTTTTTCCTTGTAAAGCGTGACGAGCCGACGATTGAGTTTTTTGATGCGCCGACGGGCCTCTTCCATCGTCGAGGCGTCCAGGCTGTCGAGTAGTTGTTTGGCCTTCCGCAACAATTCCTGACGGGTTGTATGATCGGAGGCGTCCCCCTGCTGCAGCCGCTCGCTCAGTGTGGCATTCCGCTCCCGCAAGGTTTTCATTTTCTCGTTCATCTCGTGGAACACCTCTTCCACTTCGCTAATCGTGACGAGCCCTTCCATCGGAGGCCGATCGCCTTCGTCCAGCTGATCCAGATTCCGTTTGAGCGTCCGTACGCGAGGCACGACCTCGGACGGGTCCGTCACGTCGAGCACCTCACATAGTTGTTTCCACTGCTGGGCGTACCAGTCGGGCGAGCGAGAGGAGTGTTCATCGGAGGCGAGATTGGGATTAATCGGGGCAGACATGGATGGAGTACGTCGGCTGGAACAAAAACTGATCAGGACCGGGGGCGAGCCCTTTCTTCTCCGGAGAGTCCAGTTTCCAGGCAAAAAACTCTCTGCTCGGAGCGAGGGGCTGTGCATTGCTGGGCTCAAGAAACATGCCGCTATAGGGGCGACAGAGGGGCAGCCTGCACTGATTCGGCTTGCCCCTTCGCCGTTGTGACTGCCCAGTCGCACTCCGTGACGCACACTCTATGGGCTAAATTCCTCAGAGCAAGTCGCCAGGATGAGCAGAAATCGCCCGCAGATCCGCAAAGGACGGACGGTAGAAAGAGACAAGCTCTCCCTGGACTCTCTTCAGTCCCTCTCGATACGGGGCCCCCTGGATGGACTCGGGCTGAATCGGTTTGAGTCCCCCGCGAAGGCCAATATATTCAACGAAAGGTGCGACTTATGTGCTATTTTCCGAGACGGCGGCCTCCGATCACCGTCGGGTCAGGCCGCAGACCACCGATTCCAGACGATCGAGGTGGTCAGCGATCCCTTCGCAACTTGGTTATTCAACACTGAGCGAAATAAATGACGATCGGTGACTCAAACTTCATGGACGCAGAGCCATCGGTTCAGGAGCTACACGCCGGGACCACTGTGTTTCTCAATCCTCCTCTTCGTGTCCGGGTGGGGAGTAGTATGGAGGGAAGCTTTAGAGGAGGGCCTCCCGATGAGTCGTGAACGCTCCGCCGGAAGAACGTTTTCTAGGCCTGGGGTGCACTTGGGAGCAGACGCTCCGTACATTCGTTTTGGGAAATCAAACGAGTTTCTCTCAACGATTCTCAAGTCATGGAGTGGATAGCAGAGCCGCAAGCGTGGGTCGCTCTCGGCGCATTGACCCTTCTCGAAGTTGTGCTGGGCATCGACAACATCGTTTTCATCTCGATCCTGTCCAATAAGCTCCCGGTGGATCAGCGGCCCCTGGCCCGACGGTTGGGGCTCGGTCTCGCTCTCGGCGGTCGCATTGTCTTGTTGCTATCCGTTAGCTGGATCATGACCCTCACGACTCCAATCGTGTCGGTCTTGTCCCATTCCTTTAGCGGACGGGACATTATTCTGCTCCTCGGCGGTGTCTTTCTGATTGGAAAGGCCACTCGTGAAATCCACGATCGACTCGAACGGGAGGACGAAACGAAGGAGGTGGGAGCCGTCGCTTCATTCACCAGCGTCATCGTTCAGATTTTTTTGCTCGATGTTGTATTCTCTCTCGACTCTGTGCTCACGGCGGTGGGCATGGCCGATCATGTGGAGGTGATGATTATTGCCGTCACCATCGCCATTGGCATTATGATGCTCACCATGAGCTCCGTGTCGGGCTTTATCGACGAACACCCGACGGTCAAGATGCTGGCACTGAGCTTCTTGCTTCTCATTGGAGTGATGCTCGTGGCGGAGGGCATGGGAGAACACATTCCGAAGGGATACATCTACTCGGCCATCGGCTTCGCACTGCTGGTAGAGGTGCTCAACCTCCGCGCCGAGAGAAAGAAAGGGGAAGAGCGCAAACCAGTGAAGCTGCACCATCCCAAGCTTCGACGAGCCGTCAAACGGGTAATGCGGGAGGAAGCCTAAAGAGGTTCACATGTGATCAATTTGGCCGATTTCCGGACCGTTGATAATAGCACGGATCGGGCACCGAATACCCTCTTCGACCGTCACTCCAGCCCCTGAGCTGGAGTCTGTCTGACGTACGGATAGAAAGATACCGGATCGAATCCGAGTCGGGGCTTCCAATGCTCGAGCCCGACGGCGGAGGACGCAGCCGAGATGGGCTCTAGTTCTCCGTCGTCATTTCTTCGGCGCGTTGGAGTGCGGCGCGAGCGTTGACGATGGCTCCCGTTTTGGAGAGCGTACCGAAGCGAACGAGCCCCGAATTGCCCGGGCGAACGACTTCCTGGTCTTCGTAGGTCGTCGCCGATTCGAGAATAATCGTATGCACCTCTTCGGGGGTAAGCTGCGGGTAATGGGCCATAAGGAGAGCCGCGAGGCCCGAAACCATCGGAGCTGCCATGCTGGTTCCGTCACTTCGATCGTAGCCGTTTTGGGGAGCAGTTGAGAAGATCGAGTGGCCCGGAGCAAAGACGTCTACCGTTTCAGAACCGTAGTTGCTAAATGGGGCGGCAAGGTGTTTTCCGCCTTTCCAGGACGAAGCCCCCACCTCAATCCAGAGCTGGGCTTCCCCGCCGTCTTCATACTGGGGAGTTGGATAATTGTCTGTCGAATCGACGTTGGCACCGTCATTCCCGGCAGCGTGTACCATGAGTACCCCCGCGGAATCGGCCCGCTGGACGGCGTCGTCGACCACGGACTTGTAGGGCGAATACGCTTTGCCGAAGCTCATATTGATGACGTCGGCACCGTTGTTGACGGCATAATGGATGGCATTGGCCACGTCCTTGTCCCGTTCGTCCCCATTGGGAACAGCCCGTACGGACATGACCTGAATGCCTCGGGCGATGCCGTCGATGCCGAGGTCGTTGTTTCGCGTGGCAGCCATGATGCCCGCCACGTGCGTCCCGTGAGCGGCATCAGGACCGGTGACGTCGTTGTTGCCGTACTGCCGTTCGGTCTTGTCAGAATAGTCGTCCCCAACAATGGAGCGCGGATTGAAGTCGGGATTGTAGTTGTATTCGACTTGGCGCTGTAGGTGGTCGTGATAGTCCCGTACGTCTTCCGGCGTCAGGTTCTGCTGGAAAATGCTCGAAAGAAAATTTCGGGCCTGAAGCACATTTTCGTCCGTGGTCGAGAGCGAATCGAGGGCCTCTTGCGTGATCGTGTCGGTCCCGAGATGCTGTTTGAGGAGGCGCTCTGACATGTCGATTCCGTCCCGCATCTGAGCGACTTTTTTGAGGCGTTGTTGGGCCTCTTGTCGTTTTTGTTGGAGTTTTTCTTTCAGCTTCTGGTAGCGCTGGAAGTCCTCCTGGGCCTCCGGGGCGAGGTCGGACGTGTCGACTCCCGCAAACCGCTCACGGAGTTTCACGTAGAGGCGAGTGAGCTCGTAAGTATCCTCGTTGACGTTGGTCCCGTCGGGGCCGCCAATGAAGTTCCACCCGTGCACGTCGTCGACGTATCCGTTGTTGTCATCGTCAGTCCCATTTCCCGGCACCTCGTCGTCATTGGTCCAGCGCTGGGCCGACAGGTCTTCGTGGCCGACGTCGATTCCGGAATCGATGATCGCGACCACGATGGTATCTCGAGGAGCCTGATCGTCCAGGTAGGTTTGGTAGGCCTGACGAGTGGAAAGGCCAGGAGTTGACGATCTGTCGGGCGCAGAGTGGTGCCAGTCTCGAGCAGCCTCGGCCAGGGAGGGGGTCGAGGCCGCTGTATCCGACGGGGCAGACGTTTCGGAGGTCGTCGTACTCGTATCTCGTTCAGATGCCGTGGTGGCGGGTTCCGTTGTCGAACACCCTACGACCAGAACAGAGAGGGTCAGAGCGAAGAGGAGAGAGATCTTCTTCATGTGAGGGATAAAATTACGTCCAGAAAGAAAAATGTCGGGGCGAAAGGGCCGCCAGAAAGAGACAGGCATTATACAAGGATCGGTCCTTGCAAATCTTGCTCCAATTCAGGGGGAAGCCCGAAGTACTCATCTTGGAAGCCTCTGAGGTCGTCCAGGGTTTCATTGGACAGCCGCTGGGCGAGGGCATCCATCGCTGGGCCACCGATCATCAGCGGAAGGTGGGTGAGGAGCATGGTTTTGCCCTGGCAGTGGGCAAGCATCTGGTACTCGCGAAGATCCTCTTTGGGGGTATCGTGAACGATGCAGTGACGGGTCCAGCGACGCGGATCGATGGTCTCTTCCTCGAGCAGGGTGGCCGTGCGATTGGACAGGTCCAGGTGTTCGGCCAGGTAGGCCTGGCATCGTTGCTTGGAGAGGGCCGAAAACGACCGATTGACGGTCGCATGACACTCTACACACATCGCATACCCGAAAACCGTCTCTTCTACGTCGTACGCCTCGAAACGGCGGATGCCTTTTTCGATGAGGTACTCGGAACGGTCCTCCAACAGAGGACGGTCGCAGACGAGGCAGGCTTCGAACGGAGCGTCCGTCTCGTTTGAATAAAAGGCTTCTGGAATTGGAACCCGTACAGGAAGCACGGTCAGCAACGGCGTGATAGGTCAGGGGAGAGCCGCTCAATCGGTCAAAGCGCGGCCCCCTTGGAAATACTAATTCTAAGAGGTTCGGCTCTGAACGAGGGAGGGGAGGGCGTCCACTCAAAATGCTGCAAGGTCTCGGGCCGCTTCGAGAATGCCCTCGTCACTCGGTAGCACGGCGCGCTCCAGGGAATGAGCGAAGGGAATCGGCGTAAAGGCCCCCGCCACCCGCCGGATCGGTGCATCGAGATACTTGAAGGCCTCGTCCCCGATTTGGGCACAAATCTCGGCGCCGAACCCAATAAATTCGTGGTCTTCGTACACCACGAGCGCCCGATTGGTTTTCTTCACCGACTCGAGGACGGTTTCTGAGTCGAGCGGGACGATGGTACGGAGGTCGACGACTTCGACGTCTACACCGTCTTCCTGCAGCTCTTCAGCAACCTTGAGAGACTTCTGGACCATCATGCCGTAGGTAACGATGGTGAGGTCGGACCCCTCGCGCGCGATTCGAGCTTTGCCAAAGGGAAGCAGGTACTCCTCGGGCGGGGTGGGGGTGCGAGCGGACGCGGCCCGATAGAGCGCCTTGTGCTCCAGGAAGAGCACCGGATCTTCCATGCGGATGGCAGTGGCGAGAAGCCCTTTGGTATCGGCGGCATTGGACGGCAGAGCAACTTTGAGCCCCGGCGTGTGGCCGAAGATCGACTCGATATTCTGCGAGTGGCAGAGGCCGCCGTGTATGTATCCGCCGCAGGGAACTCGGATGACCATGGGGCAGCTCCAATCTCCGTTCGATCGATAGTGGAACGGAGCGACCTGGTTGCGCAACTGCTGCATGGCCGGCCAGATGTAGTCGGCAAACTGAATTTCGACGACGGGCGTAAAGCCACTCGCCGCGTATCCCACGGCGGTGCCGATAATCGATCCCTCGGCCAGAGGAGAGTTAAAGCATCTGTCTTCGCCGAACTGGGCCGTCAAGTCTTTCGTGGCGGTAAAGACGCCTCCTTTGTCGCCGGCTACGTCCTCTCCGTAGACGATCACCTGTTCGTCCCGGGCCATTTCCTCCTTGAGGGTCCGGTTGATGGCGTCCACCATCACGAGGGGCTCGGCGTCCTCGTCGAGGTCGTCTTCGCTATTGTATTCGAGGTCGAGCTCTCCTTCGAAGAAGACGTGGTCGGTGGCCGTGTCCGGCGACGGATCTGCTTGCTCCTTCGCCCACTCGGCGGCTTCGTCGACGTCCTCGCGCACCTCCTCTTGCATTTGCTCGACTTCCGTCTCGGTGATCACGTCCGCTTCGATGAGCGCCGTTTCCATCCGACGAATGGGATCGATTTTGCGGTCGGCCTCTAGCTCGTCGGGGGTGCGATACTTGGAATGGTCGTCGGACGAGGAGTGAGGAAGAAGGCGGACCACGTCGGCGACCAGGCAGACCGGTCCGTTGCCGGCCCGGATGTGATCGATAGCGGCCTGAGCAGCAGACGCCGCCGCAAAGAAGTCCGTGCCGTCGACGCGAAGGCGGCTCAGGCCCTCGTATCCGGCCGCCAGCTTGTAGGGCGTCCCGCCGGCGGTCTGTTCGTCAATGGGCACGCTAATGGCGTACTTGTTGTCCTGCACGAAGAAGAGCACGGGCGCTTTCTTGCGGGCGGCCCAGTTGAGCGCTTCGTGAAAGTCGCCCTGAGAGGTAGCACCGTCCCCGCACGAGGCGTAGACAAAGTTGTCTTCGCCCCGCTGCTGAATGGCAAACCCGAACCCCACCGCCGGGTTGAATTGAGCCCCCACGGACGAGGCGGTCGTCATGACGTTGAGGTGCTTCAGCCCAAAGTGCTCAGGCATCTGACGGCCTCCGGAGTTGGGATCGTCCGCCTTCGCAAGGTGGGCGAGCAGGGCCTCCTTCGGCGTCATGCCCAGGGAGAGGGTCACGCACAAGTCGCGATAGTAACAGCAGAACCAGTCGTGTCCCGGCCCCTGACCGGGGCGAGAGTACATGCTCACCGCCGATTGTGCCGCTTCGTGGCCCGCACACCCGATGTGGAAATGCCCCTTGCCCTGTTTGAGCAGGGTGAGCATTTTTTCGTCGAGACGCCGCGAGACCATCATCGTGCGCAGGCGCTGACGCAGCTCCTCGGCGTCGAAGTCGGAAGGGCCGAGGCGGGAAATGTCCAGGGTGCCATCCGACTCGATCGAAGGCACCGTCGGGGTTGCTGCGTGGCCATCTCCGTGACTGAGTTGGTCCACGGGAAGGTCGTCCGGGGGGGCCGCGGGAGTGGACGGATCAGGTGAGGGCGAGACCTCCCCGTCGGACGATTCCTGGGCCGAGGTCGAGTTGCTGGACGAGGTCCCCGTTGACTCTTGTTGTAGTTCGGGATCGGAGTTATTCGGGGTATTCATTGCCTGATCATTCATTGGTCAAAGCCATCTGTGAAGGCCTCCACCCTGAGCCATTTAGGCTGGATTGTGGAGAAGCGTTCAGGGTCCTGAGTGGAAGGGATTCGCGATGCTACTACAGCGAATCGAACGAAGCGCTTCCAACGGCTTGGGAAAAGGCCCAAGAACGCCGCCTCTAGAACGTTGTTTTCTCCAACTTTAACTTAGGGAATCTACCACCTAAACGAAAAACGCTTCGTGACAGTTGCCCGTGCCGGAAGTGGCGTCTCCAGGTCCTCACTTCTGTAGTTCGTAGCAAGGGGCAATTCCCAGAGGATCCGGAAAGACGGAAATACCCCGGCAGAACAGCTCAAGGGGCAGAGAAGGCGCCAAAGGCCACATAATACACGGGGACGCAGGAAAATAGGTCCCCAAAAGGATGGGTAATTTTGTATTGATCTCCTTAGAACCTCTTAGGCGTCGCTCATTCGATTCGAGGTCGGGGGGAGCCCTATCCCCGGAGGTTCCGAGACGGACGGCGGGCCGTGTACGGGGGCGGAAGGTGTGAGCTGGAATGTGGCCCCGAGCTGGACGGGCCCATCTGGTAAAGAAGGGGATCCCAAAGCTCCGGGCCAAAAGTCAAGGCAGGTCAACTGGCCTCTACAGTTTCTGCTTCCGGCTCTGGAGCATACGGGAGGTCAAACCAAAACCGCGTGCCCCGCCCTTTGGTACTTTCCACGTGGATGTCTTCGCCGTGGGCCTGGAGGATCTGTTTGACGATACTCAGCCCGAGACCAGTCCCGCCGCTCTCTCGGGATCGGTCTGTATCCACGCGGTAGAAGCGTTCAAAGATGCGATCGAGATCGTCCTCGTCGATGCCCTGGCCGGTATCTACCACCTGGATGCGTACTTTGTCGAGGCGGCGCTGGACCCGGCAGCGCACAGACCCACTGTCGGTGTAGGCAATGGCGTTGTCGATGAGGTTGGTCAGGACCTGGCGGATGCGAGAACGATCCGCCTCAACAAAAAAGCGAGGCACGTCGGCCTGCAGGTTGAGGTCTTTCTTTTCCGCCTTGGGACGGAGCATCTCGGCAACCTCGTTGACGAGGTCTTTCAGGTCGAAGACCGAGCGATCAATTAAGTCCTCCCGGTACTCGAGGCGGGCAATGTCGATGAGGTCATTGAAGAGGTTCTGCAGGCGCTCGAGGTTGGTAAGCGCTTTTTCCGCGTAGCGCTTGCGTTGCTCGTCCCCGAGCTGGGGGGTGCCGAGGGCCTCGAGGTACCCGCTAATCGAAAAGATCGGATTGCGGACCTCGTGCGAGACGTTTCCAATAAATTCGCTCTGGAGGCGGGTCAGACGCTCCAGCTCCTCGATCTTCTCTCGGAAGGCGTCGGAGGCGCGATTTAAGCTCTCGGCGAGGTCCTGGAATTCCGCCGCCCGGGAATCGATCCGGATTTTGCCGGCGAATTCCCCTTCCGCCACCCGGCGGGCCGTATTGCGGATTCGTTGAAGCGGAGTGGTGATCTGATAGGTGGCGATAAAACTGCCGATGAGGGACAGAATCAGAGCGAGGACCATGCCCAGGATAAGCACGAGCTGTGAGCGCTGTACGAGTTCGTACAGCGGCGGGGGGGGTTGCCCGACCTGGACAATAAGGTTGGCGCTCGGGCGATACAGAGAGGCCACGAAGAGAGGGTCTTCACCGGCCTCTCTGTAGGTGGAAAAACGGGCCTCCTCTTCCTCCATGCCTTCGAGGGCCGAGGAAGAAACGAGAAGCTGGGCCGGGAGGGCATTGGGGAGTGTACGGTAGGTCGTGTCGGGGGTGGCGACCGCAACGTGAAGATCCGTGAGCTTCGTGAGGTTCTCTACGATGGTGCGCCGCTGCTCCGGGATGGGCTCCTGTTCGACCTGGACGGCAATCTGCTCGGCCTGATGACGGAGCGTTTGCTCCATCGCGGCGCGCATTTCCCCACGAAGGACGAGCACCACGTAGAGACCGACCCCCACGACGGCCATCCCAACAAAGAGGGCAAACGTGAGCACCATCCACGTTTGCGTGGAGGCCCGACGGGGAAGAAGGAGGTCGCTAAACGACCGAAAGACGGACATAGAACAGAGGAGACCTTACGGCTCGCGTGCCCCCTCGGAGGCCCGAGGAACCCTCTCCTGGGCCCCGAGGGAAACCACTACGCTTCAGCCGACTCTTCTTCGCGAACGAACCGGTAGCCGACTCCTCGCACGGTTTGAATGTGCTTGGCAAAGTCTCCGAGCTTCTCGCGAAGGTTCTTGATGTGTGCGTCGACGGTCCGCTCGGTCACCATCATGGCATCTTTCCAGATGGTTTCGAGGAGTTGCTGGCGGGTAAACGCCTTGCGGGGGTGGCGGACAAGGTAGCGCAGCAATTCAAACTCAGTCAGGGTCAGGCCCAGGTCTTCCCCGTTGAGCTCAGCGCGGTATTCGTCCTCATAAATTTTGAGGCCGTCGACTTCGAGGATGCTGCTCTCTTCAACGCCAGAACGTCGCAGGACGGCCTTCACGTGGGCCACGAGAACTTGTGGGGAGACCGGCTTGGTGAGGTAGTCGTCTCCGCCCAGCATCAGGCCTTCGATCTGGTCCTCCTCTTCGGTCTTTGCGCTGAGGAAGACGATGGGAATCTCTTCCGTCTCCACACGCGATCGTAGTTTGCGGCACACTTCGTATCCGTCGACGCCGGGAAGCATAATGTCGAGCACAATCAGGTCGACATCGGAGGACGCCTTTTCAAGGGCCTCCTCGCCGTCGTAGGCCGTGTGAACTGTGTAGCCTTCTTCTTCTAGGAAATGGCCAACCACTTCGACGACATCTTTTTCGTCGTCGACGACAAGAATGTCAATATCACCAGGATCAGCAGTAATAGGCATAGGTTAGAACAGGTGTCGATGAACGGTAATTATTATGTATCAACGCTTTGCTAGGAGAGCAGAGAGCCTTGCCGTCTACATCGGTTATCCATACTTAGAACCAACATGAGAGGATGCACCTCTACCATAGACAAAACGTAGGAGAACGTAACAATGTTGTGCGATCAGTTCGCCCCCAGGGAGGGGGAGACACGGACCCTGGAAGAAGCCCCCTCCGGTTTCGCTCCGTGGTCGTATCGCCGGGGGACGCGGGGTGAAATGCTCGTACAAATTTCATACGGAATTGTCTCAGCCCATCGAGCCACGTCGTACACGGTGGGGGTAGACGTCGTAAAGAGATACGCTTCGTCGCCGAGATCGACCTTTGTAGCGGGGGCCCGATCGGGCGGTCCAAGGTCGACCATGCACATGTCCATACAGATGCTCCCTACGATGGGACAGAGCTCTCCCCCGAGGCGAACCGACGCCCGGCCCGAACACAGTCGGGGATAACCGTCCCCGTACCCCACGCCCAACGTAGCAATCCGTGTAGGGCGAGACGCTTGCCAGTGGGCCCCATACGAGATCGACGTTCCCGCCGAGATCGTTTTCAAGTGTTTCACCCGGGCACTGAGTTGCATGACGGGGCGAAGGTCGAGCTGTTGACTTAGCTCAGGACTCGCCGCGAGGCCGTACAGCGCAATGCCCGTTCGGACGAGAGGAGAGGAAAAGTCGCACACGCGAGCTCCGATCGTCAAGAGGGCTCCCGTATTGGCGGCGTGCAGGTGCTCGACGGAAACGTCTAGCTCATCTACAATGGCTTCGAACCGCTCAAGTTGAGTTTGAGCAAACTCACTCTCCGGTTCGTCCGCCGTGGCAAAGTGGGTCCAAAGGCCTGCGAGGAGAACTCCTTCTGCATCGGCCAACTCAGAAACGACCGATGACACCTCGTCCAGGGAGAGCCCAATTCGACCCATTCCCGTGTCGACCTTTACGTGAACCCGAACGGGACTGGACGGTTGACCGTGGCGAGCCACGGCGGAGGCCGTCGAAGGAGAGGCAACCGTCACATCGAGGTCGTATTGTGTATATTCGGGCAACTGCCTGGGGAAGGGGGCCCCGAGAACGAGGATGCGGCCGGAGACTCCCGCCTCTCGAAGGCGGATTCCCTCAACCGGCCGAGCCACGGCAAAGTGGCGAACCCCTTCCTCGTACAACGTACGAGTGACGGGTACAGCTCCATGACCGTACGCGTCGGCTTTCACCACTGCCATCAGGTCGGCTCCGCTGGCCCGTTGTGCAAGCACGCGAGCGTTGTGTCGGAGGGCCTCCAGGTCCACGGTGGCCGTCACGGGCAAGGGTTCTGTATGTGAAGCCGAACGATCGATGGCGGTCGGAATTTACGATTTAGTCCACGCACAACACAATGAATACGCAGACCATTGATAGGTACCCTCCCCATTGATGGTTCCAATGTGGCCGTTGTAAGAGGAGGGATCCCCTGTTGGACAAACAAGGAATTCTAAAACGGAACGGAAGGAGTCCAGTGTGTTGCAAAACAGTTGTCCCGTCGGATATCCTATAGCCGTAATTTTTCTCCCCTCGCTACTCCCATTCTGATCTACCAATATGATATTACGCCGAACACTCCTCCTCTGTACCGTCCTTGCTTTAGTGGCGGGATCCGTCGGACATGCGCAGGAGCGGGAGCCGTCCGATTTCACACTCGAGGCCATCCATGCTTCGAATGAGTTTACCCCACATACCTTTCAAGGGGGGCGGTGGGCGGAGGAAGGCCCCATCATTACCTACATAGAGCCCGCCGACACCGGCGAAGCCACTCACCTCATGCGCTACAACCTCGAGACGGACGAGCAGACGCGGGTCATCGACGGGACCACCCTTTATGCCCCGGATGTCGAGCGAGTGGTTCCAATCGAAGAGTATGCATTTAGCGAGGGGGGAGAGAAAGTATTGATTTATACGGATTCGAAAGAGGTCTGGCGAGCCAATACGAAGGGCTATTACTACGTCTATGACGTCACCGAGGAAACGCTGACACCCATCTCCGACCGGGACAAAGGGTATCAGATGTTTGCCAAGTTCAATCCGGCGGCCACCAAGGTCGCGTTCGTCCGTCAGCGCAATCTCTACCTGGTGGATCTGGAGACGGGAACCGAAACGGCCTTGACCACGGACGGGGGCGAGGGCACCATCATAAATGGCACCTTCGATTGGGTGTACGAGGAAGAATTTCGCTTGCGGGACGGGTGGGAGTGGAGTCCAAGCGGCGATCGCATTGCATTTTTCAAGCTGGATGAGTCGGAGACCCGCTCGTTCGAAATGGTCGATTATCTCGAGAAGTATCCTTCTTATACCCGCTTTCGATATCCCAAGGCCGGTGAGGAGAACAGTGAAATCAAGATCGGTGTCCTCGACCTTGCAAAGGTCGACACGAGTCGGCAGGGGCAGGAGGCAGCCATCCAGTACTTTGACACCAATACCTGGAATGAAGGGGGACGAGAGCATGAGTACCTGGCGCGGATGGGCTGGACGCCCGAGATTGACGGGCAACATCGGGTCTGGATGTTTCGGCTGAATCGGGATCAGAATGAGTTGGACGTGCTGTACGGGGATCCAGCCACCGCAGACGTGCAGCGGGTGTTGCAGGAGACCCAGGAGACCTACATCGACATTTACGACGACAAGCTTATGTTTCTCGACGACGGCGAGCATTTCGTCTTTCTGTCGGAGCAGACGGGCTACAATCACGCCCATCTGTATGACGTGACCGGGACCTATCTCGGGCCTATCACGGAAGGAGACTGGGAAGTCTCGTCGTTCCACGGGATTGACGAGGAGACACTGACTGCCTATTTCACGGCCACGAGGGACACCTCCATTGAGCGGCACCTCTACCAGGCGGGCGTTTCCCTCGGCCAGCACGAGGCGGCGATGCCTCCGCAGAAACTTTCGTCGGCGGAGGGGTGGCACGACATTAACATGTCGAAAGACCGGAAATACTACATCGATCAGCATTCGCAAATTGCGTCTCCTCCGAGCTGGACGCTCCATCGCGCTGATGGAACCGAGGTGACGACCCTCGAAGACAATAAACCCCTCGAGCAGAAGCTCGATAGCCTCGATCTTCCGCAGACGAACTTTACGTCTCTACCGGCTGCAGATGGGACACCGCTCAATGCATACGTCATTACACCCACGGACTTCGATTCGACGAAGACGTATCCCGTACTGATGTACGTCTACGGCGGACCGGGGGCGCAGACCGTCACCAACCAATGGCTGGGGAGTCGGCATCTGTGGCACCAGTATCTGGCTCGTACCCACGACATCGTGGTTGTCAGTGTGGACAACCGAGGCACTGGAGGCCGCGGGAAAGCCTTTCAAGACGTTCCCTACCAGCGTTTGGGGCAACCCGAGGCCGCCGACCAGATTCATGCTGCCCAGACGTTGGCTGACTCTTCGTGGGTCGATTCCGATCGCATTGGCATTTGGGGGTGGAGCTACGGGGGCTACATGACTCTCATGTCGATGCTCACTGGAGAAGGTCCCTCCACCTTCTCCACGGGGCTCTCTGTTGCACCGGTAACCGACTGGCGGCTCTACGATACCATCTACACTGAACGCTATATGTCTACTCCACAGCGGAATGAGGAGGGGTACGTGCAGGGAGCGCCTCAGACCTACGCCGAACGGCTCCGCAGTGAGCAGAACCTCCTTCTCGCACACGGCGACCATGACGACAATGTGCACTTTCAGCACAGCGTGCAGATGGCCCATGAGCTGCAACAGGCCAACAAGCAGTTTCAATTCATGATGTATCCCAACCACGATCATTCCCTTGCCGGAGATACGACCCGGCTTCACCTCTTCACCGAGCTGACGAATGGGCTGATCGACCATCTCACCTCGAGAGAAGCCCGGGTTTCCGCTCCGTAACAGCGTGACGTGGGATGCGTGAGGCGGAATGGGGGCAGTTGTGCCGCTCACTCATTGGGCGTTAGCATCGCGTTCTCCCATTCCGCCCGACAGCCCAGCAAGGCTGCAATACGCAAACGTACGCACGACGCAACCGAAGCGGAGCTCAATCTACCTGCAGCTCCGGATCCACGTCCGTCTGGGCCATGGGGTTCACATAATTGCTGATGGTCTTGAGGCCGATCAGGGCATTAATCTCATACAGCGCAGCGGGGGAGAGCCTTCGTTCCTGAAAGCGTTCGAGCTCCTCTTCGTCGAGCCGGCCGCGCTTGTCGAGCAAGAGGCGGGTGGCTTTCACCAGTACCTGTAGCCGGTCGTCTTTTGAGTTCCCCACTATTGGTGCTCGAATTCCGTCGGGAAAACTTGTTTTGAGACGAATGGAGGAAAGCCTCCTGTCAAGGAAATGTTCGTCGTGTAGGAGATGCGTGACGGACCTCTTTCCCTCTACCGGGCATTGATGGTTGCACCGGTTTTGTGTTACGTTGGGGCCGTGTGCGTTTCACTGCTGTCACTTTCCTGTTCTCTGTAACGTAGAGATCCGTTTTACATGACGCCCGATCTCCTTCTTCGAAACGGTACACTTCTCGATCCCGACGCCGGTGAATCCCGGACGGCCGACGTGTTGATTCGGGAGGGAACCATTGCCGGTATTGGTCAAGAGCTAGAAGTGGCCGAGGACCTTCCGACAGTGGATGCGTCAGGGCTTTTCGTTTCGCCGGGCTGGATGGATATGCACGTGCACCTCCGCGAGCCTGGGTTTGAGCACAAGGAGACGATTGAGACGGGATCGGATGCGGCTGCCTTCGGGGGGTTTACAGACGTGGCCTGCATGCCCAACACGAATCCGCCGATTCACACCCGTGACGTGGTCGAATTTGTGCTGGATCGGGCCGAACAGACTCCGGTCGCGGTCCATCCGATCGCTTGTGTGTCGAAGGAGCGAGAGGGGAACGAACTGGCCGAGCTGGCGGACCTGGCCGACGGGGGAGCCGTGGCGTTCAGTGACGATGGGGCTCCTGTGCAGAATGCAGGGCTCATGCGTCGGGCGCTCGAATACAGCAGCATGCTCGACTGTCCCATCGTGAACCACATGGAAGAGCTGA
>CAYXAD010000007.1:0-19521 GCA_964462965.1 uncultured Salinivenus sp.
TTCAGGTTAGCGAGGATGTTATACGGATCCTCGAACGTCCAGTCCGAGAGGACGACCACGTGCTCCCGGTCGTAGTCCTGCGGTTCCTCGCCGGCAGGATCAATCACGAGCGGCCCATAGTGGCCGAGCTGCTCCTGGAGCCCGGAGTGGCTGTGATACCAGTAGGTGCCGTACTGGCGCACGTTGAAGCGCGCCTCGAATGTCTCGCCGGGGGCGACGCCCGGGTAGTTTACCTCGGGCACCCCGTCAAAGCGGTTGGGAAGCAACAGGCCGTGCCAGTGGATGGAGGTCTCCTCCTCCAGTTTATTCGTGTACCGGAGGATGGCCTCTTTTCCCTCCTGGAGGCGAATCAGAGGGCCCGGGACGGTGCCGTTCATCGTGATCGCACTCGCGCGGCGCCCCCCGACCTCGAAGGGGGTCTTCTCGATGGTCAGGTCGTACTCGACGCGGCGGGCGTCGCGGTAGGTAGGCTCCAGTGCTCGCAGGCCGGACCGTGGCTCTTGCCCGGTAGCAGCGCGCGCCCATCCCGGCAGGAGCGCCTGCATGCCTGCGAGGGCTGTCAGGGCGCCGGCGCTTTGCAAAAAATTGCGGCGCGAGACAGGGCTCACGCTCGAATTCAGCGTGGTAGAATCGGAAGGAGTCGAATTGGAAAGGAAGTCACTCGCGTTCATCAGAGGTAGCGTAGACTTGAGACTTTGGCGTAGAGGAGGCCAGAGGTCCGCTAGGCCACCCATGTAGGCGACTGTCCCTAGGCAACGGTAGAGCGCGAACGTGAACCGACGCAGACGTGGAGCAGCCGTTGAACAATCTCGCCGAGGCCTTCGAACACGAGGACCTCCTTGGGAGGAGGGTCTTCGAAGAAGCCTCTTAAGCGGATACTTCTCAGGGAAAAGACTTCCTTGTGAGAACACCATCCTTCGGAGACTACACTGCTGCTCATCTCTATTCACTCAAGCCACACCCCAATAACGACGTGAAGGCAGCGGGCAGGCGGGGCGATGCACCAAACAAACGATAGAGTTGAACCGATCTGCTGCAACGACGAATCGACAGGTCTCTTCTCCACTGTGGCACTACTTTCTCCCTGCAGGTCTGGCGTCTGGCTCTCAGGCGATGAGGCCTCTTCAAGCAACAGGGACTCTCCAGTGAGGGCCTCCTGACTGGCGTGGTGCGAGGGGCACACGGAGGAGGGGCCCACGTCTCCCTCACAGTGCCGCTCGGAACCGGACTCGTGGCACTCGTTGGGAGAAGAAGGCCCCATGGGTCCACACGAAGCGTGTCCTACGGGCGCCCCCCAACCCAGCCCAAAAAGCAGGGCCACCAGCACCGTAAGAAGCCGGTTTGTGGAGGAAGGCATCATGCCAGACGCGAGGTTCCTAATCTGCAGCGGATATACCTATGGGGGGTAGGGGTATATGTTTCAGTCGTGTCTCCGGAATTTTCTTGAAGGGCCTGCGCCGTGAGGTGTCGGACTCGAATGATTCCTGAGTCAAGTAATCCCAGTACCATATGGCCAACTGTCATCGAGACATGTTCTCGGCCTAACAAGCGAGGATGCGTCTCCATTAGAGAAGATGAACGCAACCGTGAGCAGAACCACAGTCTTCGACATATGGCAATGTGGCTTTTCAATCGCTACTGACCTCCCCGGTGTATGCGTCTTGGAGAATATGCATCGGTCAACCTTTCCCTTTCTGGGTCGGCGAGACGAACCTCACTTTTAGATCAATGGCTAACGGCCATTTCGGCCCAGTTTCCACAGAACAGCCGTAGCCGCCCCAATCCCAAAGAGGGCAAGCGCGCTCGTGGCTGGGTGAAGAACGGCCTGTGTGTAGAGACTGCTCTCGCTGACGTGATGAGGATAGTGGCCCCGTTCTTCCCCTCCTCCCAGCGGCTCATAGAGATTGTGCCGCTCAGTGTCCCCGGCGGGCTCATCGGTCATTTGGAGACGAGACATGAGGCGTTCCATGACCTTGTCGGTGAGACGAGGCACCTGCGTGCCAAGAGTAGAGATCACTTGCCCGGCGCCCCCCACAACGACGCTCCGCCTGCGATGTTGGGCGCAGTGGAGGATCGCCTTGGCTACCGTGTCCGGGGCATACACCGGAGGTGGATTTTTTGGGGCCTGGGAGAGATAGTTCTTGGCGTGGTCCTTATAGGGCGTGTCAATGGCGTTGGGTTTGATGAGAGTTACCGAGATGGGCCAATCCTCCTCCTCAATCTCCATCCGAAGAGACTCCGTAAACCCTTTGATGGCGTGCTTAGAGGCGCAATAGGGCCCTTGCTTCGGAATCGACCGGTCCGCCAACACACTTCCCATGTTGATGAGGGCCCCTCCGGATTTTTTCAGGTGCTCGGCTGCTACGATTGAGCCGTGTACGATGCCCCAGTAGTTGGTCTCAAAGAGGCGACGCTGGTCTTCGAGATCAATGTCTGTAATCCGACCATAAATTGAGACGCCTGCATTGTTGACCCACGTGTCAAAGCCCCCAAACCGGTCGATTGCGACCTCAGCAATGTGGCGAACCTCGTCCTCCTGTCCTACATCGGCGACGGCGTAGGTTGCTTCTCCCCCCTCCGCCTCAATCTCATTGGTGACGTCCGTCAAAACCTCCTCATTGCGAGCAGCCAAGACGACACGTGCTCCCGCTTCAGCGACCCGTCGAGCAGTGACGAGACCGATTCCACTCGTGGCACCGGTGATGACCATTGTCTGCTGATCAAGTGACTTTAAGGAAAGGGACATTGCTGGTCCGGTTGGTTATTAATCTGTTCAAGTGCTCTCCTCTTCACATCACATATTTGTCCCAGAGGCCGTATTGCTCGGTCTTCTGCCCCCGTGGAAGGGCCAAAACGGCCACGAGAAGCCCGCCCCCCAGGCCAATCAGCTGCGCAGCGAGGGTCCCTCCACTCAACACCCATGGCAGCACCGCCACCGCGAACCCGAGCAGCACGTTCAGGTAGCGTCCGGCCCGCAGTACCTCTCCCATGCAGATGACCGAGACCACGACGACGAGCGAGCCGCCGAGATGGAAGACGCTTGATGCGGGCGCTTCGAGCCCCAGCGTGCCGGGCACAGCCATGAGGCCGATGCCGAGCCCCGTCGACACGGCGAGCGTCCACGGGACACTCATGCCCCAGAGGGAAGCCTCGAACACACGGCCGGGCTGATCGGGAAAACTCATCAGCGCCGGGGAGCGCTCGTCCATCGAAGTCCCCTCGTCCGGAGGTCCCCCCTTCCAGAAGGCGTGCCACATCGGGGTGTCCTTGCGACGCGCCTGTACGAGGTGCTGCCCCATTGCCACCACCTCGTCGATCTCGAGCGGAATCATCGGCAGCATGATGGCGGCGGCCACCAGACAAAAGGTGCACCAGGAGCCGACGACCACCGGCTGGGAGATGACGAGCGCAATGTGGACAAGCCCGAGGGGGATGACGAGGATTCCGAAGAAGGTGACCATCCAGGGCATCGTCCGCCACCGCTTCGGGCTGCCCATATAGCCCATCAAGAACTCGAACGTGTAGGCCAACGCCCCGAGCGCCCCGTCCGAGATCGGCCACATGTGAGACATGTCGGAGTTGAGCACGTGCTCGCTGCTCTCCCCGAAGAAGGGGTCCCAGATCGACTCGAGGTATCCGAGCTGAAAGACGCCCAGATACCTCGACACGACCAGTCCCAGAAAGCCGAGCACAATCATAATCCAGCGCTGCGGCCAGCTCGAGGGATTGTAGCTCCACCCTGCCGGCGTGGGCGGCCCCATCTTCATGTAGAGAATCATATTCGGCATGCCCGGAATGAGCACCGTCAGCGCAATCACGAGCATGCCGACGGCCGTGTCGCTGACGTATGCAGCTACAGTCGGCGCCCAGAAGACGACCGGGGCAAAGCTTAGCCAGATCCCGACGAAACAACAGACCCACAGGCTGACGGGTCGATTGGGCTTGAGCGAGCGCCAGCCAAAAACGATGAGCAGAAGCCCGCTTATAACGTCGCTCCACGTCATGAGCCACGCGCGGAGCTCCGTCTGCGGCTGGCTGCTCAACCAGACGCCGCGCCCCCCGCTCGGATCGACCCACAGGCTCTCGTTGAGATACCCCAGGGAAAAGGGAGCGACCGCCACCCAGACGCCGAGGAGAATGAGTGTCCAGTAGATCCACAGCGTCTGCCGGTGGTGCATGTGAAGCATCCGGTAGCGCCCCTCACTGTAGGGCGGCCCATGGCCGCTCCCTGCCTCGCCGTGGTGCTGCATCTCGGCCATGGGTCGAGTCACACCACGCTTCCCCATGCCGCCGTGTCCGTTCTGGGTATTGTTATTCATCACACCGCAGAAAACGTCCAAAGAAAGGAGGGGGAGAAATCACGATTCGGTCGTTGAGGTGCCGACCGGGCCTCTCCGCAGACGCTTCAATCCTCTGCTCGGGCTTCCCTAGGCCGTCGTGACACTTTCGAGCTGGGAAAGAAGAGTCTGGCAGCTTTCCTCACATCGACGGCACACCTCCATACAGACGCGGCAGTGCTCGTGCTTGTCCGCGTGTTGCCCACACTCTTCCGCGCACGCACTGACAGCTTCTGCCATGGCTTCGACCTGGCTGCGTACGAGCGGAAGGGGGGTCTCCGTTTGACGGGACAAGATGCGCCCCGTCGCCTCACAAATGTCTGCACAGTCCTGATTCAATCGAATGCATCGGACCAAATTCTGTACAGTTTCCTCCCCCAGACATGCATCAGCACAGGTCGTACAAACCTGAGCACATTCAAAGCAGGCATCGATACAGTCCGAGAGTGCCCGCCCGTCGGGGGTGGATGGATTCGGGTGCGTACTGATCATTTCAGCTGCTGGCATAGTGGTCCTAGGGTCGGTAGGTGAGGAAGGAACGTCGACAACTGCGTTGCACCGAACCAACGCAGAGCGACAGCAAAGCGGCGATGTGACTCTCAACGTCTATGACGGAGGGTGCTTTCCCCCTCAAAGTCGGGTTTACACCTTACTTACGAGCGAGAAGGAATATTACCTTTAACAACACCAAGCAACCTTTCCCCCAACGATCTCCTCCCTCCCTTCTTCTCCTTCTGAGAGAGCCCCTTAGAGAATGGTTTCGAGGACAGGCAGTGACGAAATGGAGAGGCAAGATCGAGTAGAGGACCTCTCCCCTGAAATCCCCTGACGCCCCTGACCTTCGCTCCGTCCCCCGCCGTTCCCCTCGAGCCTACACTCTATGCTTACAATCATTTGCGCCGCATACTCAGGACAAAAGTCTACGTCCATGGATTAAAGCAGGGCGCGACCATCAATGAGTAGCGTCGGAGACACCATCCGGACTCGGGAAGGCCTCCCAACGTCAGGTTGGAAGGGTCTCCCGGTCCTGCACTCCGATCTCTCCCGAACAGCCTTCCTATACCATGGCTAACGAACAGGAACCTGTTGCCGAATCAGTGGACCGTGGAGACACTCCCCAACCGTCCAGTCCGTCGGTCGCAGTGGATCGACACGAGAAAGCGCTCATGCAGGGGGACTTGAGCAAGTTGTCCCCGGAAGAGCGCAAATCCTACTACGAAGCGGTCTGTGAAAGTGTGGGGTTGAATCCGCTGACGAAGCCCCTCGAGTACATCTGGTTGAACGGCGAGCTTCAGCTTTATGCCAACAAGACCGCGGCCAACCAGCTTCGCAAGCAGTACGGGGTCTCTATCACAAAGCTTGAAGAGCGAGAGGACCGAGGCCTCTTCATCGTCAAGGCCTATGCGAAAACGGAGAACGGGCGAAGTGACGTTGACGAAGGGGCCGTGGACATCACGAAAAAGTCCGGAGAGGACCTTGCCAATGCCCGCATGAAGGCCATTACGAAGGCCAAACGCCGCGTGACACTGTCCATTTGTGGACTGGGCTACCTCGATCAGACCGAAGTCGAAGACATCCCCGCCGAAAATGTCCAGGCCGTCGACATCGATCACGAAACGGGGGAGATTCGCACGACGGGCCGTCCGCTCACGGGGGCGTCCACTCAAACTCGTTCCCGAATCCTTCAGCGCGAAGACGACGAAGGCCGCTTCGATCGTACCACCGAGAAGAATCAGGCGCGTCTCCGTGAGATTGACCAGAAGCTGCTCCAAGTCGACCGCGACGAGCTCGAGGGCCGACTGGATCAGCTTCGAGACCACATCGAGGAGTGGAAGGGGTCTATCCGTCGATACGCCGAACATCTCATTGCCGTCCACGAACAGCGGCTGGACGAGTACGACGGCGACGGCTATCCCTCTGAGGCACAAATCAATCGAATGTACGCCATCGCCGAAGAGCACGACTTTCCCAAACGGGCTCTCGAACGACTCATCACACAGGGATGGGGCTTCGCCTCGAATGAAGATATCCCCAGCCGAGCGGTCTACGAGGAAATTTGCTATCAGCTTACCGACTCGAGCTACGCGGCTCTCTTCTCCGACGAGGAACCTCAGGAGGAAGCAGAGGCCGATCGAGCCCGGGACGACGCCCCCTCTTCCAAGAAAGGAGCCGACCGGGAAACTGGAGAAGGGCTCCCCTTTTGAGCTCGAGAGTCCCGACGAAGAGAACCGTCTTACCACTTTCCGGGAGGGCCCGAAGAATCCGTGGCGAGTCTACGAACAAGCCAAACGCCGCATTCAGCAAGAAGCAAAGAGTCCGGAAGACTATGAACGCCGGCTCAAGGACTTGCTCGAATATCTCCAGCTGTAGCTCCCCACGGAGCATATTGGAGGGCCGATCACTCGCGATGCCGGGGGGGTTGAGACAGTGCCCAGAGAGCAACAACCCTTTCGCGGCGTACCCAGCGTAGCAGTACGCCGATCGAAGACGTTTCAGTGATCCAATACCGAGCTCTCGCTGTCCCAAAAGATTCCTCCAGCTACCGGTCCTTCCTCTTGATTGTGTGTGCTTCTCCCCAGTGAGGCTTCTCCTGTCATCGCTGATACCATAAATCTAACGTTCAACCATGGCTGAATGTGAGGTGTGCGGCAATTCCTACGACAAAGCCATACGAATCACGATGGACGGCTCAGAGCACGTGTTCGATTGCTTCGAATGCGCGATTCATGCTCTCGCCCCCACCTGTGATCGATGTGGCGTTCGCGTGATTGGACACGGCGTCGAGGACGACGGGACCATTTTCTGCTCCGCTCACTGCGCGAGTCTAGCAGGCGTGGAGGAAGTCAGAGATCGGGTGTAGAAGGCGTCCAGTGTCGGTCCTCGATGCCTATGGGGTGACTATGGCTCGGGAGGATGAAGGCTCATCTGAGTTTTGCCGCGTACTGCGGTGCAATCAGGGGGCTCCCCCCTGATACAAATTTAATACTATCTAATAATACTTATACTTAACATTATATACTAATAAATATATATTTGGGCAGACGGTCCCTCCCTACAATTTATCAGCGCAGCCTCCTGCTGCCCTCCCCGATCGGTTGGAGAACTCGCCCAAGAGTTCAGTGCAATAGCAGCATCGTCCCGGACTGATCGACTTTCTCTTTAGCTTCTTCGTCTGTTTCATCAGATCATCGATTTCCCTTCTAGGCCCGTCAAACGGCTCGTCTATAAAATTTCCCAAGATAGGGTTGCGTTCGCGGTGGGCTGCATCTACGTTATGCGTGCGACAATGTCAGGACGGAGGGTCTTGACTGGTCGCCATCTCACCCGTCGCGAACGCAGGACATCTACACTGCCCTATGGTTCCGTCTGCCTCCGATGCTTGGCGCACTGCCCTTCGTGATCTTCGTGACACGATTCCGGAGCGGACGGTCCAGAACTGGCTTGAGCCCATCTCTCCGCTCAAGATTGAAACGGAGGACGGAACCCCTACCCTCACCCTCCAGGTGCCCTCGTCGTTTGGTGTACAATACCTTCGGAGCCGCTTTCAGCGATCCATCGATCAAGCTGTAACGGAGGCAGTTGGCGAACCAACGGACATCGTATACGATGTCGCTCCCGAGTCTGCGGATCGAGAAGAGTCGACATCCGACCCTCAATATCCTCCTTCAGCGCCTACAACGACCGATTCCTCGGCATCTCGCTCGACCAACGAGCCTCCCTCTTCCCCCAAAGGAGCGTCCACAGAACCCTCCCCTGGGACAGATTCGTCTTCCGCCTCCCCACGGAATGAGGCCCGCCCTCGCGAAAAGTCGTCCCGTTCCGATCGGAGTGCCTCCGATCGTTCGTCTCGCCCCGCTTCAAGGACTTCTGAGCCTGCGTCCGCCCCATCTCCCGCCCTTTCCGACGCTCCCGCAGAAGATGCCTCCCAGGCGGCCCAGGAGGCCACTCCGAATCCGAGTGAAATCAGCCATTTTGAACGCGGGGGGGCTGGAAGCGCCGACGAGCGGTCGGCCCTCTACGAACAGGCGAAAGAACATCTTCGCCCCGAGTACACCTTCGAGGAGTTTATTGAAGGAGACGGAAATCGCCTCGCCCGAAGTGCAGCCTTTGCCGTGGCCCAGGAACCCGGGAGCACCAACTACAATCCTCTCCTGGTGTACGGCGGAGTGGGTCTCGGCAAAACCCATCTGGCCCAGGCCGTGGCGAACTACGCCCTTCAGCACAATACGGCCGACAATGTACTGTACGTGTCGAGTGACCGCTTCACGAGTCAGTTCGTACAATCGGTGCGGGAAAACCGGATCGCTGCCTTTTCGAGTTACTACCGGCAGGCCGATCTCCTGATCGTCGACGACGTACAATTCTTCGGTGAGAAAGAGAAAACCCAGGAGGAATTCTTCCACATATTTAATGATATACATCAGAACGGAAAACAGATTTTTCTCTGTGCCGACCGTCCCCCCGCCAAAATTCCCGGGATCGAAGAACGGCTCCTTTCTCGCTTTCAGTGGGGCTTAAGTGCTGACATTCAGCGGCCCGACCTCGAGACCCGCATTGCCATCCTTCAACGGAAAGCGGCCCGCCAAAACATTGAGGTCGAACCGGAGGTTCTAGAGCTCATTGCCCACCGGATCGACTCGAACGTTCGTCAGCTCGAAGGAGCGCTCACGCGCCTTACGGCTCTCGTCCAGCTCGACGATCAGATCCTAGACCTCGACACGGCCCGCAGCTTCCTCCGCGAACACACCGACGAAGAACCGACCGTTCTCGATGCGGCCGAAATTATCGACCAGGTGGCCGACTACTTTCGGCTCACCAAGGACGACCTTTTGTCCCGTTCCCGAAAGCAAACAGTGGCGGAAGCTCGTCAGATTGCAATGTATCTGTGCCGCGAGCTGACGGAAGAGTCGTACTCGCACATCGGCTCTCGATTTGGAGGACGCGACCATTCGACGGTCATCCACGCCTACCGAAAGATCGAAGAGGCCGTCGAATCCGACGATGAGATGAGCGAAGACGTCTCCGCAATCGAGTCGAAACTTCGGAATCAGTCTCTCTCCTCTAACTTGTAGGGCTTCCACTCCGCGCGCCGCTTATGTCTTCTCTCGACACGCGTGCCCTCCATCACGGTGAGCCGGATCCCCGTCTCGAGGGAGCCGTCACCTTTCCCATTTTCCAGTCGTCCACTTTCACGCACGAGGATCCCGAGGCGGATGCCCGCTACGTGCGGTACAATAACACCCCGAACCACGAGGTCCTCCACGAGAAGCTGGCCTCCCTTACGAACGCCGAGCAGGCCTTAGTGACTGCGAGTGGGATGGCCGCCATTACGGCCACACTCCTGGCCCTCCTCGACGCCGGCGATCACCTGGTGGCGCCTCAGAGCCTCTACGGAGGAACGCTCGACTTCCTGGACGACTTTCTCCCTCGCTTCGACGTCGAGTACACCCCCCTTCCAGACGGTGGACCCGACGCCTGGACCGAGGTTGTAAACCCATCGACCACTCTTCTCTACACCGAGTCGATCACCAACCCCCGGTTGGAAGTCCCCGATCTGGAGGCAATGGCCGCGTTTGCCGAAGCGCACGAGCTCGTTGCCGTGATCGACAGCACCTTTGCCTCCCCGATCAACCTGCAGCCGACCGCTCTCGGCTTCGACGTGGTCCTGCACTCCGCCACCAAGTACCTCGGCGGTCACTCGGATCTCGCCGCGGGGGTCGTGGCGGGACCTTCGGCCTTCCTCTCCCCAATCAGGACCACCTGTAAGATGCTCGGCGGCATGCTCGATCCACATGCCTGCTTTCTTCTCCACCGAAGCCTGAAGACTCTGGGCGTACGTGTACGCCAGCAAAACGAGACGGCCCACGCCCTTGCCGAGGCCCTCGAGGCTCATCCGGCCGTCGAAACCGTGCTGTATCCCGGCCTCCCCTCCCACCCTGACCACGAGCGGGCCCGAAATCTTCTAAGCGGCTACGGGGGAATGGTGAGCTTCACGCTGGCTTCGGATGTAGACGTAGAGGCATTTTTCGACGCCCTCACCCTTCCGATTCGTGCCCCCAGCCTCGGCGGGGTTGAATCTCTGGTCACACAGCCGATCCATACCTCGCACGCGAACGTTGATCCGGCGGTGCGGGCCGAACTCGGCATCACCGAGCACTTTGTCCGCCTTTCAGTAGGACTTGAAGGAACCGACGATCTCCGTTCCGACATCGAGCACGCCCTCGATGTCAGCATCGACTCGTCGCTTCAGCCGTGAATCTTTTGCCGGCCGGGTCGATTCGGGTTCTGCGACGTTCCCTTTCTGGTGTCTTCCCTCCCGTACCATGACGCGCTTTCTCCCCCTTCTCCTTGCAACCACTCTTTTCCTTGGCCTACCGCCAGCGGCCCTGGGCCAATCCGACGACGGACTCGCCGAAGCGCCTCCCCGTGATCGTGGAGGCGGCCCCTACGATCGACTCGTCGTCCGTGGCGCCACCCTCATCGACGGAACGGGAGCCCCCCCACGCGGCCCCGTCGACATCGTGATCGAAAACGACGAGATCGTTTCGATTCAACCGATTGGGTCGCCGGGAGGACCCATCAACGAGGAGGGCCGACCCGCGGCGGGAGATCGCGAGATTGATGCATCTGGCATGTACGTCCTCCCCGGATTCGTCGACATGCACGCTCACCTTGGCGGTGAACCGCAAGGCACCCCCGCCGAGTACGTGCTCAAGCTCTGGATGGGGCACGGAATCACCACCGCCCGAGACCCCGCCGCCGGCAACGGCATCGAGTGGACGTTGCAGCACCGGGAGCGAAGTGCCGCCAACGAGATCACGGCGCCCCGTCTAGAAGTGTATCCGGCGTTCGGCTCCGGCCGTGAGGAGCCCATCACCTCCCCGGACGAAGCCCGTACCTGGGTGCAAAACATTGCCGAGCGAGGAGCCGACGGAGTCAAGTTCTTCCAGGCCCCACCGGACGTTCTGCGAGCGGCCCTCCAGGAGGCCGAAAGGCAAGACCTTCGCACCGCCATGCATCACGCCCAGCCGGGTACGCCCCAATACAACGTGCTAACCACCGCCTCCTGGGGCCTTACCACCGGCGAGCACTTTTACGGCTATCCCGAGGCCCTCTTTACGGAGCGGTCCATCCAAGACTATCCCCCTGACTACAACTATCAGGACGAAGAGGACCGCTTTGCCTACGCCGGTCGCATGTGGCAGCAGGCCGCCGAACCGGGGAGCGAACGCTGGAACGCCGTCCTCGACTCCCTCCGGGCCCTGGATTTCACCATGGTGCCGACCTTCGGCATCTACGAGGCCAACCGGGACCTGATGCGGGGGCGCCGCGCCGAGTGGCACGATACCTACACCCTTCCCTCCCTCTGGGACTTCTTCCATCCCAGTTTTGAGAATCACGGATCCTATCACTACTACTGGTCTTCTGCCGACGAAGCCGCCTGGGACACGCACTACGACCGATGGATGCAGTTCGTGAATGAATACAAGAACCGGGGCGGTCGGGTCGGTGCCGGCAGTGACTCTGGCTTTATCTTTAAGCTGTACGGCTTTGGATACGTGCGGGAGCTCGAGCTTCTGCAAGAAGCAGGCTTCTCCCCGCTCGAAGTGATCCGTTCAGCAACCCTCGAAGGGGCACAGGCACTTGGCCGCGACAACGACATCGGATCGGTCGAAGTGGGCAAGCTGGCCGATCTCGTCCTCGTCGACGAAAATCCACTGGAGAACTTGAAGGCCCTCTACGGAACCGGTGCGCTCCGCTTCAACAAAGAGACGCGTGAATTGGAGCGTGTCGGGGGCGTTCAATGGACGATTAAGGACGGAATCGTCTTTGACGCCCAACAGCTGCTGGGAGACGTCGAACAGATGGTTCGCGAGGCAAAGCAAGACGCCGGGCTGGATCCCGACGCTGAACTGGAGCTGGTGGAGTAAAGGGGGGGTATTTCCAAGCTCCCCCGGTGAGAGAGATGATTCCTTCCGGCACGCACAATGCACACGTTTCAGGCTCAGTCGCGAGTTGGGGCGTCACGAGTCATGAGTTGATGAGTCGCCAGCCACGAGTTATGAGTTGACGAGTAATGAGGAGGGAGGACACCCAACCGAACCTCGAAGCCTCCTGCATTCCTTCGGAAATGTCCCCCTTCATCGACAGCACAGCAAGCGTCCGTTCTTCGGCCCTCTTGATCATCTACGTACCGAGATGATCTCGGAAGAAGTTGATACTCGCTCCCCAGACCCTTTTTAGGGATCCGGGGACCGTTCCGTCAAAGGGGTGCGCGCCACCGAAGGTGTGCCCCCCCTCTGCCTGCATGAGCTCGGCGCTCTCCGACCGGGCGGACAAGTTTTCTGCGGCGTCAACGTCTACCGACTCATCGTCTCGGGCGTGCACGATAAGCCACGGGACGTCAATACGCTCGGCCGCAGCCAGCACGTCCAGTTCGTTTTCGTGGGCCACGGCGTCTTCGTACAGCACCTTGTCGAGGCGCATAACCTGCCCGGTGCGACTGTTGACGACCTCGGTGTAGCCCTGGGTCCTCCAGTCCTCGATTTGCTCGTCGGAAAACCGTTCGACGAAGCCGTCTACCGCTGCCCAGGTAACGAGGGAACGGATCCGATCGTCCCGGGCCGCCTGGAGAATGGCAATCCCGCCCCCCCGCGAATGCCCCACGAGTCCGATTCGATCCGGATCGATCGATGGAATAGGAAGATCCCCGTCGTCGACTGCATCGAGAACCGCCTCTAGGTCATCGAGCTCGCGTGTCAGCGTATTCTGCGCAAACTTTTCCGGCTCCGTAAACTCCGTCGGGGCCTCCGGCTGCACGCCGTTGTACGAAAAGTTGAAGTGCACGGCTGCAAAGCCGGCTCGAGCAAGCCGACGGCCCCAGGTCGGAAAGGGCCCCCAGTCCTTGAATCCCTTGAATCCGTGGCAGAAGACTACAACGGGCGCCGGATGTTCATTCTCGACAAACCGGACATCGCCGTGTACAGGATCGCCCCGGTCATTGTCGACGGCAAATGAGATCTCACGGAGCGCTTCAGTCATGAGAGCGAGCAATGAATTCCGACCTGAAGCGACGAGGGCTCTTCCCTTCAACAGTCCGATGGGCCCAACAAGCTCGTTGGACGCTGCTCCCGGCTCCTTCTCCTCCGGCCGTACTTGTGCGGAACGGGCAGCGGGTAGAGAACTCGGAAACGGTCCCGAAAGCAGCGAAGGAGCTTAGCCAGACTCGGGAATGACCTGGATGTCCAGGGTGGCCGTGACACCGTGTCCCACGTCGATGGTGGCCGTATAGGCCCCTACGTAGCGAATGTCTTCGTCGAGATCGATGTCTCTACGGTCGATGTCGAAGCCTCGATTGGCGAGCTCAACAGCAATCTGCTGGGTCGTCACCGTACCAAAGATGCGGTTGTCTTCCCCCACCTTGGCGGTAAAGACGACCTGCATGTCTTCTAGCTCGTCCTTGAGGCTCTCGGCCTCTTCCTCTTTGGCAGCCTCCTTACGGGCCTGCTGGCGCTGCTCGTCACGAAGCTGACGAATCGCCCCGTCCGTCGCCACGCGCGCCAATCCCTGGGGAATGAGGTAATTGCGCCCGTAACCGTCTGCCACCTCGTGAACCTCCCCTTTGTCCCCGAGGTGCTCTACGTCGTTGAGTAGAATAACCTGCATGATGTCGTCGTATCGCTGGATCGGAAATGAATGGAAACAGTCCGCCCCCCAACAATCTACCGAATCGACTCGGAGACGTAGGGAAGGAGCGCAAGGTGTCGAGCCCGTTTGATGGCCGTCGTGATCTGGCGCTGGACGCGCGCCGGGACCCCCGTTACGCGTCGAGGCAAAATCTTGCCCTGATTGTTGATGAACTGTTCCAAAAACTCAGTGTCCTTGTAGTCGACGTACTCAAGGTGTTCGTAGTCGACGTCATTCTGCTCAGGCATGGGTCGTAAAACGGATTAGTTCGAGTGTCGTAGAGGGTGTGAGAGAGGGCGGAGCGAGTCACTCCTCCTCTTCGGTGTCGTCCGACTCCTCCTCGGATTCGGCTTCCGCCTGCTCTTGTGCACGGCGCTGCTTCTTTTTCTCGTAGTGACGCTTCATCTTCGCGTCCATACGAAGGGTGAGATAGCGCAACACATCATCGTTAATCTCCAGCTCGCGCTCGAGCCGCTCGATCAGCGAACCCGGCGCCTGGAAATACATGTTCACGTAATAGCCGCTGCGTTTGCGCTCGATCTCATAGGCGAGACGCTGGTTGCCCCACTCGTTGACCTCGAGGACGTCTCCGCCGTTACTCTCTACGAGGTGATTCACCTTGCGGACGATGTCGTCCACCTGGTTTTGTTTGACGACCCCACTGATGACGTACGTGAGCTCGTACTGATTTTTCGTACTGGCCATGTCAAAGTTGATGGTCCCTATGGGATGATATCGAATCACGCCCCTCGTAGAATGCCGAACGCATTCGGCATGCAGAGGAGCAGGGAACGGTGTCCATCTCACGTGTACGCTGCGCATCCAACAAGGTCGCAGCGATGCCTTGAAAACGGAGTGAGGAATTCACTCTACACGCGAGAATGCTCTACAGGTTGGCGAGTCGTTCGGCGTTCTCTTCCGCCCGAAGGGCATCGATGATGGGATCGAGGGTCCCGTCCATGATGGTCTGCAAGGAGTGATTCTTCTGTCCCCCTTCAAGCCGGTGGTCGGTAACCCGATCCTGTGGAAAATTGTAGGTTCGAATCTTTGCCGAGCGATCCCCACTCCCGACCATCGATCGGCGCGCCTCCTCCCGCTCCTCCCGCTGTTCTTCCAGCTTCTTCTCGTAAACCCTCGAGCGCAGAACGCGCATGGCTTTCGCCCGGTTCTTGTGCTGGCTCTTCTCGTCCTGACAGGACACCTCGATCCCGGACGGTTCATGCTTGATGCGAACCGCCGAGTCGGTAGTGTTTACGGACTGGCCGCCGGGCCCCGTCGCCTTGAAGGTCTCGATCGTGAGGTCACTCGGATTAATGTCCACATCGACCTCCTCGGCCTCGGGTAACACGGCCACTGTGGCTGCCGAGGTATGAATCCGTCCGCTCGACTCGGTCTCGGGGACGCGCTGGACCCGGTGAACCCCTGCCTCATACTTGAACGTGCCGAAGACATCCTCTCCCTTCACGGAAAAGATGACCTCCTTGAAGCCTCCCTGAGAGCCCGGCGAAGCGTCCAACAACTCATAGGACCAGCCGTGGCGGTTGGCAAACTTGTTGTAGAGACGAAATAAGTCGCCGGCAAAGAGGGCAGCCTCGTCTCCCCCCGCACCGGCCCGAATCTCCACAATGGCGTTCTTCTCGTCTTCGGGATCCTTGGGGATGAGCTTCCTCTTCAGGTCTTCCTCTACCGCCGGCATTTTCTCTTCGAGCTGCTCGAGCTCTTCCCGCGCGAGGTCCTCCATCTCCCCACTCTCGGTACGAACCATCTCCTCCAGCTCCTCTCGCTCCTCCAGAAGGCGCTCATAGCGCTCGATGGCCTCGACGACTTCCTCGAGTTCGCTATGCTCCTGTCCCAGCTCCTGCATCCGATCAGGGTCCGTGGCCACCTCTGGATCGGCCATCAGGGTCTCCACCTCCTGAAAGCGACGCTTCACCTTTTCCAACTTCTCAAACTCAATCATAAACGGGACGGTCCGTCGAAAGGCTCTAGTGCACTTTCTGTAGAACGGCCCCGTTGGAGGCAGGTTCAACAGAGGCCCTCACGACGGATCGAACGATCAGACCCTCAGACCGGCGCCAGCGAAGGCATTGGTCTGACTTTCCGAGCCAAGGGGATCTAGGACTCATTTGCCCCCTTCCGCGAAGATGGGGAGAAACGCAGGACGTTTTCGTCGTACCTTTAGAAATGAATCACCAGTTCAAGAACAGAAGACGCTGCTCCGTAAGGAACCGTCTCTGCCCGAGCGACATCCCCCAACCGCCAGGACATCGACACTGAAGAGGTTCAGCAGCTAATCGATCATCCCCGGAGAGGTCCAGCGAGAGACTGAAAGAGACTCTTATACTCTTCGACAGGTCCTCCTTCCAGTCCTTTTGGTCGAGATTCTGTTTTTCTCTGAGGTGGCTTTCGAAAAACAGGTCCCGAAAGGTTAGACACAGGAAAGACGGTTTGCCCCCGGTTGTCTGCTCAGAGCCCTATCGAACAAGCTCCACCAGGGGCTTCCGATCAACACTCCCCGAGGGCAAACCGCTCCCATCAAGGTCAGAAGAGTCAACGAAACGAGATATAGTTCCTCCGTGCTCTCTTTGTGAAGCGCCTCCCCGCCAGTCTGAATGCACTTACTCGGAGAGCACTACGTCGTCAGCCACGATCACAGGATCCCCTTCAGTCCAGTCGAAGGTTTCTTCCAATTCGTATTCATTCTCGGTCTCCGTGGGAACGTACTCTTCTACAGTTCCTGAAATCGAAACTTGATCGCCCTGTGACAACTCGGGGGTGTCGGCTTGTAGATCCTGTGGAACGATCACGCGAGCGGATCCTCCCGTCCATCCGTAATCAACTGTGTAGGCATCCTCGGCGAGTATCTCTGCAATCTCTCCATCTATCTGCACCCGCTCACCAATGAACCCAGCCGGGTCCTCAGTGAGCTCAGTGGCCGTGCCCATCTCTCCGCCTGTGGTGGCACGACCGGTATCCTGGCCGGTAGTTACATTTGTTGTATCCTCCGTGAGGTTGTCGGTGGTGGTCTCCGTGTCAGTTCCGGTCTCGTCGGTCTCGCAGGCCCCAAGCCCTATGGTGACCGCGAGCGCAAACAATATCAGAAACGCTGTATGTCGCTGATGACGGTGAGTGCTCATCATAGTGGATCGTGCTGGTTGGTTATGTAGGGAACGGTCTGGTGCTCCGAGTGGCTTCCTGAAATCAGAGTTTCACCTTCTGATGCAAAGGAACGTAGCAAGCAGGGCACGTACCGTGAATAGGAGGATTCCCTGATCTTCCGCGTCTCGACTTCCCCTTTCAGCTCTCTGTCTCAGGCTGAACCTCTCTTTCCCGTTTCTCTCATCCCACCCAATCCTGAAGCGCGGCATGCCGGGCGAGCTCCGCTTTCGACATCTTCCGTTCCACGCGCCTTCTACTCTACTGCGTTTTTCTTTCGCCATTCGATGGCGTAGCGCGTGAGCTCCGTCGACTTTTCCAGATTGAGTTTGTCCTTCAGGTGCTGTCGATGGGACTCAACGGTTTTCACGCTGACACAGAGCTCGTCTGCAATGTGTCTGGGGGCATACCCCTGGCCAAGGAGGAGGAACACCTCCAGCTCACGATCGGAAAGCCGATCAACGGGCGAACTCACCTCTGCCGGGGCATATCTGAGCTCCATGGGAAAAACCCGGGCCTGGACCTCCCCGCTCACGTAAACACGCCCCGAGAGGACCTGCTGAATTGCGTGGATCATCTCTTCGTTCGAGATACATTTCATTACGTATCCCTGCGCCCCCGCTGCCAGCGCCCGCTCGGCGTACAGCTTTTCGTCGTGAATCGAAACCATGAGCACGGGAAGATCCGGGTAGTGTGCCTGTAGCTGTTTCACCAGCTCGATCCCACTGATTCCATCGAGAGCCACATCCACCAGTGCCAGGTCAGGCTCATGCTCGCTGACGATGTTGAGGGCTTCGCCCGATGTGGCCGCTTCCCACGGAGCCGACAGTCCCCGCTCCGATTTCACGAGTTGGCTGAACCCCTGACGCACAACAGGATGATCATCTACAATTAGGATCTGGCACTCCCTTCTCATAATCGCTTCCTGCCTGGTTCTATGTTCGGTTGTATCTGTATCTATATTTATCCCATATCGATGTGTCGGGGATCGTAGATGTCTTCCGTCGCTTTTGGGCGTTGGGCAATGGACTTCCCTCCGCCGTTCGTTGCTCTTGCAATCGTCGCTCTTCCTGCCGCATTCGACACGCTGGGGAAGGGCTGTACAGGACGACGCAAAAAGGCTGTACGAGCTCTCCTCACAGGATACTCCTCGTTGGACCACCCTAAAACTTCCTCCACGGGGCAAACGCATGGCGGATAATAGGAAGCGCTCTTGCCAGCAGAGCCCACTTCCAGCGATAACGTCCGTACGACACCTGTAGGGAACGAGATGGATCAAGGGATGGGCCGGGTGTAGATGTTTGGAGTAATTCTCTTTCATCAGAGGGCTTCCCCTCACCCCCAAATCGGGGCGTCCCCTCCCGGACAAGTTGTCGCTGGGACTCCGCAAGCTCAGGCGCACCCCGTGCCTCCGAGATGTACTTCACTACTCCCGTTTTCTCGGCACACCTCCTTGGTAGCGGATTTCCTCCCCTCTAGAGAGAATGGAAACACGAGCCGGAATGACCTGCCTGCCCACCAACAGGTCAGAGATGCTTTTTCCTTCGATTCGCCTCTCTAAGTAGTCCATTCCAAATCGATGCCGGAAACTTCAGGGTTTGGATGGGAGCCCTCAACCCTCGTCCACTCATGACCCGCCAACTCGTGACTCCAGGTGCACATTGGCTCCCTCTGTATTCATCCCCTTGCAGCTGGGGCATTTAGGAAGAGGACCACGAAGCGTCCGGAAGTCCCGTGGAACTCTCTTGCCTTCCAGAGAAGACGAGAAACCCTTCCCTTATTTCGAGTCCAGAAGCCTCTGATAGGCTTTCAGATAATCCCCCATCATCCGCCTGGCCGTAAACCGCGACTCGAAGTATCGACGGCAGCGGTTTCCTTTCAACCGAGGGGTCCGCTCGACAGCTTCGACGGCCTCAGAGATGTTCTCGACGACAAACCCCGACGCACCGTCCCGGACGATCTCGGGCACCGCCCCGTGCGGATAGGCAATCACGGGGGTTCCACAGGCGAATGCCTCAATCATGGCCAACCCAAACGGCTCCGGCCAGTCGATGGGAAAGAGAAGAGCACGGGCATTGCCCAAAAAGTCATTTTTGTCCTCCTCTCCAATCTCACCGACATGTTCGACATTGGGACGATCAAACAAGGGCTCGATCTCTCGCTCGAAATACGTCCGATCCTCCTCGCCAACCTTCGCGGCGATCTTCAAGGGCACCCCCGAAGCAGAGGAGATCTCGATGGCGCGATCGACCCGCTTCTCAGGACTAATCCGTCCCAAGAAAGCCAGATAAGAGCCCGGGCCATTTCGACACTCATAGAGATCCTCGGGCAATCCGTGATA